>CAYQKN010000016.1:0-43684 GCA_964417885.1 uncultured Burkholderiales bacterium | reverse complement strand
GAACCTGTTACCCCCGGCTTAGAAGGCCGGTGCTCTATCCAGATGAGCTACGGGCGCGTTCAGTGCAACTGGTGCCGATGTTGGTGATCCGGGATCCGGATCGGCGTTTCGTGTGTGAACAGCTTTGGTCGGGGTGATAGGATTCGAACCTACGACATCCTGGTCCCAAACCAGGCGCGCTACCGGGCTGCGCTACACCCCGTTTCAGCGTTCACGCGAAGCGCGAAGTATACGCTCGAAGGGCTCCACGGGCAATTGGCGCCGGCAAATAAAAAAGCGGCCCGAAGGCCGCTTTTTGTCCAGTTTGCGACCCCGCCTATTCCTGCGGAGCGCTTTCCGGCGCCGGCGCTTCGCTGCGCGGTGCGCGCGGCGGAGCCTCGGTCAGGGCTTTCATGCTCAGGCGTACGCGGCCCTTGTCATCGGCTTCCAGCACTTTGACCTTGACGACCTGGCCTTCCTTGAGATGGTCACCGACGGCATTGACGCGCTCGTGGGCGATCTGCGAGATATGCAGCAGGCCGTCCTTGCCGGGCAGCAGTTGCACGATGGCGCCGAAGTCCAGCAGGCGCATCACCGGACCCTCGTAGACCTTGCCGACTTCGACTTCGGCCACGATTGCCTCGATGCGCTTGCGGGCAGCTTCACCGGCCTCTGCCGTGACGCAGGCGATGCTGATGTTGCCTTCGTCATCGATGTCGATCTGGGTGCCAGTTTCGCGCGTGAGCGCCTGGATGACCGCGCCGCCCTTGCCGATGACTTCGCGGATCTTGTCCGGGCTGATCTTGATCTTGATGATCTGCGGCGCGTACTGGGACAACTGGCCGCGCGGTGCCGGCACGGCGATTTTCATCAGCCCCAGGATGTGCATGCGGCCATCGCGCGCCTGCTTGAGGGCAACATCCATGATCTCCTTAGTGATGCCGGTGATCTTGATGTCCATCTGCAGCGCGGTGACGCCTTTTTCGGTGCCAGCCACTTTGAAGTCCATGTCGCCGAGGTGGTCTTCGTCACCCAGGATGTCGGTCAGCACGGCGAAACGGTTGCCGTCCTTGATCAGGCCCATGGCGACTCCGGCGACGTGCGCCTTGATCGGCACGCCGGCGTCCATCAGTGCGAGACAGCCGCCGCAGACGGAGGCCATCGATGAAGAACCGTTCGATTCGGTGATTTCCGACACCACGCGCATCGAATAGCCGAATTCCTCTTCGCTCGGCAGGACCGCGATCAGGGCGCGCTTCGCCAGCCGGCCATGACCGATTTCACGCCGCTTCGGCGAACCGACACGGCCGGTCTCACCGGTTGAATAGGGCGGGAAGTTGTAGTGGAACATGTAGCGATCGCGGAACTCGCCCTGCAGCGCGTCGATGATCTGCGATTCCTTGAGGGTACCCAGCGTGGCGACCACGATTGCCTGGGTCTCGCCGCGGGTGAACAGGACCGAACCGTGGGTACGCGGCAGCACGGTCGGACGGATCGAAATCGGGCGCACGGTGCGGGTGTCGCGGCCATCGATACGCGGCTCGCCATTGAGGATCTGGCCGCGCACGGTCTTGGCTTCGATGTTGAACAGCAGCGAACCAACGGTGTTCTTGTCGGGGGCGCCTTCGGCATCGGTACACAGGGCAGCAACGACACGGCTCTTGATTTCGTCGAGCTTTGCCGCGCGGGTCGACTTGGACTTGATGCGGAACGCTTCATTGATGTCGTTGAGCGCCATGTCGCTGATCTGGTCGATCAACGCCTGTGGCGGAACCGGAGCACTCCAGTCCCACGGATCCTTGCCGGCTTCGTCGGCAAGTTCGAGGATGGCGTTGATGGCAGCCTGTTGTGCATCATGGCCAAACACGACGGCGCCGAGCATGATGTCTTCGGACAATTCCTGCGCTTCGGATTCGACCATCAGCACCGCGGTTTCTGTGCCGGCGACGATCAGGTCGAGCTGCGAGGTGACCAGTTCGGTTTTGGTCGGATTGAGGACGTACGCGCCGTCGATGTAGCCGACACGCGCCGCGCCGATCGGACCCTCAAACGGCAGGCCGGACAGCGTGACCGCGGCGGAAGCACCGATCATGGCCGGAATGTCCGGATCGATTTCGGGGTCGCACGAGAGCACGGTGGCGATGATCTGCACTTCATTGTAGAAACCGTCTGGGAACAGCGGGCGCAGTGGACGATCGATCAGGCGGCAGGTCAGGATTTCCTTCTCGGAAGGACGGCCTTCGCGCTTGAAAAAACCGCCGGGAATCTTGCCGGCCGCAAAGGTCTTTTCCTGGTAGTCGACGGTCAGGGGGAAAAAGTCCTGGCCCTGCTTGACTTCGGTGCGCGCCACGCAGGTGACCAGCACAACGGTTTCGTCCATCGACACCAATACGGCGCCGTCTGCCTGACGGGCGATTTCGCCCGTCTCGAGCGTCACGGTATGACGCCCGTACTGGAAAGATTTCTTGATTGCTTTCATTTGGGAATTCCCTCTTTCGTCTCAATAGATGCCAAAAACTGCCACCCGTGCAGCACACGCCGCGCGGAACAAATAAAAAGCCCCGCTGAAGTTGGATTCAGTGGGGCTTTCGGGTACCTCTGAAACTTATTTGCGCAGACCGAGTTTGTCGATCAGCGAACGATAGGTTTCGAGTTTGGTGCGTTTCAGGTAATCCAGCAGGCTGCGACGCTTGCTGACCATCCGCAGGAGACCGCGGCGGCCATGGTGGTCTTTCACGTGGATCTTGAAATGCGCCGTCAATTCGTTGATGCGCGCCGTCAGCAGTGCGACCTGCACTTCGGGTGAACCCGTGTCGCCCTTGGCGCGCTGGTGTTGCAGCATGACTTCCTGGGTTGATGCCATTTTTGTTGCCATTGCACTGCTCCTCAAATCACGTATCTTGTCGCAGATACTTGCGGCGCCGGCCCGGATCAGCCTGATGCGCGAAGACCGAGATTATAGCCGCCGCAGGCAGAAAAACGCAAGAAAATCAGACGTTTTCAGCTGATGTCGCCACGCCGGACATGAGCCGGACGGCGGTGAGCAGGCAACCCGGTTCTGCCGTTGACGTGGTCCGGGCGATGCCCATGAAGCGACCGCCGTCGCCATACACCCGATATTCCGTCTGGTCTGGCAACGCCAGGGCGAGCCGGGGCACCTGCCCGTTTTGCAGCGCCGCAGCCTGCTGCGCGTCAAGTTGGATCGACGGCAGCGCCATCGCCAGCGCGTCCGGTGCCAGCAGCACCGCATCACGCTCCGCCATCGACATGGCGTCAAGTTGCTCAAAAGTCACGGCCTGCGCCACCCCGAAGCCGCCGGTTGCGGTTCGCCGCAGGGCAGTCAGATAGGCACCGCAACCCAGCGCCTCGCCGATGTCCTCTGCCAATACGCGAATGTAGGTGCCTTTGCTGACACGGGTGTCGATGACTAGTTGATTGCCGCCGAGGGACACCCGCGCCAGCGAGTGGACGACGATGTCGCGGGGCGGCCGCTCGACTTCCACGCCCTGCCTGGCAAGTTTGTACAGCGGGACACCATCCTGTTTCAGGGCGGAATGCATCGGTGGAACCTGCGTCCGCGCGCCGAGGAAGGAGCTGAGTATTGCATCGACCTGCGCGCAATCGACGTTGACCGGGCGCCGCGAAATGATCTCGCCCTCGGTATCGCCGGTGCTGGATCGTTCGCCCAGCCGGAGCGTCGCCCGATAGCCCTTGTCGGCGTCGAGCATGAATCGCGCGAATTTTGCCGCCTCGCCAAAGCAGATTGGCAACAGCCCGGTGGCAAACGGATCGAGCGTGCCGGTATGACCGGCCTTTTCGGCATTGAACAGGCGCTTCGACCAGCCCACCGCACTGTTCGACGACAGGTCGGCATGCTTGTCGAGCAGCAGCACGCCATCGACGGCGCGCCTCGCAATCTTCACGTTTACCCGGGATGCTTGGCGTCGTCCGCCACGGCGTCGTCGATCAGCTTGGACAGGCGCACGCCGCGCTCGATCGAGTTGTCGACCTCGAAATGCAGCTGCGGCACGGTGCGAATGGTGAGCCGGTGGGCAAGTTGCGAGCGCAAAAAACCGGCCGCGCTCTGCAGGCCGTGCTGGCAGGACGTGACTTGCGCCTCGGTCCCCATCGAGGTGAAAAACACCTTGGCATGGGAATTGTCGCGCGCGACCTCGACGTCGGTCAGCGTGACCATCGTCACGCGCGGGTCGCGCATCTCCAGCCGAATCAGTTCGGACAATTCGCGCTGGATGGCGTCAGCGATCTTGCGGTTGCGTGCTTCCTGCGACATTTGTGCAATCCCGGCAACTAGGCCAGCGACCGGGCAACCTCGACGGTCTCGAATGATTCAAGCTGGTCGCCAACCTTGATGTCGTCGAAGCCCTTGAGTGACAGGCCGCACTCGAATCCGGCCTTGACTTCCTTGACGTCGTCCTTGAAGCGCTTCAGCGAATCCAGCTCGCCGGTATGCACCACCACATTGTCACGCAGCAGACGGATGCTCGAGCCGCGCTTGATGATGCCGTCGAGAACGAAACAGCCGGCGACCGCGCCAATCTTGGAAATCCTGAACACGTTGCGGATTTCGACCAGGCCCAGGATGCTTTCCTTGATTTCCGGTGACAGCATGCCGCTCAGCGCCAGCTTCACATCATCCACCGCTTCGTAAATGATGTTGTAGTAACGGACCTGTACGCCGGAAGTTTCGATCAGCTTTCTCGCTGCCACGTCGGCGCGGGCGTTGAAGCCGATGATGATCGCTTTCGATGCCAGCGCCAGATTGACGTCGGATTCCGTGATGGCGCCGACCGCCGCGTGCACCACGTTGACCTTGACTTCACTGGTGGACAACTTGCCCAGTGCGTGCGCGAGACCCTCGTAGGAGCCCTGCACATCGGCCTTGATGATGACCGCCAGCGACTTGGTCGCACCCTCGCCCATCTGCTCGAACGCATTCTCCAGCTTGGACGCAGATTGCCTGGCGAGCTTCACGTCGCGGAATTTACCCTGGCGGAACAAGGCGATCTCGCGTGCCTTGCGCTCGTCATTGAGCACCATCATGTCCTCGCCCGCGCCTGGCACATCGGTCAGGCCCTGGACCTCGACCGGAATGGAAGGCCCGGCATCGCTGATGGACTTGCCGTTTTCGTCGAGCATCGCCCGAACCCGTCCGAATACCGCGCCGGCGAGCAGCATATCGCCCTTTTTCAGCGTGCCGGACTGCACCAGGATGGTCGCGACCGGACCGCGTCCCTTGTCGAGACGGGCTTCAATCACGACGCCCTTGGCGGGCGCATTGCGCATCGCCTTGAGTTCGCGCACCTCCGCCTGCAGCAGGATCGCTTCCAGCAGGCTGTCGATGCCCTGCCCGGTCTTGGCCGAAACCTGCACGAACATCACATCGCCACCGTACTCCTCGGGCAGGACGTTCTCGGCAACCAGTTCCTGTTTTACACGATCCGGATTGGCATCCGCCTTGTCAATTTTGTTGATCGCGACAATGATCGGCACATTGGCCGCCTTGGCATGCGCGATCGCTTCCTTGGTCTGGGGCATGACACCGTCGTCGGCCGCCACCACCAGAATCACCAGGTCGGTGATCTGCGATCCGCGCGCGCGCATGGCGGTAAAGGCTTCGTGGCCAGGCGTATCGAGGAACGTGATGACGCCCTTCGGCGTGGTTACATGGTAGGCGCCGATATGCTGCGTAATGCCGCCAGCCTCACCGGAGGCGACGCGAGTGCGGCGTATCGTGTCCAGCAGCGAGGTCTTGCCGTGATCGACATGGCCCATGATGGTGACGACCGGCGGCCGCACTTCCATGTCAGCTTCAGTGTGGACAATCGCGTCGGTCAAATAGGCTTCCGGGTCATCGGCCTTGGCGGCCTTGGCCACATGCCCCATTTCACCGACGATGATCATCGCGGTTTCCTGGTCAAGCACCTGGTTGATGGTGACCATCGATCCCATTTTCATCATCACCTTGATCACTTCAGCGGCCTTGACGGCCATTTTCTGCGCCAGTTCGCCGACCGTGATGGTCTCGGGAACCATGACATCGCGAATGATCGGCTCGGTGGGCGCCTGGAAATTGCTTTCCGCGTCATCGTCATGCCGATCCTTGCCGCGACGGCCGCGCCAACCATCACGACCACCGCTGGCATCGCCGCGTGTCTTGATGGTGCGGCGCTTCGCCATCTCGTCTTTCCACGAGGTCGCAGGCTTGAGCGGCTTCTTGACCACCTTCTTGTCGGCCGCCTTGTCGTCTTTCTCGCCCGGCTTGATCACCGGACGATGCAGGGTGCCTTCCGCGACAACCGGTGGATCTTTCTTCAGGACCACGCGCTCGCCGATACGCGGGCGGTTTTCCGCCGGCGGTGCGACCGCTGCCGCCGCCGGTTCGACTGGCGCAGCCTCGGCCGCCACCGCGGGCTCGTCCTTGGCTGACTTGCGGCGGGTAATCTTCTTTTCCGCCTCGGTGACTTCAGCGACTGGCGCGGCAGGCACTTCCTCTTCGCCGGCCTTGGCGGCCTTGCGCTTCGGCACCACCTTGGCTTTTTCCTCCGCCTGCTTGGCGAGCAGCGCAGTCTGCCGGTCTTCCTCGGCGCGACGCTTGGCCAGTTCTTCGTCGTTGATGATCGGTTGCGGTGCCTCGACCGGTTTTTCCGCCTCGACCGCCTCTGCCGACTTGTCAACCTTGACGAAAGTCCGCTTCTTGCGCACCTCGACCTGAATGGTCCTGGCCTTGCCGGTCGCGTCGGATTTCTTGATCTCGCTGGTCTGCTTGCGCGTCAGCGTGATCTTTTTCTTTTCTTCCTTGTGGCCGTGCGCTTCCTGCAGGTAGGTCAGCAGGCAAGACTTGTCCTCTTCCGTCAGCTTGTCGTCTGACGTGTTTTTCTTGACGCCCGCTGCCTTCAACTGTTCGATCAACAGATCTTCTGTGAGCTTCAGTTCCTTGGCAAATTGCGCAACGGTGGTTTGGGCCATTCGATTCCTATTTGGCAGTACGTTAGGGGTGCGATACCCGGCTTCACCCGTCAATCAATTCAATGCAGCGGTTTCAGGCCGGCTGATCCGCAAACCACGGCGCGCGGGCGGTCATGATCAGGGTTTTCGCCCGGTCAGCTTCCATTCCCGTCATTTCCGTCAGTTCGTCGATCGCGAGGTCGGCCAAATCGTCCATCGTGCGTACGCCCTTCGATGCCAGCGTATGCGCAGTTTCCGCGTCCATGCCGTCCATGCCGAGCAGATCCTCGGCAGCGGTCTCCATCGTTTCTTCCGACTTGATCGCGTCGGTTACCAGGGCATCCCGCGCGCGGCGGCGCAATTCATTCACCGTATCTTCGTCGAAGGCCTCGATCTCCAACATCTCGTTCATCGGCACATAGGCCACTTCCTCGAGATTGCTGAAACCTTCGTCGATCAGGATCTGGGCGACTTCCTCGTCCACATCCAGCTTGTCGATAAACAGGCGCTGGATGGTGCCGTGTTCAGAGTCGCGTTTCTGGTTTGCCTCGACTTCGGTCATGATGTTCAACTGCCAACCGGTAAGCTCGGAGGCCAGGCGCACGTTCTGTCCAAGCTTGCCGATGGCCTGCGCCAATTGTTCCTCATCAACCACCACATCCATGCTGTGGCGCTCTTCATCGACGATGATCGAGGACACTTCGGCCGGCGCCAGGGCGTTGATGACAAACTGGGCCGGATCGGCCGACCAGAGGATGATGTCGACGCGTTCGCCGGCCAGTTCGCCGGTGACGCCCTGCACCCGCGAACCGCGCATGCCGACACAGGTGCCGATCGGATCGATACGCGGATCGTTTGACTTGACGGCAATCTTGGCGCGCAGGCCCGGATCGCGCGCTGCAGCCTTGATTTCAAGCAGGCCTTCCTCGATTTCAGGAACTTCCAGCTCGAACAGGACCTTGATGAATTCCGGCGAGATGCGCGACAGCACCAGCTGCGGTCCGCGCAGGTTCCGGTCGATTTTCAGCAGATACGCACGCACCCGGTCGCCGACCCGCAGGTTTTCCTTCGGAATCGTCTGGTCGCGTGGCAGCAGGGCTTCGATGCGGCCCGACTCGACAATCACATTGCCGCGCTCGATGCGCTTGATGGTACCGGTGACAAGCTGTTCGTCGCGCGCAAGGAAATCACTCAGTATCTGCTCTCGCTCGGCGTCACGGATTTTTTGCAGGATCACCTGCTTGGCGGTCTGCGCGCCGATGCGGCCGAAATCCACCGCTTCCAGCGGCTCTTCAATGATGTCGCCCAGCTTCAGGTCCTCGCCGCGTTCCGGTGCGTCGGTAATGGCGATCTGGCGCGCGGGCTCTTCGTGCTCTTCGTCAGGCACCACCACCCATTGGCGAAAAGCCTGGTATTCGCCGGTCTGGCGATCGATCTCGACCCGAACGTCGGCTTCCTCCTGGAGGAACTTGTCGGTAAAGCGTTTTTTGGTGGCTGATGCGAGCGCCAGCTCGAGCGCGATAAAGATCGTCTCACGCGGTACGCTCTTTTCCCGTGCCAGTGCATCAACCAACAACAAAATCTCGCGGCTCATTTCAAATTACTCCTGCATCAGTTCTGCTATTGCTTGCGTCGACAATCAAATTTCCGGGATCAGGCGGGCGCGCTCAATACTGGCCAATGGCACGGTAATGGTCGTCTCCAACACTGCTTCCGGCTGCTTTTTGTTCTTCGAGCCTTTTGCTGACCGCTTCGCACCCGCAGCAACCGCACCGCCAGGCCCGGCGGATTCATCGGCCAATGCGAACACCACGCTGTCATCCGTGACCGACCGGATAAAGCCGTCGAACCGCTTGCGCCGTTCCACCATCGTATTCAGTTTTACCTTCACGCCGTGACCGACAAACCGCTCGAAATCGGCCAACTTCTTGACCGGACGATCGAGCCCCGGGGAAGAGATTTCCAGGCGCGAAAAGTCGATTGCCTCAACCGCAAACACGCGGCTCAAGTGATTGCTCACATCCGCGCAATCTTCCACGGTAATACCGTCGACCTTGTCGATAAAGACCCGCAGCACTCCACTCGCTGTTCGTTCAATATCCACCAGTTCGTAACCAAGCCCGGTTACCGCGGACTCAACGATCGCCCCGAGATCCCCGGACATCGCCATTCCTCACTAACGCATTGCGTGACAAACAAAAAATGGGCCCGAAGCCCATCTGATTATTACAGCCTTGGATCATAGCATGGCCGGGGAAAATAATATACCCCGCCAGTTATTCACGGGTCGCGCGGACCGCCAGCCCGGCACCAGGCCGGCGTCGGCCGGGGATACACGCTCGCCGCGGATTTTCGCTGCCGGCCGGAGTCGCGCGGAAAGTTCACGCAATCAGCAGGTTGTAGGCCTTTACTTACCGTGTTGCATAAATGACACAAACCGTAAAAAGTGTGCACTGACCTGTCACCTTGGCGATAAACTCGCACGGTTTGTAGCGCCATGTAACGTGTTCCGGTTGTATGGCGGTATTTTCTCAATTTGTAACCAAATACGAGGCCTAAATGACTCATCTCAGAATGAAAGTCTTGCCCAAGGCACTGCTGGCAGCGTTGGTAGTCACGCCGTTTGCATTTGCCCAGCAAGCACCCGCACCGCAAAAAGTCGAAAAGATTGAAGTGACGGGATCCAACATCAAGCGCGTCGATGCTGAAGGCAGCGCGCCGATTCAGATCATTTCCCGGGAAGAGATCGAAAGCTCCGGCAAGCAGACCGTTACCGAGTTGCTGCGCACACTGCCGACCAACGCCGGCGGCGGCCTGAACGACATCACTGGTGCCAACAGCTTCTCGTCCGGCGCCTCCACCGTTTCACTGCGCGGCCTCGGTTCCGCCGCCACGCTGGTGCTGCTGAACGGCCGCCGCGTTGCGCCGTTCGGACCGGCTGACCCGAACTTCGGCCAATCGGGCGTGGTTAACCTTGACGCACTGCCACTTGACGTGGTGGACCGCATTGAAATCCTGAAAGACGGCGCATCGGCCATTTACGGCTCCGAGGCTGTTGCCGGCGTGGTAAACATCATCCTGCGCAAGGATTACACCGGTGCGCAGATCGGCGGCTCGATCTCGCAGAACCGCGACAGCGAATACCGCACCACCCGCGCATCGACCACCCTGGGCTTCGGTGACCTGGCGCGCGATCGTTACAACGTGTTCATGAACTACGAGCGCGTCGAGCGCGAAGTGACCAAGGTTGACGATGTCATCAATTACATCCTCTACCCGACGTTGCAGACCAACCCGTCGTTCGCCACCTACGCCCGCTATGCCTCATCGTATGCCGGCAACTACCTGACCGGCGTGTACAACCTCGCCACCGGCCAGGCAACCGCGCAGGCTTTCCGTCCGCTCGCATCGCAAGTTCCAGTTTGTAACCCGGGTGCCGTTCGTCTGGGCAGCGTGTGCCGCTGGGATACCATTGCCCGCACCGACGTGGTGCCGAAGAGCGATCGCGACAATTTCTTCGCCCGCGGCAGCTATGACTTCTCGGCCAACCTTTCCGGCTTTGCCGAAATCGGTTTCAACCGCACCAAGACCTTCTACCGCGGCAACCCGCAGGTTTACGGCGATTTCGGCGTCTGGTATTCCAGCACCGAAGGCCGCCTGGTCAACCTGCCGGAATTCCTGCCTGCCTCGCACCCGAACAACCCGTTCGGCGCCCCGGTCATCTATCGCCATCGCTTCACCGAAGTCGGCAACGGCGACCGCGAAACCGACACCGAAGCCACCCGCGTGGTTGCTGGCTTGAAGGGCCTGTTTGGCACCATCGACTGGGAAGCCGGCATCCTGTTCTCCAAGAACGAGACCGATGTAACGCAGTACAACCAGATCCGCCGCACGCCGCTGACCCAGGGTGTGTTGAACGGCACCTATAACTTCCTCAACCCGAGCGCCGGCGCAATCAAGCCGTCTGACCTGCGCATCAACACCAAGGACAACGCCAAATCGTCCTTCACCATCGTTGATGTCAAGGGCTCGAAGGAACTGATGCAGCTGTCCGGTGGCCCGCTGGCCCTGGCAGCCGGCCTCGAGTTCCGCAAGGAAGACCGTACCGCTACCCCGGATCCGGAAAAACTGCGTGGTGAAGTCATTGGTTTCGGCGCGGCGTTTGCCGACGGCGAGCGTGATGTGACCTCCGCCTACGGCGAATTGAGCATTCCGTTCCTGAAGAACATCGAAACCCAGCTGGCGTTCCGTTCGGACAAGTATTCCGACTACGGCCGTTCGACCACGCCGAAGGTCGGTATCAAGTGGAAAGTGGTGCCGAGCTTCGCGGTTCGCGCGTCGTACGCAGAAGGTTTCCGCGCCCCGTCGCTGACCGAAATTTCGCGCTCCAGCGTGACCGCCTTCTACAACGGCATCACCGATCCGAAGCGCTGCCTGCTCGGAACCGAACTGGCCTGTAACCAGACCGCTGCCGCGCTGCTGGAAAACGCTCAGCGTCTGGATCCGGAAAAGTCGAAATCCTACAACCTGGGATTCGTCTGGGAACCGATGAAAGACCTGTCCCTGACGCTCGACTACTTCGACATCCGTCGCCGCAGCGAAATCACCCTGCTTGACCCGGACCTGATCCTGGCCAATGAAGGCGTGACCAGCGGCATCTACGCCAACCGCGTGGTGCGTGGACCGATCCTGCCGGGTGAGACGTTCGGCCCGCTGCAAGCGATCAAGACGTTCTTCTTCAACAGCGGCCAGACCAATGTGAAGGGTTACGATCTCGAAGCGCGCTACAACATCAACCTGGGCAGCATGGGCAAGTTGCGTAACAGCTTCGCCATGACCTACTACGATGCCTACACCGGCAATTCTGCGGATTCGGAGCCGTTGACCGATTTCGCCGGATACGGCTTCCCGCGCTATCGTGGCACAGCGCGTACCGTTTGGGACTATCGTGACTTTGTGGTCGGCCTGCAAGCCAACTTCAACAAGGGTTACAGCGTGCTGCGCGATCCGGGCCTGACCTGCTCGACCGCCATCCGCAACAGCCAGCCGGACTGCGTGGTTCATTCCAACACGACGGCCGACCTGTCCCTGCAGTACAACGGCATCAAGAAACTGACGCTGAACTTCATTGCGCAGAATCTGTTTGACCGCAAGCCTCCGCTGGATGCCAACGCACGGCCGGTGAACTTCACCTACCATCCGTTCCGCAGCATCTATTACACGGTCAGCGGCGTCTATCGCTTCAAGTAAGTCGTTTTATGCATCGCAAAAAAGGGGGCTTCGGCCCCCTTTTTGTTTTTCTCGGCCCGGAATATAGCCAGCAGGCATCCTTGCGGCGTGTCAATGCGTGCGCAGACTGTTGCGTTTATGCAACTTCCGAGTGAAACATTGTTGAATTCGCACTTCATTTAACGATAATGGCGAGATTGGTTGCGAACCGTCACAAAAGTACATATCCGGAGCGTCGCAATCATGTGCCGAAATAAAAGTAAGTCGTTTCAAAACATGGGTTTATGAAATCGATTACAGAAAGCGGTCACCACGTAGTTTTTGTTTCTCCACAACGGGAGTCTTACCTATGAGAATCAAACAGAAGCAGCTCTCACTGGCTGTGCTACAGGCGCTCAGCCTGAGCGTCGCAGTCGGTGTCAGTGGCAATGCCTTTGCACAGCAAGCCGCCGCCCCGCAAACCACCGAGAAGATCGAGGTTACGGGTACGCGCATTCCCCCGCCCAATCTGGAAGGTGCCAGCCCGGTTACCGTGATCGACGCCCAGGCCATCAAGGTCGACGGTGTACGTTCAGTCGAGAACCTGCTGAACAACCTGCCGCAAGTGGTGGCTGACCAGGGCGGCAACATCTCGAACGGTGCCTCCGGTACCGCGACGGTGAACCTGCGCAACCTCGGTGCCGACCGCACTCTGGTGCTGGTCAATGGCCGTCGCCTGCCCCCAGGCAGCCCGCGTCAGTTCGCCAGCGACTTGAACCAGGTTGCTGCCCCGCTGATCAAGCGCGTTGAGGTGCTGACCGGTGGCGCCGGTGCCGTTTACGGTTCCGATGCGGTTGCCGGCGTGGTGAACTTCATCATGAACGACCGGTTCGAAGGCGCCCAGTTTGAAGTCAACCAGAGCTTCTACAACCACCAGCAGGATGGTGGCCCGGTTGCCGACATGATCCGCGCCCGTGCGGTCTCCAACCCGTCTAACTTCAAGCTGCCTGGCGACAAGAGCTCCGACGGCAAGATTTTCGACATGAGCATGCTGTTGGGCGGCAATTTCGCCAACGGCAAGGGCAATGCCACCGTGTTCTTCAATTACAAGAAAGAAGACGCGCTGCTGCAATCCGAGCGTGATTTCTCGGCCTGCTCGATCGGCAATGCAACCACCACGGCAACCAGTACCATCAATGGCACCACCTTTGGTCCTGGCATCCGTTGCGGTGGTTCCGGCACCAGCTTCCCCGGCCAGTTCATCGTGGCTGCAGGCGCGCGTACCGTGGCCAATTCGGCTGGCGGCACCCGTGCTTACGTCGGCGCCAATGACCAGTACAACTTCGGCCCGCTGAATTACTTCCAGCGTCCGTCGGAGCGTTATGGTTTCAACGCCTCCCTGAACTACGACATCCTCGAAAACGCCAAGGTTTACTCCGAGTTTTCGTTCCACGATGACCGTACCGTGGCGCAGATCGCGCCTAGCGGCCTGTTCGGCTTTGACGCCTCCGGTGCCAACGCCATCCAGTGCGACAATCCGCTGCTGTCCGCCGACTGGCGTCGTGACCTGGGTTGCAACACGCCGGGTGCCACAACGGGCGACGCGTTCATCCTGCGCCGCAACGTTGAAGGCGGTGGTCGCCAGGACGACATCCGTCACACCTCCTATCGCACCGTGGTTGGTGTGAAAGGTGACTTCGCCAAGTTCTGGAATTTCGACGTGTTCGCCCAGACCGGCCGCGTTGTGTACCAGGAAACCTACAAGAACGACTTCTCGATCGCCCGTACCGCACTCGCGCTGGATGCAGTTCGCGATGCAGGCGGAAACATCGTCTGCCGTTCGGGCGCAGCCGGTTGCGTGCCATACAACATCTGGTCCCTGGGCGGCATCACTCCGGCTCAGTTGGCATTCCTGCAAACGCCAGGCTTCCAGAAGGGCTTTACCGACCAGACCGTGCAGAACGCGACGATCTCCGTCGACCTCGGCAACTATGGCTGGAAAATGCCGGCTGCCAAGAACGGCATCGGCTTCGCAGTTGGTTTCGAGCGCCGTACCGAAGAGCTTGACCTGAGCACCGACTCGGCATTCACCACCGGCGACCTAGCCGGCCAGGGCGGCCCGACCATCAGCCTGGGCGGCGGCTACACGGTGAAAGACTTCTTCGGCGAAGCCCGCATCCCGCTGATCGAAGGCGCGCAGTTCGCCGAGTTCCTGAGCGTCAACGGCAGCTTCCGCCGTTCCGAGTACAGCACCAACCAGAAGACCAACTCCTACGGCTTCGGTGTCGAGTGGGCGCCGGTCAAGGAAGTGCGTACCCGCGGCAGCTACCAGCGTGCGGTTCGTGCCGGCAACGTCATCGAGCTGTTCCAGGCACAGGGCCTGGGTCTGTATGACCTGTCGAACGACCCGTGCGGCCCGCAAGGCACCGCAACCCAGGCACAGTGCGCGAACACCGGCCTGCCGGCGAACCTGTACAAGAACGCGTTCCTGGACAGCCCGGCCGGTCAGTACAATCAGCTGCTCGGCGGCAACCCGAACCTGAAGCCGGAATCGTCTGATTCCGTCACCCTGGGCTTCGTGTTCACGCCGTTCCGCAACTTCAGCGCCACGCTGGATTTTTTCCAGATCAAGGTTGAAGACGTGATCTCGACCGCGCCGGCAGGCACCACGCTGAACCAGTGCTTGCTGACTGGCTCGCCGACGTTCTGCAGCCTGATCACCCGTGACCGCCTCGGTACCCTGTGGGCATTGCCGGCCGCCCAGATCATCGCCACCAACCAGAACCTTGGCAAGTGGAAGACCTCCGGCATTGACGTCGGCTTCAACTACGCGCACAAGCTGCAAGGCTACGGCGGTCTGAAGTTTGACTTCACCGGCACCTACGTCAAGGAATTCAAGCAGGAGCCGATTCCGGGTCTGGGCGAATTTGATTGCGCCGGGCTGCATGGCGCGACTTGCGGTGCACCGCAGCCGAACTGGCGTCACAAGTTCCGCACCACGTGGGAAACCCCGTGGAGCCTGGACCTGGCCTTCACGTGGCGTCATATCGGCAGCGCGGATCAGGAAGGCACCAGCTCGGCACCGTTGCTGGCAACCACCGTCCTGCCGTTTGACCGCACCCTGGGTGAGCGCAACTACTTCGATATCGCCGCTTCCTACGCGCTGACGAAGAAAATCACCATCCGCGGCGGTATCAACAACCTGATGGACAAGGATCCGCCACTGTCAGGCCTGGTAGGCGCAGGCTTCGGCAACGGCAATACCTATCCGCAGGTGTACGACGCACTGGGCCGTCGCGTGTTCATCAACGTGACTGCATCGTTCTAAGCAGCAAACAGCAACAACGTTCCAAAACTAACGGCGAGCTTCGGCTCGCCGTTTTTCATTTCCGAGCCACCTGATGCGGTTTTGTGGCGCCAGGACCCGGCCTGCGCTAGAGATCAAACCCGGCAGCGGTGCCGGAAAACGCCTCCATGCCTTCGGTCATCGCCGTCAGCAGCGCCCGTTCCGGTGGCGTCAGGTGGGGATGCCAGATGTCGAATATCAGCACCACGCGAAGCTTGTCGCTGTCGTTCCAGGCTTCATGCTGGATCGTGTCATCGAACACCCAGGCCTTGCCCGGCACCCATTCGCGGGTCTCATTGCCGACCCGGAAACCGCAACCTTCGGGAATGATCAGCGGCAAATGGGTCACCAGCCGCACATTCGACGAGCCGGTATGCGGCGGGATCCGCGTTTTAGGCTTGAGCAGCGAAAACATCGCGGCCGGCGTTCGCCCGACCTGCACCGGTTGTGGCGCCCCCGCCAGCAGGCGCATGGTCAGCGGACAGCGGTCGGCATTTTCATTCACGCGCGCGCCCGACTTGAACAGATGAAACGCACTCCACTGCGGTGAATTGTTCAGTTCGGCCCATTGGTTGAGCGGCACATCGTCCGGATAGGTGATGTAGGGAGTGAAACCATCTTCGGTCTTGAGAACGTTGAGAAATTCTTCGCGGATGTCATTGGTCGATGCTTCGAATGCATCCAGCCAGGGAAAGTCTGCGCGGTCGAAAAACTCGATCGCCGGCAGGCCCGGATAGTAGTGAAGCAGCGGCAGCGAATCGTAGCGCAACTTGCGGCCCACCATGATATCGATCGAGGTGCGAAACCGGTCCAGCTTCTCGCCCTTGAATTGCTGGAAGTGCGGGTCAAGGTAGGCATCCATGAACTTGGCGCAATCCTTGTTGTATTTGTCCTGGAACGCCAGCGCGTGCATCACCGCCGGCCGCAATTCGGGATTCAGTTGCTCGAGTTGCGGCGAAACCGTCGTCGCCGCGCCGTAGGCCGAAGCCGCCAGGTGCGACTTCCCCTGCCGTTCGAGCAGGTTGCCGCGCAGGATCAGCGCCAGCAGGTCGCTGGGGTCGACGGTCAGCGCGCCCTTGATCGCCGCTTCCTCGCCCTGTTCATCCTTGAGGCCACGGCAGGCCAGCGCCAGGTTGACCCATTGGTGCGGCTCGCGGCCGTTGGTGTCGACCACGCGCTGAAACGCGACGCGGGCAGACTGCATGTCGCCTTTTCGATAGGAATACTGCCCGAGCGCGGTCAGGGTGCGCGAATGGTTCGGTTCCTGCTCGAGGACTTTCCCCCACAGGCGAATCGCTTCCTGTTCCTTGCCCTGCTGCAACGCCTGGGCCGCCTGGGCCTCAAGCACGGCGATGTCCGGCACACGTTGAGTTGACTTTTGCATGGGTGCTTTCGCGATGACGTTGGAAATTGATCAAGGTGCGAATACTGCACCAATCCGCAATCCGGCGGAAGGGGCCATCAGGCGTGCGCCTTGCATGAAAGCAGAAGGCGGCGTTCCCGGACTGCGGCGCCTACATCCCCCACGTTTGGTCGCCGCCGTCCTTTCGGTCGAGCGCTTCCAGCATCGCCCGCACCAGGTCGCGTTCAAGTGCCGACAGCTCCGGGCGCCAAACATCAAACAGCAGGATCACCCGCGTCTCGTTGCTCAGATTCCACGCCTCGTGCTCGATCGTGTCATCGAATACCCAGGCTTTGCCTTCGACCCATTGCCGGGTTTCGTTGCCGACCCGAAAGCCGCACTGCGGCGGGATGATCAACGGCAGGTGGCAAATCAGGCGGGTATTGACGAAGCCGTGGTGGGGCGGAATCCTTGCGCCCGGACGCAGCAGCGAAAACAGGATCGACGGTGAGCGATTGCCGACTCGCGCCAGTGGCACCTCGCGCAAGGCTTCCATGGTCCGGGGGCAGCGTGCCGCATTTTCCTCCACCACGTTGCCATCTTTCATGAGATAGAAGGCACCCCAGTCAGGATTGTTCAACATTCCGCTCGGATCATGCCGGGGACGCAACGGGTCACCCTGCACATAGGGCTGGAATGCCGCGTGCTGGCGCAGGACTTCATCCAGCTCATGGCGGATCTCGGCTGTCATCGCTTCGACCTTGTCCAACCAGGGAAACATGTCGCGCGGGTAGAACTGGACTTGCGGCAGGCCGGGGAAATAGTAATAGCGTGGTTCCTGCAGATAAATCTGCTTGCGGCCAAACAGGATATCCAGCGACTGGTTGAATCGCGCGGCACCGGGTTGATCGACACCGTGATCTGCCAGAGCCGCCTGCAGAATGGTTTCCAGTTCTCCGGTCTGCCGGTCACAAAACGCCTGCGCCTGCGCCAATGCCTGGCTGAGATCGGCCGGCACCTGCCCTGCCGGCGGCGCCGCCTTGATGGCGGCAACATAGAACGCCGATGCGGCGCGCCGATCGCCTGCCTCGGCAAGTTGATCGGCCTTGAACAGCAGCGCACGCAGATTTTGCGGTTCCAGCAACAGGACATTGTCAATCGCGCCGGCCGCCGCGGTCGCGTCCTGCATCGATTTGCAGGCATAGGCAAGCGCCAGGAAAATCGACGCATCCGCGTACCTTGCCTCGACCAGCTTTTCGAAACATGCCCTTGCCTGCTGCGGGTTACCCGCCTGCAGCGCATGCATGCCCTCCTGGGCAATTCTGCGCGGATCAATGGTGAATTTTTGCATCGCGGCAGTTCCTGGTGCACACTGATTTCAACGTTACCCGGCACACAAGCCGGAGTTACGGCATCATAACGACTTTCTGCCGTTGGCCATCCGGGCTGGTTTGCTGCACGATTGATACGTCCCGGGCGCCGGCAGCCAACCGGGCTGGTTGCGCGGATGCGGCGATTTCGGGTGCCGCTAACACCGCAATATTTCAGTTTTGGTATTACCGATGCGCGCAAACAAATAAAGAGTTAGAATGCGCGTTTGATTTTTTACGGCCCTATCACCCGCGGTGTTTCGCGTGTGCTTGTTGGAGGAGAAGGCATGGGTTACGCAGAACAACAACGGTCGCCTGGTAAGCATCTGACGGGTATTGCCTTTGTTTTGGTGCTTCACATTGCATTGGCCTATGCAGTGGTCACCGGACTTGCGCGCAAAGTCATCGATGTGGTCAAGGCACCGCTTGAAACCAAGATCATAGAAGAAATCAAGAAACCGCCGCCGCCGGAAACCCCACCACCGCCGCCGCCCAAAATGGTCCAGGTGATGCCGACGTTCGTGCCGCCGCCGGAAGTGCAGATCCAGGCGCCGACCATCCAGCAGCCGGTCATTTCCAATACCTCTCCGGTGGCCCCGCCTGTCTACGCGCCACCGGCGCCGCCGGTTCAGGCTGCGCCGCCGTCTTCCGGCCCGGCACAGGTCGGTGTGGCCTGTCCGAACTTCCGCGAAACGTTGCAGAACGAGTTCAAGTACCCGCCGCAGGCGCGCAAGGATGGCCTGTCCGGCGAGGTCCTGCTCGAATTTACCGTTGCGGCAAACGGTGAAATCAAGGACGTCGACGTCAAGTCGTCAACGAATCGGGTTTTTAACAGCGTTTCTGTTAACACTGTCAGGAAATTCCGTTGCCTCGGCCAAGGTCGGGACGTGCGGGTGCAGGTGCCGATCGTCTACAAGTTGACCGACTAGGCAAGCAATATCAGGTTGTAGTTTCCGGTGCGCTGGACACGATTCAGGCATCAATATTTGAGTTAGTTTTATTACTGGAGGAATCATGTCATTTTTCAAACGTATCCCTGCACTGCTGGTTGCGGCAGTAATCATGTGCGCGCCAGTCGTGACGGCACTCGTGGCCCTGCAGCCGGTCAACGCCGTTGCCCAGGCGCCGGCCGCCGATGCCGCCAAGCCGGCTGCCGCTCCCGGCACCGTCGCCAAGGAAACCATCGAGAACCCGTACGGCATCAAGGCGATGCTGGAGCACGGCGACTGGGTGTCAAAAGGCACGCTGACCATCCTGGTGATCATGTCGATGGGCAGCTGGTACATCCTGATCGTCAAGCTGTTTGAACAGCGCCGCATCAACAAGGACGCCAAGGAGGTCGGCGACGGCTTCTGGTCAGCCGGTTCGGTCACCCAGGGCATCGCCACGTTGCAGGAAGACAGCGCATTCCGTTTCATCGCCGAGAGCGGTGTCAAGGCGAGCGACCACCACAGTGGTCTGCTGGGCGAAGTCGACCTCAACTCGTGGATCACCATGTCGATCCAGCGCGCACAGGACAACGTCAACAACCGCCTCAGCGACGGTCTGGCCTTCCTGGCAACGGTTGGCTCCACCTCCCCGTTCGTCGGCCTGTTCGGCACGGTGTGGGGCATCTATAACGCGTTGACGGCAATTGGTATCGCCGGCCAGGCCTCGATCGACAAGGTTGCCGGCCCGGTGGGCGAAGCGCTGATCATGACCGCCATCGGCCTCGCCGTGGCTGTGCCGGCCGTGCTGTCGTACAACTGGCTGATCCGCCGCAACAAGTCATCGATGGAGAAGGTCCGTGCGTTCAGCGCTGATCTGCACTCGGTGCTGATGAGCCAGGGCAGCAAGAAGAAGTAATTGCCGACCCACAGTTAGGAGCCCAATATGGGAATGAGCGTAGGGTCCGAAGGGGACGGCGAAGACGAAGTCATCGCCTCCATCAATACGACGCCGCTGGTCGACGTGATGCTGGTGCTGCTGATCATCTTCCTGATCACCACGCCGGTCATCACCCAGTCGGCCAAGGTGGACTTGCCGAAGGAACGCAACCTGCCCACGCAGACCAAGCCGGAAAACATCCTGCTGACGGTGACCAAGGACGGCGATATTTACTGGAACACGCAGTTGCTGCCGGACACGGATGCCCTGTTTGAAAAGCTGAAGGTTGAAGCGGTGAAAGTGCCTCAGCCAGAGATCCACATCCGCGGCGATGAAAACGCGCGCTATGAGTCGGTCGGCAAGGTGGTGTACACCTGCCAGCGGGCGAGCATCCTGAAGATTGGCTTCATCACCGAACCGCCGGCAAACAACGTCGGTGGCTGATGTGATGACGGTAACGAAAAGGAAACAACGATGGGAATGAACGTTGGCAGTGGCGGCGGTAGCGACCACGATCCAGAACCGATGATGGAAATCAACACCACGCCGCTGATCGACGTGATGCTGGTGCTGATCATCATGCTGATCATCACCATCCCGATCCAGACCCACGCGGTCAAGCTCAACATGCCGGTGGGCAATCCGCCACCGCCTGCCAAGCCGCCGGTGGTGGTCCAGATCGACGTCGACTTCGACGGCACCATCCTGTGGAACGGTGAGATCCTGCCGACCCGCGAGGAACTGGAGACACGCCTCAAGTCTGCGGCGGCCGAGCCGGACCAGCCGGAAGTACATTTGCGCCCCAACAAGCTGGCGCAGTACAAGTCGGTGGCGCTGGTGATGGCGTCGGCCCAGCGTCTCGGGGTCACGAAGCTCGGAATTGTCGGCAACGAACAGTTCGTCAAGTAACAGGTAGCACGGCAAAACGCGGCGCAGGCCGCGTTTTGCATTTCATTTCTGGAGAATCCTTTCATGTTCCACTCATCAACGATCAAACGCGCCGTTGCCGGCTTCACCGTCGTCGCCGGACTGCTGCTTGCGTTCGCGCCGGCTGCCCATGCGCAGGAAAAAGTGCGTCCGGAAGTCGGCAAGCCGCTGCAGCAGGCACAGGACATGCTCAAGGCCAAGCGCTACAAGGACGCCCTCGCCAAATTGAGGGAAGCCGACGGCGTATCCGGCAAGACCCCCAATGAGTCCTACATGATTGAGTTCACCCGCGCCAACGCCGCACTCGGCGCCGGCGAGAGCGACACCGCCGCCAAGGCGTTCGAAGCGGTCATTGCCTCCGGCCGGGCGCCGGCAGCAAGCCAGCTGTCGATCATCGATACGCTGGTCAAACTGTATGCCAACAATCGTGATTACGCCGCAGCTCTTAAGTGGGGCGCGCGCTACTACAAGGAAGGCGGCACCAGCCCGCAGATCCGTGTTCAGATGATCCAGGCCTATTTCCAGAGCGGCGACTTTGCCAATGCCGCCAAGGAGTCGCTGGCCGATATCGAGGCCGACGAACGAGCCGGCCGCACGCCGTCGGAAGAAAAGCTGCAACTGCTGGCCAACAGCTATCTGCGCCAGAAGAACAACAACGGCTATGCCGCGACGATCGAGAAACTGCTCAACTATTACCCGAAAAAGAGCCTGTGGGCCAATGTGATCTCCGGTGTACAGCGCAAGCCCGGCTTTTCCGACCGGCTGGCGCTTGACGTCTATCGCCTGCAGTTGGCCACCGGCAACCTGACCTCGACCAACGATTTCATGGAGATGTCGCAACTTGCGCTGCAGGCCGGCTTCGCGGCGGAAGGCAAGAAAGTTATCGATGAAGGCTTTGCCAACGGCTCGCTCGGCAAAGGTGCCGAGGCGGATCGCCACAAGCGCCTGAAAGACCTCGCCGAGAAGCGACTGGCGGAGAGCCAGAAATCGCTAGCCAGCGGCCAGGAAGACAGCGAAGCCAATGCTGCCAAGGATGGCAACGCGCTGGTCACGCTGGGCTACAAATATGTCACCACCGGCCAGGGCGCCAAAGGCGTCGGCATGATCGAGGCCGGCATCAAGAAAGGCGGCCTGCGCCGGCCGGAGGACGCCAAGCTGCTGCTTGGCCTGGCACATCTGCAAACCGGCAACAAAGCCAAGGGCGTGCAGGTACTCAAGACCGTCCACGGCAACGATGGCGCGGCCGACCTGGCCCGCCTCTGGGTCATCTTTTCACGCTAGTCGAAACGACCTGAACCCTGACGCCCCGGGCAGCGAGCTTGCTGCCCGGGGCGTTTTGATTTGTCGCTCCAGGTCCGCTGTTACCGGGCGGGGACAATTCCTGGCTGCCTCCATCGGCAATTGGCCGCGCCGCCGCTCGCGGTCAGCCGAGGTGCGGATTCTCCAGCATCGCCAGACCCCAGCCCACACCAAAGCCATTCAGATCGTTCGCCACTGCGGCCAGGCCGCCGGTGTGGCGATAGGCGGAAAGATCCATGTGCACCCACGGCACCGCATTGACAAAGCGCGACAGGAATCGCGCCGCGTAAATGGCATCACCCTCGCCGCCGATCAGGCATTGCTTAACGTCGGCAACCTTGCTCTCGAGCGCCTCGTCGTAGTCGGCGTCCAGCGGAAACAGCACCACTCGCTCGCCGCTTGCGCTGCCGGCGGCAACCGCCATGCCGGCCAGCGCGGACGAATTGGCGAATACGCCCGCCATGCGTGAATCGAGCGCATGGACCATGGCGCCGGTCAGGGTGGCAAAGTCGAGCACGCAGGAAGGCTTGGCGCGGGTGGCCAAGGTCAAGGTATCCGCCAGCACCATGCGTCCTTCGGCGTCGGTGTGCACGACCTCGATGGTGGTGCCGTCGAGGGCGGCAACGACGTCGCCCGGTTGGTAGGCGCCGGGGCCGATATGGTTCTGCGCAATCGCCAGCCAGGCATCGATCGGCACCGGCAGCCGAAGGTCGCTGGCGGCCTTGAGGATGCCGAGCACCACGGCCGAGCCGGCCATGTCTTCATGCATGCCATACATGCCCTTCGCGCTTTTGAGGCCGTGGCCGCCGGTATCCATGCAAATGCCCTTGCCGACCAGCGCCACCGGTGCGCGTCCCTTGGCCGCGGCCGCGGGGCGATAGCTGAGCCGCACGATCGCCGCATCCTGCTGCGGGCTGCCCTGCGCGACGGCGCAGAATGCGCCGGCACCAAGTTTGCTGAGCGACTTGAAGCTGAATTCCTTTAGCTGCCAGCCGTTCTGCTTCGCCAGCTTGCCAATGTCGGCGCGGAAGCGCTTTGGCGTCAGGTCATTGGGCGGCCGCAGCGTCAGGGCACGCGCCAGCAGGTTGCCTTCGGCGACCGCGATGGCGCGCGCCGGCGAGAAACTTTTCGCGACGCCAAACACCCGCAATCGCTTGAGCGAAGCATTGATCGACGCGGCCTGGTTGGTGGTCTTGCCGAGCTGGTACTGGCTGTTCATCAATATCACCTGCACCGCAAGCGCCGCGCAGGCAGGCGCCGTCGACGGCTCGGCATGGATCACGAGATCGAGATCCGACGGGCTCTCACCATTGATCAATTCCAGCGCCTTGCGCACGCCGGTCTGCTGATCGAATATCGACGCAGCCGGGTCCCACTCCGCCCAAACCACCAGCTGACCCTGTTGCGTCGCTGACAGCGGAGCTGGCTTGCCGGCCTTGCGGCCACTCCTGGCGGCGCGACGCAACACCTGATCACGCAACGCATGTGCGAATACTTTCTCCGGCCGTGACCCTTTCTGCACCAGCACCAGCAGGTGCTGGGCCGCGTCCCGGTCCGGCAGGCCGGCAGCGACGCTGACTTTCGGCATTTGAATTTTCATTGCGCACCTGATTCGATTTTCGATCCGCGATTGTAATCGCTCCCGGGACGCCGGCAAGAACCAGCGTCCGGCAAATCGCCTAAGATAGCGATTGCCATGCAACCGACCAGACTGCGCCGTGCCTGACACCAACCCTGACCGCAGTGTGCCCACAATCGATATTTTCAACGGCGACGCGGATGGATTAATCGCGCGCCACCAGTTCCGCCTGGCCCATCCCGACTCCGATGCACCCGCCACCCTGATCACCGGCGTCAAGCGTGACATTGCCTTGCTGCAGCGGGCCAGTGCCGGCCAGGGCGAGGTGGTGAACGTATTCGACATTTCGTGGGACCAGAATGCGGTTGCCGGCGCCGCATTGCTGGCTGCCGGCGTGCACCTTCGCTATTTCGATCATCACGGCGCCAGCCGGCTGCCGACCCATCCCGGCCTTGAGGCCTACATCGACCACCACGCCGACATCTGCACCAGCCTGATTGTCGACCGGCACATCGGCGGTGCACATCGCCACTGGGCCATCGCCGGTGCGTTCGGTGACAACCTGCTGGTTACCGCACGCGCGCTGGCGGCCGGCGCCTGGCTGTCGCCGGACCAGACCGCGCAACTGCAGCAACTGGGCGAGTGCCTCAATTACAACGCCTATGGCGACACGATCGAGGATCTGCACTTTCCGCCGGCCACCCTGGCGCGGCTGATGCAGCCGTATGCGGACCCGTTCGCCTTCCTCGCGCAGGAAAGTGCGGTGAGCCGCCTGGCGGACGGCTACGCCAGCGACCTGGCACTGGCACAGGCCGTCGCGCCGTTGCACGCGGACGGCGGTTTTGCCTTGTATGTGTTGCCCGACCAGGCCTGGGCCAGGCGGGCCAGCGGCATCTTTGCCAACCAGCTGGTGCACCGGTTTGCGCAGCGCGCGCACGCGGTGGTCACGCCCGATCCCTGGGGCAGCGCCACCGTCAGCATTCGCGCGCCGCGCAATGCGCCGCACGGCGCCGACACGGTCGCAGGCCGCTTCGCCGGCGGTGGCGGGCGCGCCGCGGCGGCCGGTGTCAACCGGCTGCCGCTGGATGCCCTGGACCAGCTGACGGCAGCGATGTCGGAAGCATTTCGCGGCTGAAGTCCGGCGACGGCATTTCGGTAGAATGTGCGGGCGAACACTCGCACGGCCACCTTCCACTGCAACGCCCTTCCGCCCAAACCGCTTCCACCCAGCCCATGACCAATTCCGCCGACAACACGTATCTGGCCCTGATGCGCCATGTGCTCGAGCACGGCGCCGACAAATCCGACCGCACCGGCACCGGCACGCGCTCGGTGTTCGGCCACCAGATGCGTTTCAATCTCGCCGACGGCTTCCCGCTGCTGACCACCAAGAAAGTTCACCTGCGCTCGATCATTCATGAGCTGCTGTGGTTTCTGCAGGGCGACACCAATATCCGTTACCTGAGGGAAAACGGCGTCACCATCTGGGATGAATGGGCGGACCAGGACGGCAACCTCGGGCCGGTTTATGGCTATCAGTGGCGCTCTTGGCCGGCGCCGGACGGCAGCCACATCGACCAGATCAGCGACGTGCTCAAGCAGATCCGCACCAACCCGGACTCGCGCCGCCTCATCGTCTCGGCATGGAACGTGGCCGATATTCCGCGCATGGCACTGGCGCCGTGCCACGCGTTTTTCCAGTTCTACGTTGCCAACGGCCGGCTGTCCTGCCAGCTCTACCAGCGCAGCGCGGACATATTCCTCGGCGTGCCGTTCAATATCGCCTCCTACGCCCTGCTGACGATGATGATCGCGCAGGCCTGTGACCTTGAGGCCGGCGATTTCATCCACACGCTGGGCGATGCGCATCTCTATTCGAATCACCTCGACCAGGCGCGCGAGCAGCTGTCGCGCGCGCCGCGGCCGCTGCCGGTGATGCAACTCAATCCGGCGGTCAGAGACCTGTTCGCGTTCCGTTTCGAGGATTTCACCCTGCAGGGATACGATCCGCATCCGGCGATCAAGGCGCCGATCGCGGTCTGAGATGCGATTGAACCTGATCGTCGCGATGGCGGCCAACCGCGTCATCGGCGTCAACAACGGCATGCCGTGGCACCTGCCGGCCGATTTCGCCTGGTTCAAGCGCGCCACCATGGGCCATCCGGTGATCATGGGCCGCAAGACCTGGGAATCGATCGGCAAACCGCTGCCTGGGCGCCGCAACATCGTCATCAGCCGCAACCGCGACTGGCATGCGGACGGCTGTGAAGGTTTCGATTCGCTGCGCAGCGCGCTGGAGGCGTGTGCCGACCAAGCCGAAGTGTTTGTGATCGGTGGCGCGACGCTTTACGCCGAGGCGCTGCCGCACGCCGATACGCTGTACCTGACCGAAGTGGCGGCATCGCCCGACGGCGACACGCATTTCCCTGCGCTGGACCGCAAGCAGTGGGTCGAACGTTCGCGCGAACATCGCCCGGCTGACGAGCGCAATCGCTACGCGATGGACTTCGTGATTCTCGACCGCGCCAGCCAGCCGGCCTGAAAGCCAGCACGGGTGCGGCTTCCAGCGGCATTGGCCTGAAACGCCGCGCCAGTGCTGGCTTTCAGGGCATCCGCCTGTTGAAATTCAGCCAGCGCCCGCGGGCGTGCGCGTCGCCGCTCAGCCTGCAGCCGGCGGCAGGTCGGCCGGCATCCTGCCGTACAGCAGATAGTCGATCAGTTCACGCACCGGGCGAATCGCCGCGCCGAACGGCAGCGCATTGGCACCGCGAAAGAACAGGCCGCGCTGCACGTCGCCGGCCAGCGCGGCGGCCAGGTGATGGTCGATGCAGAACTGGCCGAATTTCTCGACCCCGTCGCGCAGGCCGCAATTTTCCAGGCAATCGAAGGCCAGCGTGCAGTCGGTGCGGGTCTTGGCCCGCCGCTGCAGGATCGGCAGCTTGACCAGGTATTTCTCCAGCCATGGCGTGCGCACTGCGCGCGCCGGCAGGCCGGCGACGCTCATGAACGTGACGATATCCTCCGGCTTGGCCTCCGCCAGCACGCGCTTGAAATTCGGATGCGCATCGCTTTCCTCGGTCACCGCGAACGGCGTGCCGATCTGTACCGCGCTGGCGCCCAGCGCGAACAGTTCGCTCACCTGCTGCGGCGTGGCAATACCCCCTGCCGGAATCAACGGGATCTGTTCGCGCTCGATGCCGAGGTCGCGGAATACCTGGAAGGTTTCCTCGAGCACCCGCGGGAAGTCGAAGCGCGCATCGTCCAGGTCCTCGATGCGCGCGGCGCCGAGGTGTCCGCCGGCGTAGCGCGGATGTTCGATCACGATCGCGTCCGGCAATCGGTTCTTGCGCAGCCATTTCTTCAGCACGATGGCAATGCCGCGCGATTCCGACAGGATCGGGATCAGCGCAATGTCCGGAAAACCGGCGGCCAGGTCCGGCAGGTCCAGCGGCAGCCCGGCGCCGACCACAATGGCATCGGCTCCCGATTCGCACGACTGGCGCACATTGGCGGCATATTCGGACACCGCACGCATCACATTGACGGCGACCATGCCGTGTCCGTCGGCAATCGCCAGCGCGGCGCGGATTTCGCGGTCCAGTGCCAGCAGGTTGACGCGGTTGATCAGTTCCTTGTCGCGGCTCTTGCCGGTCTGCGCCATCAGGTCGGGATGCTGGCGCCGCAGGTCGACGCTGGAGATGGTGCCAACGCCGCCGGCGCGCGCGACGTGTCCGGCAAGCCGGTGCGCCGATACGCCGACCCCCATGCCACCCTGCACGATCGGCAGCAGCGAACGTCCCTTGATCCGCAGGGTGCGCGGCGCCGCCATGGCCCGTTCCGCCGTGATGCTCATCGCCCGCGCGCCAGCAGGCTGGACAGCGGCCCGCGGCGGTCGACTTCGGTCAGGTGCCGGGTGATCCAGCCTTTCAGCGGCCGCACCTGGTTGGCCGCGCGCAGCAGATGCGGGCGCAACAGGCGAGCCGGCCGCCGGTCATCGGTGTAGAGCTTCACCAGCGCGTTGGTACCGGTAAAGATGGTCCAGGTTTCACGGCGATGCGCGCGCTCGTATCCGCGCAGCACCGGCTCGGCGCCGAAATCCCTGCCGGCCTGTCGCGCCGCGCGAATCTCGCGCGTCAGGTGGTCGACGCCATAGAGGCCGAAGTTATAGCCGTGCGCCGTCACCGGATGCATGCCGACCGCCGCATCGCCGATGAGCGCGAAGCGCGCGGCAAAAAATTCGCGCGCGTACACCGCCACCAGTGGATAGCGGTGGCGCTCGCCCACCAGCGTCATGCGGCCAAGGCGGAACGAAAACTGTTCTTCAATTTCACGCGCCAGCTGGTCGGCGGACAGACGCATGATCGATTCGGCCTCGGGCGTTTTCACCGTCATCACCACCGAGCATTGCCGGTCATTCATCGGCAGCACCGCCAGCGTGCGGCCCCAGCGGAAGCATTCCCAGGCGATGCCGTCGCCGGCCTGTTCGTGCTGCATCCGGCAGACGATGACCTCGCGGCCGAAATCGTGCATGTGCGCGGCGATGCCCATCTGCCGGCGCGACGCCGAGAAACGGCTGTCGGCGGCGATCACCAGCCGCGCGGTCAAATGACTGCCATCGTCGAGCGTCACACTGGCCTGGTCGGCCTGCGGCTCAATGTGCGTCACACCGGTGCCCGAGACAATGCGCAGGTCGCGGCCTTCGAGTCCCTTCGCCGCCTGGTAAGCGGCGCGACGGATGCAGTGGTTCGGCACCAGGAAACCCATCGCCGCCGCGTGGGCACCGGTCGGCGACGGGGGCAGCAGGTTGAGGAAATGCGGCGAGTCCTCCTGTTCGACCCGCGCGCCGCGGATCGTTGCCACTTCCGATTCGGGCAGTCGCGCCCAGATGCCCAGCGACTGCAGGATGTCGCGCGACCGAAACGTCAGCGCAATATCGCGCCCGTCCACCGGCGGATCGGCCAGCACGGCTTCGGTGACTTTCTCCACCACGGTCACGCCGAGCCCTTCCTGCACCAGCGAGCACGCCATCGCCAGTCCGGCGGGACCACCGCCAATGATCACCACATCCCGAGTTGTCATAGCTACCCCATCCAATCCGCAAAAAGGCTTGCTGCCATGGTAGGGGAACGGCCGCGCGACCGATTGACACACGTCAAACGAATTCGTGAAGAATTTCGCTGGGGCACCGGCCGGAAACGGCCTGTTGGCGCGGTGTTTCACGGCAATGCCGTGGAAAGCCGCGCCAGTGCTGGCGTTCCGGGCAGGTGCCGGTTGAAATTTTCGCCCTCAGCTGGGTGGCGGCGCGACTTTCAGCACTTCTTCCAGCGTGGTGATGCCCTGCGCGACCTTCATCGCGCCGGACAGCCGCAGCGGCTTCATGCCCGACTTGTAAGCCTCGGCGGTGATGGCGGCGAGGTCGGCATGCTCAGTGATGAGTTTCTTCACCTCGGGCGTCATCAGCAGGATCTCGTAGATGCCCACCCGGCCCAGGTAGCCGGTGTTGCGGCACTCGAGGCAGCCGACCGGTCGATAAATATCCTTCGGCGGATCGCCCTTCCACGGCGACACCGTGTCGTGCCACAGCTTGATCTGTTCCGGCCGCTCCAGCGGCACTTTTTCCTTGCAGTGCGGGCACAGGGTGCGCACCAGCCGCTGCGCCATCACGCCCAGCAGGGTCGAGGTCAGCAGGTACGCCGGCACGCCGAGATCGAGCAGCCGCGTGACCACCGTCGGCGCGTCGTTGGTGTGCAGCGTCGACAGCACCAGGTGGCCGGTCAGCGCGGCCTGGATCGCCATCTCGGCGGTTTCCAGGTCGCGGATTTCACCCACCATGATGATGTCGGGGTCCTGCCGCATCAGGGCCCGCACGCCCTGCGCGAAGCCGAGATCGATCTGGCTCTGCACCTGCATCTGGTTGAAGCTGGGCTCGATCATTTCGATCGGGTCCTCGATGGTGCAGATGTTGACTTCCGGTGTCGCCAGCTGCTTTAACGTCGAATACAGCGTGGTGGTCTTGCCCGAGCCGGTCGGCCCGGTCACCAGCACGATGCCGCCGGGGTTGGCGATCAGCGCCTGCCACTTTTCGTAGTCCTCGGGCGAGAAGCCCAGCTCGGAGAAATCGCGCACCAGCACATCCGGATCGAAAATCCGCATCACCAGTTTTTCGCCGTGCGCCGTGGGCAGTGTCGACAACCGCAGTTCGATCTCCTGCCCGTCCGGCATCCGCGTCTTGATGCGGCCGTCCTGCGGCCGGCGTTTCTCGACCACGTCCATGCGGCCGAGGATCTTGATGCGCGAGGTCATTGCCGCGGCCACCGTGGCCGGCACCTGGTAGACCTGGTGCAGCACACCGTCAATGCGGAAGCGGACGATGGCCACGTCGCGTCGCGGCTCCAGGTGAATATCCGAGGCGCGCTGGTCGAACGCGTACTGCCACAGCCAGTCGACCAGGGTGACGATGTGGTGGTCGTTGGCATCCAGCGTGCGTCCGGCCTGGCCCAGCTCGACCAGCTGTTCGAAGTCGTTGATCTTGGGGCCGCCGCTGTCGTTTTTCTCGGCCCGCTTGACCGAACGCGACAGGTTGTAGAACTCGCCGACATAGCGCGAAATATCCTGCGGGTTGGCGACCACCACCTTGATGTTGTACTTGAGCATGTCGCCCAGCTCGCGCTGCCAGGCCGACTGGTAGGGTTCGCTGGTGGCGATCACCACGTCGCGGCCGTTGACCTCGACCGGCAGGATGTTGCGCTTGGCGGCGTAATCGGACGACATCACCTCGGTCACCGCGCGCATGTCGATCTTCAGCGGGTCGATATGGTAGTAGCCGAGCTCGACCTTGCCCGCCAGCCACTCGGTCAGCGGTTCGATCTCGAGGATGCGCTGCGGCGGTTTCAGCGAGCGGATCTTGCCCTTCGCCACCACCACCAGCGCATGTTCGTCAACCGAGGAGGTTCGCCAGAGCTTGGTGACGCGGTCGGCCTCGTCCTGCGGGATGTAACCGTCGGCGACCAGCGCATTCATCACCTCCGGCACCGTGACGCGGCGCTCGGTCTTGTTGCGGCGGGCCGGTTGCAGCACCGGCACGCTGATGGCGGGCTTGGCGGGGGCGGGAGCGGGAGTGGCCATTTCGCATTGATCCTGATCGGCAATGATTCAATTATCCGGCGGCGAAACCGGCTTGCGGGCGCCAGCGCAGCAACACATCAAGCAATTGCTGCAGCACCCGCACCAGCGGCGCGGCACGAACGCTATCGTATTCCTCCGGACGCGATTCATCCAGATAGGCACACTGTGCCATTTCCAGCTGCAGCGCGTGAACGTTCTGCGCCGGCCGGCCAAACCGGCGGGTGATCGCGCCACCCTTGAAGCGGCCGTTATGCACCGCGCTGAAGCCGGGCGCGCCGGACAACACCGCGAACGCGCCGGCGGCCAGCTCCGGACCGCAGCTGGCGCCGTCGGCGGTACCAAGATTGAAATCCGGCAGGCGGCCGGTGAAAAAGCGCGGCGCCTCGCTGACAATCGAATGGCCATCCAGCAGGATGCAATAGCCATGGCGCTGGCGGATGCGGTCGATCTCGGCCGCCAATTGGCGGTGGTACGGCTGCCAGTAGCGCGCCACGCGTGCCGCCACTTCGCTGTCATCCGGGGTGCAGCCGGGCAGGTAAATTTCCTGCTGGTGAAAAGTCGTGAGCGGACAGATTTCGGTATTGGATGCGCCCGGGTAGAGCGCACCGCCGGACGGGTCGCGATTGAGGTCGACCACGATGCGCGACTGCGTTGCCGACATCAGCGTCACATCGAGATTGCCGACAAATTCGTACAGCCGCTGCACATGCCAGTCGGTGTCCGGCTGGCACCGGCCTTCCGGCGCCAGGCGGCCGGCGATGGCATCGGGCAGGCTGGTGCCGGCATGCGGCACATTGACGATCACCGGACCGTCTCGCCGCGCCAGCGACCAGAGATCAGTCATGCCGTTCCTGTCCGCCGACAAAGGTGCGCTGCGGCACCACGCCGCCAAGCCAGTAGCAAAGCTCCGCCGCCGATTCGACGTTCCAGACGCAAAGATCGGCACGCTTGCCGGCGTCGATGATGCCGCGATCGTCCAGCGCCAGCGCCCGGGCGGCATTCACCGTCACGCCGCGCAGGATTTCGTTCGGCGTGAGCCGGAACAGGGTCGCGGCGATATGCATGTTGGCCTGCAGCGAGGCGATCGGCGAGGTGCCGGGATTGAGGTCGCTCGCCACCGCCATCGGCACGCCCCGCGCACGCAGCGCGGCAATCGGTGGCAGCTGTTTTTCGCGCAGGAAATAGAACGCACCCGGCAGCAGCACCGCTACCATCCCGCTGCCCGCCATCGCATCGATGCCGGCCGGGTCCAGGTATTCGAGGTGGTCGGCCGAAAGGGCGCTGAACCCGGCGGCCATCACCGCGCCGTGCTGGTTGGACAGCTGCTCGGCATGGAGCTTGACCGGCAGGCCGTGCTTCCGCGCGGCGTCAAACACGCGCCCGACCTGCTCGCGGCTGAAGCCGATGTTCTCGCAGAACGCATCCACCGCGTCGGCCAGCCCCGCTGCGGCCACCGCATCCATCATCGTGCCGCACACCAGGTCAATATAGGCGTCGGCGCGACCGGCGTATTCCGGCGGCACGGCATGGGCGCCAAGGAAGGTGGTGCGGACAGAAACAGCGTTGTTTTCACCCAAGCGGCGGGCGACGCGCAGGCATTTGAGCTCGCTATCGGTCTCGAGCCCATAGCCGGATTTGATTTCGATCGTGGTCACGCCTTCGCGCATCAGCGCTTTCAGGCGCGGCTCGCTCTGGCGATAAAGCGCATCCTGGTCAGCAGCGCGGGTGGCCGCGACGGTGGACACGATGCCGCCGCCGGACTGCGCGATCTTCTCGTAGCTGACGCCAGTCAGGCGCAGCTCGAATTCATGCGCGCGGTTGCCGGCGAACACCAGGTGGGTGTGACAATCGATCAGGCCCGGTGTGACCAGCTTGCCACCGCAGTCGATGCGCGGCGTCCCGCGCGCCGCGGCCGGCAGCTGCTCCAAGGGACCAACCCAATCGATCACGCCGCCGCGACAGAGGATCGCCCCATCCTCGATCAGGCCAAGCGCGTCGCCACGCATGGTGGCGATACGAGCATTGGCCAAGACACAATGGTCAATTGTCATGGGCCGGTCCTCATTGCAGCAATTGCCGCAGCGTGGCGCGGTAGCCGGCCAGCGCTTTCTGTTCGCCGTCGTGATGGCCGTCGCGAACTTTCCACGACCCGCCGACCATGACGTCGCGCACCGGCTGGCGCGCTGGGCCAAAGATGGCCGCATCCAGCAGTGAATCACCGCTATGCTCGACCAGCGCCGCATCATCGGTATTCATCACCACCAGGTCGGCACGCTGCTGCGGCGCGATCGCGCCGACCGGCTGGCCCAGCGCGCGCGCGCCGCCCAGCAAGGCCTGGCGGTACAGGCCGCCGCCAATCGACATCAGTCCCGGTGTGCCGAGAATATTGCGCCGCGCACTTTTCAGGCGCTGCGCGTACTCGACAATGGCCAGCTCGCGGAACGGATCGACGCCGACATGACTGTCGCCGCCGATACCCCAGAGGCCTTCCTGCAGGAAGTAGTCCGGCGCGTTGAATATGCCGTCGCCCAGGTTGGCCTCGGTGCTCGGGCACAGGCCGGCCACGGCACGGCTTTCGGCCAGGCGGAATGTTTCGTCGTCATCGAGATGCGTGGCATGGACCAGGCACCAGCGGCCATCGAGCGCGACATTCTCCAGCAGCCACGCCACCGGCCGTTTGTGGCTCCAGGCGATGCAGTCGTTGACCTCCTTCAGCTGTTCCGCGGCATGGATGTGGATCGGCGCGTGCGCATCGCGCGACTCCAGGTGCGACACGATCGCGGCCAGCTCGGCAGGGGTCACGGCGCGCAGCGAATGCGGCGCGATGCCGACCCGCACCAGCATGCCGCTGCCCGCCCAGCCGGCCAGCCGGTCGAGCAGGATGTTGAACGAATCCACGCCGTGAATGAAGCGCTGCTGGCCGGCATTGGGTGGCACCCCGCCGAAGGTGGCATGGGCGTAAAACACCGGCAGCAGCGTGAGCCCGATGCCGGCGGTGTTGGCGGCGGCGACGATGCGGCCGGCCATCTCCGCCGGATCGGCATAGGGCTGGCCACGCTCATCGTGGTGCAGGTAGTGGAATTCCGCCACGCTGGTGTAGCCGGCCTTGAGCATTTCGATATACAGCTGGGCGGCAACCGCCTCATTGTGCTGCGGCGTGATGCGGCCGAGGAACTGGTACATCAGTTCGCGCCAGGCCCAGAAGTTGTCGCTGCCGGGACCGGCGCGTTCGGTCAGGCCGGCCATCGCGCGCTGGAAGGCGTGTGAGTGCACGTTGGGCATGCCGGGGATCACCGGCCCGCGCAGCGCCTCGGCGCCATCCACAGTCGCACCAGCCCGGACGGCGGTGATGCTGCCGTCCTCGACCTCGATCAGCACATCGTTGCACCAGCCCTGGGGGAGCAGCGCCTCGCGCGCGAACAGCCTGGTTGCAGTCATGCGGCGGCGGCGGCAAACAGGCCGCCGGCCATGGTGTTGAATGCACCTTGCCGGATCAGCGCCATGGTGGCGTCGATGTCAGGTGCCAGCAGCCGGTCGTGGTCATAGAACGGCACCCGCGCGCGCACCAGGTCATGGACCTGCTGCAATGCCGGTGAGGTCCTGAGCGGCAACCGCAGGTCGATGCCCTGCGCCGCGGCCAGCAATTCGATCGCGACCACGCCGGCGGTATTCTCGGCCATGTCGGTCAGCCGGCGCGCGGCAAAGGTCGCCATGCTGACATGGTCTTCCTGGTTGGCCGAGGTCGGCAGCGAATCGACCGATGCCGGATGGGCCAGCGATTTGTTTTCACTCGCCAGCGCCGCCGCCGTCACCTGCGCCATCATGTAACCGGAATTGAGCCCGCTTTCCTTCACCAGAAACGGCGGCAATCCCGACAGGCCGGGATCGACCAGCAATGCGGTCCGGCGCTCCGACAGGGCACCGATCTCGGCCACCGCGATGGCGAGTTGATCGGCCGCCATCGCCACCGGCTCGGCGTGGAAATTGCCGCCCGACAGCACGTCGCCGGAATCCGGAAACACCAGCGGGTTGTCGGTCACGCCATTGGCTTCGATTTCGAGCGTTCGCGACGCGGCGCGGATCACATCGAGGCAGGCGCCCATCACCTGCGGCTGGCAGCGCAGCGAGTACGGGTCCTGCACCTTGTCGTCACCGGCCAGGTGCGACTGGCGGATTTCGCTGCCGGCGAGCAGCCGGCGATAGCAGGCCGCGGTGTCGATCTGTCCCGGCTGGCCGCGCAGGTCATGGATGCGCGCGTCAAACGGCGTATCGCTGCCCATCGCGGCATCGACGCTCATCGCGCCACCGGCCATCGCGGCGGCAAACACGTTTTCAATCTGGAACAGGCCATGCAGCGCCAGCGCGGTCGACACCTGGGTGCCGTTCAGCAGCGCCAGGCCCTCTTTCGGCGCCAGGGTGATCGGTGACAGTCCGGCCGCCACCAGCGCTTCATGCGCCGGCAGGCGACGGCCCGCGACCCGCGCCTCGCCCAGTCCCAGCAGCAGTGCCGACATGTGCGCCAGTGGCGCCAGGTCGCCGCTGGCACCGACCGAACCCTTCGACGGGATCAGCGGATAGACCGCCGCGTTAAGCAACCGCAGCAGGGCCTCGATGATCAGCGGCCGCACCCCAGAGCGGCCGCGCGCCAGGCTGGCGATTTTCAGCAGCATCACCAGCTTCACCACCTCGTCGGCCAGCGGTGCGCCGACACCGGCGCTGTGCGAAAGCACCAGGTTGCGCTGCAGGTCCTCCAGCTGGTCGGCTGGAATATGGGTGCTGGCCAGCTTGCCGAAGCCGGTGTTGATGCCGTAGGCGGGTGCGCCGCGGGCAACGATTTTTTCCACCGTCGCCGCGCCGGCGGCAATTTCCGGCCACGCCGACGCCAGCAGTTCAAATCGAAAATGGCCGTCGCGTGCAAGCCGCAGTTGCGGCAGCGTGAGTTGGCCGGGAACAATGGTGAAGGTCGTAGTCATCGGCGAATTATAGTCGTGCAGCACGCCCACGAGTCGCGCCGCGTGGCCTCGCGCCCCTCTACCGCGCGCCGACGGCGGGCATGGCAATCGGCTAACATCGCTGCCATGCGATTTCTTCCCCTTGCCGCAATTGTTGCCGGCGTCGCACTCGGCGGTTGCGCGAGCCGCGCCCCACACCTGCCGCAACTGTCGGCCGATGGCCATGCACGCGACTGCCTGGCCTGGTATGCAGCGCTCGACGACCTGATCGACCGGGCCGGTGTGCGCGATGCCGGCGAGGCCCGCCTCCCCGGCCGGCCGCACCTGCGCGCGGACCGCTTCAGCGCCTCCTTCGTCGACGCCGCGCAGGACAACGCCACCGCTGCCGCATTGCACCACCGCCTGCGGGTCAACGGCATCAACGCGCACGGCTATGAAATCCGCAATCTGCCGCCTGCCGTGCGTCGCCAGCACGGTCTCGACATCGACCAAACCCTGGCACGCCTGCAAGTCTGTTCCGGCGCGCTGGCACGCGTCGACCTGCTCCCGCCCGGCGCCACGGTCGGCTGGCTCAAGACACTTTCGGTTCCCGACCATTACGCGGGCTGGAAGCGGTTTGCTGGTCTCTATCCGCTGACTTCACGCGCATTCTTTCGCGGCATCGAGCAATGGCAGCGCGAGACAGAGTCCGCATTTCGCGCGGCAGGCCAGGGCTTTGCCGGTATCCGGTACCGGGCGGCAGGCGACGCCGAGCCGGTGCCCGGCGATCCGCAGATTCAGGATCTGCCGCTCGATCCGCTAGGTATCCCGCTGCTGTCACCGGCCGCGTGGCAGGCGCTGCTGGCGCGACACGCACCCGTGATCGAGATCGACCAGCGCGGCACCTTTGACCAGCCCGGCGCGCTGGTGCATGACGCCACCGCCGTGACGGTCGACACCAGCCGACCGGTCGCCTACCAGCGCATCGCCTTCACCCGTCTCGCCACACGGACGCTGACACAGCTGGTGTATGCATTCTGGTTTGCCGAACGTCCGCCGCGCGGCCCGCTGGATCTGCTGGCAGGCCGGCTGGACGGATTGATGATCCGCATCACGCTCGACGAGCGTGGCCTGCCGCTGATGGTGGACAGCATCCACGCCTGCGGCTGTTATCACCTGTTCATGCCTGGCGACCGGCTGGCGGCACGACCGCCGCCACAGCCCGGCATCGAGTGGGCATTTGTTCCGCAGCGCCTGCCGGCGCTGCGGCCCGGGCAGCGACTGACGGTCCGCATCGCCAGCGGCACGCATTACGTGGTCGGCATTGACGCCGATGCGGCGTCGGGCGTCGGCGATCGCACCTACCGGCTCGACGACGAGCAGAGCCTGCGCGCATTGCCACTGCCGGGAGGCGGCAGCCGCAGCGTCTACGACCGCGCCGGCTTGATCGCAGGCAGCGAGCGTGGCGAGCGGTTCTGGTTCTGGCCGATGGGTATTGCCAGCCCGGGGGCCATGCGGCAATGGGGCCACCATGCAACCGCATTCGTCGGACGACGGCACTTTGACGATGCCGATCTGATCGACCGGCGATTCAGATTGCTTTCGCCGGAGTAAAACTCAAGCACTGGCGCGGCGTTTCAGGCACTTTTGCTCCGGGAGCCGCTCCAGTGCTTGAGTTTGGCCCGCGCGGGGCGCAGGTTTGGTACCGGAGAGGTCAGGCAGCCTAATGCGTGCGCAGATATCGCTGCTCGAATTCCCGTGCGGGCACCGGCTCGCCGAACAGGAAGCCCTGGCACTGGTCGCAGCCGAGTTCGCCCAGCAGCCGCTTCTGCTCAAGTGTCTCGACCCCCTCGGCAACCACGTTGAGTTTCAGGCTGTGCCCGAGCGCGACGATGGCTTCGATGATCGCCGCGTCGTCGAGATTGGTGTCGGCATCGCGCACGAAGCTCTGGTCGATCTTGAGCGTATCGACCTGGAACCGGCGCAGATAGGCGAGCGAGGAATAGCCGGTGCCGAAATCGTCGATCGCGATCGTCACGCCGAGATCCGACAGGCGCCGCAGCATGTCGATATTCTCGTCCACGTTCGTCATCAGCATGCTCTCGGTAATTTCCAGTTCCAGCGCATCCGCCTGCAATCCGGCGGCAGACAGGGCATTGCGCACGGTGCGGGCCAGGCTCTTGTTGAACTGGCCGACCGACAGGTTGACGGCGATCGGCACGGTGCGGCGGAACAGGTGGGTCCATTCGCTGCTTTGCCGGCAAGCCTGGTTCAGCACCCACTCGCCCAACTGGACGATCAGGCCGGTCTCCTCGGATACCGGAATGAAGCGGCCGGGTCCGATGCGGCCGAGCTCGGGATGGTTCCAGCGCACCAGCGCTTCGACCCCGGTCAACGCGCCGTCCGACAGCGAAAACTTCGGATGGTAGAACAGCTCGAATTCGCCGCGCTCGATGCCTTGGCGCAGCGTGTTTTCCATCGTCAGCTTCTCGACCGCGCGCGAATTCATTTCCTCCGAGTAGAACTGGTAGTTGCGCCGGCCGTGTTCCTTGGCGAAATACATCGCCATGTCGGCATTGCGAACCAGGGTCGAGCCATCCGGCGCATCGCCCGGAAAAACGCTGATGCCGATGCTTGCCGAGGTGGTCAGGCTGTTGCCGGCGATGACATACGGTTCGGACAGGGTGGCAATGATCTTGTGCGCCACCGCGCCGGCATCCTCGGCCACGCGCAGCGCCTCGAGAACGACGACGAACTCATCACCGCCGATGCGCGCCAGCGTGTCGCCCTTGCGCATCAGCTGCTGCAGTCGGGCCGCGACGGTGCGCAGCAGCTCGTCACCGGCCGCATGGCCGAGCGAATCGTTGATGGTCTTGAAACGGTCGAGGTCGATGAACAGCACCGCGATCAGGCCGCCGCTGCGCTGCGCGGCAAGGATGCCCTGTGACAGCCGGTCGGTCAGCAGGCGCCGGTTCGGCAGCTGCGTCAGCGCATCGCGGGTGGCCAGTTCCTCGATCCGCTGTTCGGCCAGCTTGCGCTCGGTGATATCGAGGCCGGTGCCGCGAAAGCCGACACGCGCGCCGGCATCGTTGAACACCGGCACGCCCGAAACCTGCTGCCAGATGTGGCGGCCGTCGCGGGTGATCGACATGTGCTCCAGATTGCGGATCGGCGTGCCCGGATCGGGGCGGGTGTCGAACCAGCGCTCGAGCCGGTCGACTTCTTCCTGCGTCATGAAGTCGTAGGCGGTCTTGCCGATCATTTCCTCGGCGCTGTAGCCCAGCACCTTTTCGATCCGTGCCGACACGTACAGGTAGCGGCCGTCGATATCCGTTTCCCACACATATTCGCCGGCCGCATCGACCACGTCGGCAAAGCGGCGCTCGCTCTGGCGCAATTTTTCCACCGCCAGCCGGCGCTCGGTAATGTCGGCCAGCAGCGCGAGCAGGCACGGCTCGCCGCGCAGCTCGATGATCTCGGCCGACAGCAGCGCCTGTGCCACGCGACCGTCCTTGCGCCGGAACTGGAAATCGAACTGCCGCACCGGCTCGCCGCTGCCCAGCATTTGCACCAGCTGCACGCGATCGGCCGGATTGACCCAGATATCGAGCTCGAATGCGCTGTGGCCAAGCGCCTCCTCGCGCGAATAGCCGGAAAGGTCGGCCCAGGCATCATTGACTTCAAGGTAGACGCCATCGGACAGGCGCGAAATGACGATCGCATCGGGACTCGAATGAAACACTTTCGCGAAGCGCTGCTCGTATTCGCGCTGCAGTTCCTCCGCGCGCTTGCGCGCCGTCACGTCAATGATGGTGGCGATGATGCATGCCTCGCCGGAGAATTGCGCCACCTGGGCCGAGTAAAGCACGTCGACCAGGCGGCCATCCGCCGCGCGCAGCTGAATGTCGTAATTGACCACCCGGCCCTCGGTTCGCAGCCGGTGCAGCAGGCGATCGCGGCCGTCGGCGGTCGGCCACACCGCCATGTCAATCGTGGTCTTGCCGATCACTTCTTCCCGACTGAACCCGAACAGGTCGAAGCTGGCCTGGTTGGCTTCGAAGAAGCGGCCGTCCGAAACCCGGCTGATGACAATCGGGATCGGGCTGCTGGCAAAGATGGTCTCGAACAGTGCGCGCGAACTGCGCAGGTCCTCCTCCACCTGCTTGCGCGCCTCGATATTGCGCAGAAAGCCGACGAACCCGTGACCTGACTTGAGCGGCATGCCGGAGAACACCGCCTCCACCGCGATCTGCCGTCCGTCGCGATGCAGCACCACCGCCTCGCCCGGGCGCCAGGCCGGCTGCGGCTGCCCGGCCCCGCCATCGGGCATGTTGCCGATCAGATGCAGCGAGATGCTGCCAGGCGGCTGGATCTTGCTCAGCGGCTGGCCGACCAGTTCGCCCGGCTCGTAGCCGAACAGGGTGCGCACCGCCGGATTGGCAAAGCGAATAGTTGCGCCATCGTCGACGATCAGCGCGGCATCCGTGGTCGTCTCCCAGACCGAGCGGAAACGCAGCTCGCTTTCGCGCAGCGCCTGTTCCGAAAGGCGCTGGCTGGTGACGTTTCGGCCAATGCCGCGGTAGCCAAGAAACACGCCGCCTTCGCCAAACACCGGCTCGCCGCTGATGCTGAGGAAGGTCGGGCTGCCGTCCTCCTTCACCCGTTCGATGATGAAATCGCGGAACGGCAGGTGCGCGTCGAGCATCGCGCGGTGCTGCTTCCAGCCCTCGTCGTCAAGATTCACCGCCGGCAATTCCCAGCGCAGCTTGCCGATATGGCTGCTGCGGCCGATCACGGCCTTTTCGGCCATGTCGGCCGAGATATCGGCAAAGCGCAGGTCCGGGCCCTGTTCCCAGTACCAGTCGCTGGACAGCTTGAGCAGGTTGCGGAAGCGCATTTCGCTGGTGCGCAGCTCGGCCTCGGTGGCGCGCTGCTGAGCACGCGCCGTGCCCAGCACCAGCATGATCAGCGCCAGCGAAAACACGTAACCCTGCTGGATGATGCTGCCGAACACATCCGGCATGCCGGCGAACGGCCCGCGGCCCAGCGTGGTGCCGATCACGGCGACCGCAGCCAGGAAAAAATTGGTCAGCGCCAGCGCGCGCACCGACGACTCCAGCGAACACCAGACGGCAATGGGGAAGATCGCCAGTACCATCAGGTCGTGCAACCAGTTGTGCCCGGCCGGCAGGACAAAGGTCAGGATCGAGATCGCGCACGGCAGCAGCAGCACCAGGTCCCGCAGCGACATTCGCTCGCCAGCGCTCCGCCACGCCAGCATCAGCGGCGCCACGATGACCAGGCCGATGGCATCGCCCAGCCACCAGAGTATCGCCCGGGTCGGCACGTCCACCCAGGTGGTCCAGCCGGCGACAATCAGGGCAAGCGAGCCCAGCGCTGCCGACAGCAGGCTGACACCCAGTGCGACCGGAATGAACAGCACGACCACGTCGCGCACCCGGTGCATGCCGGCGCTGAAATCAAGCCATCGCGTGGCCAGCCAGACGGCCACAACGGCAAACAGGGTATTGGCCAGCATCATGAGTGATGCAGCCTGCCAGCCGGTGGCGGGTGTGATGACGCCCAGGAATGCGCCGATGGCAACCGCCGGCCACAGGCGCAGGCCGAACTGTACCAGCGCGGCGAAACCGATCCCGGCCGGCAGCCATACGGCGGCGGCATTGCTGTTCAGTTCAGTCAGCGCCACCGCCAGCTTGGTCGCGACAAAGTACACCACCGCCAGGATCAGCGGTTGGCGCAGCGCAGACCAGCGCGAGGTTTTTGCGGCCGACATGGCCCCCTCTTTCGTCCGAAGTATGGTGAGTGCAAGGCCAGTTTACCCCGGTCAGCCGATCACGGTCACGACTGGCGCGCGAGGCGGCCACAACGGCAAACTTGCCAGCCGGGCCGGCGCAGCGCAGCGGCGGCTATTCGATGCCGAGCCGGTCGAGTCGATAGCGCAGCGAGCGAAACGTAATGCCGAGCACCTTGGCCGCCGCGGTCTTGTTGAACCGCGTCTGCTCCAGCGCTTTCAGAATCTGTTCGCGCTCGATCTGGTCGAGATATTCGTGCAGCGGCAAGGTGCGCTCGCCCGACTGCTGAACGGACGACGAGCCGGTCGCGCCGTGCTCCTCGGTCAGGTACAGGTCCGACTCGCCAATCCGTTTGCCGTCGCAAAGCGCCAGCGCACGTTCGAGGATGTTCTCGAGTTCGCGCACGTTGCCGGGATAGTCGTAGCCCTTCAGGGCGCGCATTGCATCATCACCCAGTTCGGGCTGCGCCATGCCGGACTGCTGCGCCAGCCGCTCCAGCATCTTGCCCACCATCAGCGGGATGTCTTCCGGAATCTCGCGCAGGCTGGGCATTTTCAGCTCAATGACATTGAGACGATAGAACAGGTCCTGGCGGAATTCGCCGGCCGTCACCTTGTCGTTGAGATTCTTGTGGGTGGCGGAAATGATGCGGAAGTCGACCACGCCTTCCGCCGTGTCGCCCAGCTTGCGCACCTTCTTTTCCTGGATCACCCGCAGCAACTTGACCTGCATGGCCAGCGGCAGGTCGCCGACCTCATCGAGGAACAGGGTGCCGCCGTCCGCGGCGTGCAGGAAGCCGTCACGATCGGCGTCTGCGCCGGTAAAGGCGCCCTTGCGGTAGCCGAAGAACTCGCTTTCCATCAGGTTTTCCGGAATCGCCCCGCAATTGACGGCAACAAACGGCGCGTCGCGGCGGGCGGAGCCGGAATGAATCAGGCGCGCCGCGACCTCCTTGCCGGTACCCGATTCACCGGTGATATAGACCGGCGCCTGGCTGCGCGCCAGTTTGCCGATCATTTCACGCGCGCGCTGGATCGGTGCCGATTCGCCCAGCAGGCGCGGCCCGGCGGCCGGCCCGGTGGTGTCGGCTTCCGAATCGCGCGCGGATGCGGCGGCGCCGCCCGGCTTTTCGGCCGGCGCATTGCGGCGTCCGCGCTCTGCCCGGTCGCCTGCCTGCTTGGGCAGGTTCAGCGCGGAGGTGATGACCTCGCGCAACTGTTTCAGCTGGATCGGCTTGGAGATGTAATCAAACGCGCCGGCCTTGAGGGCGGCAACCGCGTTGTCGGTACTGCCGAAGGCGGTAATCACGGCGACCGGCGTATTGCCATGGTTGGCCGCAATGTAGCTGAGCACTGCCAGGCCGTCGCCGTCCGGCAGGCGCATGTCGGTCAGGCACAGGTCATAGCTGCGCTCGCTCAGCCGGGCATAGGCTTCCTCGCAATTGCGCGCCGCCTCGGCCTCGACGCCCATGCGCATCAGCGTCAGCACCAGCAGTTCGCGGATGTCCGCCTCGTCATCGACGATCAATACATGCTTCGCAGTCATGTTGCCAATCCGCTCCCTTTCATGCCGAGGCGAAAGCACGCTCCCGCACTGCCTTCGCCGTTGCCGCCAGCGGTGACATAGTCGAGTGTCGCGCCGTTGACTTCGGCAAGTTCCTTCGCAATATACAGTCCCAGCCCGGTGCCGGTGGACGCGGTGGTAAAAAACGGCTCGAACAAGTGCGCAATGGCTTCCGGCGCGACGCCCGGCCCGTCGTCGGCCACGGTAATGATGACGGACTCGTCGCCAGCGCTGGCCGACAGATCAATATTGATGCTGGCCTTGCCGCCACTGCAGAAGCCGCGCGCATTTCTCACCAGGTTCCACAGGATCTGATCGAGGTGGCTGCGATCGAACAGCGGGCGGCGGGTGGTGGAGACGGTCAGGACAA
>CAYQKN010000015.1:25054-44200 GCA_964417885.1 uncultured Burkholderiales bacterium | reverse complement strand
AGGAAGGCTCCGTGGTCAAGGGCATCGTCAAGAACATCACCGACTACGGCGCGTTTGTCGACCTGGGCGGAATCGATGGCCTGCTGCATATCACCGACCTCGCATGGCGTCGCGTCAAGCATCCGTCGGAAGTGTTGAATGTCGGCGACGAAGTCGAAGCCAAGATCCTCAAGTTCGACCAGGAAAAGAACCGCGTCTCGCTGGGCATGAAGCAGCTTGGCGACGATCCGTGGACCGGCCTGTCGCGCCGCTATCCGCAAAGCACCCGCCTGTTCGGCAAGGTGACCAACCTCACCGATTACGGCGCGTTCATCGAGATCGAAGCCGGTATCGAGGGCCTGGTTCACGTCTCTGAAATGGACTGGACCAACAAGAACGTCCACCCGGCCAAGGTTGTTTCGCTGGGCGACGAGGTCGAAGTGATGATTCTCGAAATCGACGAAGAACGCCGCCGCATCTCGCTTGGCATGAAGCAGTGCATGGCCAATCCGTGGGACGAATTCGCCATGTCGCACAAGAAGGGCGAGAAAGTCACCGGCACGATCAAGTCGATTACCGACTTCGGCGTATTCATTGGCCTGCCGGGCAATATCGATGGCCTGGTGCACCTGTCCGACCTGTCCTGGAACGTTCCGGGCGAGGAAGCGGTCAAGAACTTCAAGAAGGGCGACGAGCTGGAAGCCGTGGTGCTGGCAATCGACGTCGAGCGCGAGCGTATTTCACTTGGCATCAAGCAGCTCGATGCGGATCCGTTTACCAACTACACCACCATCAATGACAAGGGTTCCATCGTCACCGGCAAGGTCAAGTCGATCGATGCCAAGGGTGCCGTCATTGCCCTGACCGACGACATCGAAGCCTACCTGCGTGCCTCGGAAGTCTCGCGCGAACGCGTCGAGGATATCCGCTCGCATCTGAAAGAAGGCGACGAGATCGAAGCGGTGATCGTGAACGTTGACCGCAAGACCCGCAACATCAATCTTTCGATCAAGGCCAAGGATTCGGCCGAGGAGAAGGACGCCATGAAGAAAATGGCCGATGATGCGCCGTCCAACGCGGGCACCACCAACCTTGGCGCGTTGCTGAAGGCGAAGCTGAAGCAAGGCGCGGATAGCTAAGCTGGCGCGAACAAGAAACTGTACGGTCGACAACGCCGTGTCTCTGATGCGGCGTTGTCAATCTCCAGTCCCATCCTGGTAGCAATGATTTCAGGAACCGCCTCGTGAAATCCATGACGAAGTCAGAATTGATTGAAATCCTGAGCGCTCGCCATAGTCAGCTGGCGCCGAAGGATGCCGAGCTTGCGGTGAAGACCATGCTCGACGCCATGTCGCAGACTCTTGCGCAGGGTGACCGCATCGAAATCCGCGGTTTTGGCAGCTTTGGGCTGAATTTCCGGCCGCCGCGCACGGGACGCAATCCCAAGACGGGCGAGAAGGTCCAGGTACCAAAGAAATATGTGCCGCATTTCAAGGCGGGCAAGGAGTTGCGCGAGCGCGTTGATCTGATCGACGAGGCGAATGCAGCCAAGGCCGCCCAGGCAGATGCGTCCGTGTCGCCACCCGGCGAATAATGAATCGCCTACGCTAACCGGCCAGATGCGGCAACGCATCTGGTTTTTTTTCGCTTCCGCCAAAGCAGTGCGTGAAGACGACGCTTACAATGTGACCACGCCAATCAACGCTTATCCACCATGCAAATACTGATCTGGATCGTCCGCGGCATCGTGATAATTTTACTGGTCTGGTTTGCGGCGAAGAATGCCGATCCGGTGGTGTTGAACGGCTATCTGGACTCCTCGCTCAAGGCGCCGCTTGCGCTGGTGCTGCTGGCATTTTTCGGCGCCGGCCTGCTGATTGGCCTGCTGGCGGAGCTGATGACCATCGTGCGTCTCAAGCGCGAGATCCGCAAGCTCAACCGCGCGCTGCAGCAGAAGACGCGTGAAGCAGACGCTGCCTTGCCACCCATTCCGGTGAACTCCAGCAATGTTTGAGTGGTGGCCATGGCTGTTCGTCGCGGCACTGGCCTTTTTTGGCATGGGATGGCTGGTGGCCAGGATCGACATTCGCCAGCTGCTGCTGGAGTCTCGCGCCATGCCGCAAGCCTATTTCAAAGGGTTGAATTTCCTGCTCAACGAGCAGCAGGACAAGGCAATCGAGGCCTTCCTTGAGGTTACGAAGGCGCATCCCGAGGCGGTCGAACTGCAATTCGCTCTCGGCAGCCTGTTCAGGCGGCGCGGCGAGGTCGATCGCGCAATCCGCGTGCACCAGGACCTCTCGGAGCGTGCCGGGTCGGGCGTCGAGCAGCGCACGGAAGCGCTGCTCGAGCTGGCGGTCGATTATCAGAAGGCGGGCCTGCTGGATCATGCCGAGCGCATCCTGGTCGACCTCTCGGCCAAGGACGCCGGCACCAGCCGCCAGCAGGTGCGGACGCTGGGATTGCTGCTGGATATCTATGTGCAGGAACGCGATTGGCGCAAGGCGGTGGCCGCGGCGGAGCGGCTTGGTTCGCGCAGCGACGGGGCCGACCGGAATCGCCAGCCGGAAATCGCCCATTACTATTGCGAACTGGCGTTGCAGGCGCACGAGCAGGGCGATGATGCCGCTGCCATGCTGGCCCTGGATCGCGCGCTCGCGGCCAATCCCGCCTGCGTACGCGCCAATCTGCTGCGCGGAGACTGGCTGGCGGCGCGTGGCCAGCATGCCGAGGCAATTGACGCCTGGCGCGGCATCGAACAGCAGGATCCCGCCTATCTTGGCCTGATGGCAGCGCGCATGCTGTCGGCCTATGAGGCCACCGGCAGGTCAAGCGACGGGTTCAGCGAATTGCGCAGGATGCAGCAGCAATATCCGGCGCTGGATTTGCTCAATGTGCTGTTCCGGGCGTCGATGCAGCGGGACGGACCTGAAGTAGCCTATGAACTGGTCAGGGACGATCTGCGGCACCGGCCGACGCTGGTTGGGCTCGACCAGATGCTTGAGGCGCGCCTTCTGACCGCCCCCGATGATCGCAAGGCGGATCTGCAGGTCATCAAGGACCTGGTCCATACCCATTCAAGCCGCCTCGCGGTTTACCTGTGCGCGAGTTGCGGATTCAAGGCGCGACAGTATTACTGGCAGTGTCCTGCCTGCGGCGGCTGGGAAACCTTTCCGCCGCGCCAGACTGCCGAGTTCGATACATCGGATCGCCATCTTGCCCGTGCCCATCTGGAAGGAAAGCAGCTTCATGCGCAATAAGCCAGTCGTGGTCGTACTCGACTATCCCAACGCGGCAGCAGCGATGGTTCTTGTCGACCAGCTCGATCCCTCATTGTGCCGGGTCAAGGTCGGCAAACAGCTGTTTACCGCTGCCGGGCCGGCGATAGTTGAGCGACTGGCCGGGCGCGGTTTTGACGTTTTCCTTGACCTCAAGTATCACGACATTCCAAACACCGTGGCCGGCGCATGTCGCGCCGCGGCGTCACTTGGCGTCTGGATGGTCAACGTACATGCCAGCGGTGGTCACGCCATGCTGGAGGCGGCGCGCGAAGCCATTGATGCGTCAGCGCACCGGCCGCTGTTGATCGGTGTCACGGTGCTGACCAGCCTGGCGTCGGCCGATCTGGCTGAAATCGGTGTGGCGGGCGATGCGCAAACACAGGTGCTGCGCCTGGCCCGGCTATGCCACGCCGCGCGATTCGATGGCGTTGTCTGTTCCGCTGCGGAAGCATCATTGCTGGCAGCAGCCTTTCCCGATTCGCCGGATTTTCTCAAGGTAACGCCGGGCATACGCCTGGCCGGCGACGCCAATCGCGACCAGCAACGGGTGGTGACGCCGGGCGATGCGATTAGAATGGGCGCGGATTACCTGGTGATCGGTCGCAGCATTACCGATGCGAAAGAGCCGATCCGCGTACTACACGAAATCAACGACCAACTGCAGCTGCTCAATACAGCGCCGGGGAACTGAGAAGCATGAAACTAACCATTGTCGGAACAGGATATGTGGGCCTGGTTACCGGTGCCTGTCTTGCGGATGTCGGCAATCAGGTGCTCTGCCTGGACATCAATCAGGAAAAAATCGACCTGTTGAATGCGGGCGGCATCCCGATTTACGAGCCTGGCCTGAAGGAGATGGTTGCCAGCAACGTTTCCGCCGGCCGCCTGCAATTTTCGACCGACATCGTCGATGGCGTGGCGTTTGGCGATGTGCACATGATTGCCGTCGGCACCCCGCCAGGCGAAGATGGCTCAGCCGACCTGCAATACGTCTTGGCCGCCGCGCGCAATATCGGCCGGCATATGACCACGCACAAGATCGTCATCGACAAGTCGACCGTGCCGGTCGGCACCGCCGACAAAGTGCGTGAGGCTATCGCCGCCGAACTCCAACAGCGAGGGGTCGAGGTGCCGTTCTCGGTGGTGTCGAATCCCGAATTCCTGAAAGAGGGTGCTGCGGTTGAGGATTTCATGCGTCCGGATCGCATCGTCATCGGTGCCGAGGATGCCGATGCGATCACGGCGATGCGAATGCTTTATGCCCCGTTCCAGCGCAACCACGACCGCCTGATGGTGATGGATGTTCGCTCGGCCGAACTGACCAAATATGCGGCAAATGCGATGCTTGCGACGCGCATTTCTTTCATGAACGAGCTGGCGCTGCTGGCGGAGCGGCTGGGCGCCGATATCGAATCGGTCCGCAAGGGCATCGGTTCCGATCCGCGCATTGGTTATCAATTTCTGTATCCCGGCATCGGCTATGGTGGGTCGTGTTTTCCCAAGGACGTGCAGGCGCTCCAGCGCACTGCCGCGGCTGCAGGCATGGATCTCAAGCTGCTGGATGCGGTCGAGCGCGTCAACTATGCTCAGAAGCACGTGCTGACGGAAAAGATCGTCAGGCGATTCGGTGAGGATTTGAGCGGCAGGACCATTGCCCTCTGGGGGCTGGCGTTCAAGCCAAACACCGACGACATGCGCGAGGCGCCGAGCCTGGTGCTGATCGACGACCTTACCCGCCGTGGTGCCAAGATCGTTGCCTTTGATCCGGTTGCGATGAATGAGGCCAGGCATTTGTTGGCGCAAAATTCGCAGGTGCGCTTCGCGGGCAGTGCCGTTGAAGCCCTCGCCGGAGCCGATGCGCTTGCCATCGTTACCGAGTGGAAGACATTCCGCGCACCGGATTTTCTGGCGATGAAGGCCGCGCTCGGCACGCCGACGATCTTTGACGGGCGCAACCTTTATGAACCGGATGCAATGCGCGAACTTGGTTTCGACTACTATCCCGTCGGGCGGCGGCAGGCCTGATGGACCGGACGATCGCAACATGTTGCCAGTGATCCAGACCGGGCTGCCATCCGGACGACCGCGCCGGTTGCGATTTGATGCGCCCGGCGCCGTTGTCAGCGCCGCGCCCGGCATCGAGTGCGGACCATGCTGAATATTCCCGATTGCACCGACGCGCACGTCCTGGTGGTTGGCGACGTCATGCTCGACCGCTACTGGTTTGGTGATGTCTCCCGCATCTCGCCCGAAGCGCCGGTTCCGGTGGTGCATGTCCAGCGCACCGAGGAAAGACCCGGCGGCGCCGCCAATGTCGCGCGGAACATTGCATCGCTTGGAGGCAAGGCGACGCTGCTGTCGGTTGTCGGCGACGATGAGGCCGGCCGATCGCTGGCAGCGCTGCTGGCCACAGAACGGGTGGTGACACATTTTCACAAGGACGCGCTGCTGCCAACGACCGTCAAATTGCGCGTCATCGGACGTCAGCAGCAACTGTTGCGGATCGATTTCGAAACGCCGCCCTCGCGCGAAGTCCTCGAGGACAAGCTGGGCGATTTCGAGTCGCTGGTGGACGGCGTCGATGCGGTGATCCTGTCCGATTACGGCAAAGGCGGCCTCACCCACGTCTCAAAAATGATCGATGCGGCCCGCCGCCACGGCAAGCGCATCCTCGTAGATCCCAAGGGCGATGATTATTCGAAGTACCGGGGTGCCACGCTGCTTACCCCCAATCGCAGCGAGTTTCGCGAAATCGCCGGGCGCTGGCACAGCGAGCCGGAGCTTGCTGCCAAGGCAGAGGTTCTCCGCCGCCAGCTCGATCTCGAGGCGCTGCTGGTGACGCGGTCGGAAGAGGGCATGACGCTGTTTACCGGCGCGGGCGCCAGACATGAACACACGCGTGCGCGCGAGGTATTCGATGTTTCCGGCGCCGGCGACACGGTGATTGCGACGTTTGGCCTGATGCTGGCTGCGGGTGCGACGATGAACGATGCCATGCATCTGGCAAATCTCGCTGCGGGCGTGGTGGTCGGCAAGCTTGGGACGGCCACGGTTTCACGCCAGGAACTGCTGGCGGCACAGGGCTAGCCGCCACGACATTAAACGGAGCGGATGAGAATATGACCTATATCGTCACCGGCGCCGCCGGATTTATTGGCAGCAACATCGTCAAGGCGCTCAACCAGCGCGGCATCACTGACATCGTCGCGGTCGATAACCTGACCAAAGCGGACAAGTTCCGCAACCTCGTCGATTGTGAGGTCGCCGAGTACGTCGACAAGAAAGACTTCCTCGACGTGGTGGAGGCGGGCGAGTTGGGCGGCGCCATCGATGCGGTACTTCATCAGGGCGCCTGCTCGGACACGATGGAAACCGACGGCCGCTACATGATGGACAACAATTACCGCTACTCGCTTTCCCTGCTTGAGTGGTGCCAGGAAGAGGCAGTGCCGTTCATTTATGCCTCATCGGCATCGGTCTACGGCGGCGGCAACGTGTTCAGCGAAGAGCGCCGGCATGAGTCGCCGTTGAACGTCTACGGCTACTCGAAATTCCTGTTCGATCAGGCGGTACGCGCCAGGCTGGACGAAGCCAGCGCACAAATCGCCGGATTTCGCTATTTCAATGTCTACGGTCCGCGCGAAAACCACAAGGCGCGCATGGCTTCGGTCGCCTATCATTTTTTCAACCAGTATCGGGCCAGCCACAAGATCATGCTGTTCGAAGGCACTGACGGCTACGCCCACGGCGAACAGCGGCGCGATTTTGTCTCGGTGGAAGATGTGGTCAAGGTAAACCTGCACTTTCTCGACCATCCCGATCTGTCAGGAATATTCAATCTCGGCACAGGCCGCAGCCAGACCTTCAATGACGTCGCTGTCGCCGCCCTGAATGCCTGTCGCGCGCTCGATGGCAAGGCAGCGTTGTCGCTGGACGAAATCAAATCTCAGCGACTGATTGAGTACATTCCGTTTCCCGACGCCCTGAAGGGAAAATACCAGAGTTTTACTGAAGCTGATGTGACGAAACTGCGCGCTGCCGGATACGTGGAGCCATTTCTGACCGTGGAGCAGGGTGTGGCAAGTTATATTCCATGGCTGGCGGGTCGACGCTAGTCATCGTCCGGTCGGCGTCCTAACTGGCAATTATCGGAAAAAGCCCCTATAATCAAAGAGTTTGGTGGCTTCGCGACATTTTTTGTTGCCACCAGGCGATGTTTGCCACGTTGCGGGAATATTAAGACTGTTCTCGCGCACGCGCCTCTGACAAGTCAGTCATCAAACTGCCCCGGTGCGGCGTCAACCCTTTCATGCCACTGCCGTTGTTATGGCTGCGGACCTGTTCAAGGTTGTTTCGACGGGCAACACCGCACCGGCGTTGCGCGTTGTTCCATGACACGCGGCGATCGGGGCAAAGCATTCTCCAACTCACTCACTCACCCAAGGACAAGACATGAAAAAAATTCTCGCTGCGGTCGTCGCGATGTTTGCGTCGATCTCGTTTGCGTTCGCCGCTGTGAACGTCAATACCGCCACCAAGGAAGAACTGATGACGCTCAACGGCATTGGTGAAGTCAAGGCCCAGGCGATCATTGATCACCGCACCAAGAATGGCCCGTTCAAATCGCTGGCCGATGTGGACAAGGTGCCCGGCATTGGCGAAGGTACGCTGAAGAAGATTGAAAAGGACGTCAGCCTGTCCGGGAAAACCACGGTCGCAGCGCCAGCCAAGGCTGATGACAAAAAGGCCCCGGCCAAGGAAGAAAAGAAAGCTGACGCCAAGCCTGCCGCTGCCAAGGCCGATGCCAAAGCCGACAAGAAAGACGCTGCCCCAGCCAAGAAAGAGGAAAAAGCTGCCGCCGCGGACGCCAAGAAGTCAGACAAGAAAGAAGTGAAGGAAGAGAAACCTGCCAAGGCTGACAAGAAGGAAGCCGCACCGGCCAAGAAAGAAATGACCGCGGCCGAAAAGAAAGCTGCTGCTGCCGAAGAGAAGAAAGCCAAGGCGGAAGCCGACAAGAAGGAAAAGGCGGAAAAAGCTGCGAAGGCAGCCGAGGAAAAGAAAGCCAAGGCTGACGCCGCCAAGAAAGCCAAGGACGACAAGAAAGCCGACAAGCCGGCCAAGGCCGACAAGAAGGATGACGAAAAGAAAGACGCACCGAAGAAATAATGCGGCTGCGGCAAACCAGAAACCCCGCGGGCGACCGCGGGGTTTTTTTTCGTCCCGGGTGGATTTTGACTTCTTCCCAAGGTTGATGCTAGATTGCACAAAACCAGCTTGACGTCATCCTGGATCCATGACCGAAACCCGCAATCACAGCCTGTCATTTCGTGAGTTCCTGGATCTGGTCCAGGGATACTGGGGAGCATGCCGGACCCATGACAGCCACTTGCTGCTGCTGTTCGCGTTCTCACTGCTGCCGTTGCTGGTGGCACTGGAGGCGGCGGTACTGGCGCTTTCATGCGTGGGCATCCATATCCTGCTCAACGCGAGCAAGTTCTATCGCGATGTCGCACCAAAGTGCCCCAGTTGCAAGTCAGCCATGCACGACGTAGACGGCTTGATGCGCATCATGGACCTGCAGCGTGTCAACCGGCCGACGCCGATTCATTGCACACGGTGCGAAAAGGTCATTGTCCTCTGGGATGATGTGCGGCACGCAGGCTAGCCCGGTATGAAGCAGGCGCCTGATTCCTCGCGCGGCTGAATGTGCCCCATCAAATTCTGCCAGCCAGCCGGCCGGTCGGACTCGGGTCGCGGCATGCATCGCTGCGAAAGTTGCCGGTCCGTGTCGTGCCTCGCGCGTGATCCGTTGCGCGCGCGGCAAGTTTGCGGCGCGGCTGCAGCGGGCGCATAGGTCAAATTTTCCGGCTGCCTAGCTGCTGCCCAATCTGCGGCATCGACAACACGCCGATGATTTCGGTCTTGGTGTCGGTGTGGGTCTTGATCACCAGGGCATGTTCCCGCCCGCGGTCGCGCAGCGTGGCGATGACTTCACCGACACAGGCGTGGCGCAAGTCGTCGAATGCAATCGCAGTCATGCGTACCAGTGGCGTCATGACCTCGGCGACGCTTACACCGTCAAGGCACGCGTCGCCCAGGTCGGCCGGTGTGATGATCCCCGCCGCGCAGCGGTCCTGGCCGATGACCAGCAGCACGGTCGCGTTGCGCCGCGTCATCAGGTCCCGTGCCGCATCGGCCGCCTCATCCGGCGCGATCAGGTCTGCCGGGCAGTAGCGCAGGTCGGTCATGACGTCCAGTGCGGGCGAGTCTTCCGTCACCGCGCGCGGCGGAGCCGGGCGTGCAATGTAGACCGGGTGTTCGAGGCGCTGCTCAGCCAGGGCATGAAAGTCCTGCATGTCAGGTATCTCCGAAAGTCGCCGTCACGTGCAACGCTTGCGCCTACGCTTCCCAGGTCTTGAGATTGACATATTGCTGGCGCGTGCGCGGGCCGTAGGTGGCGAAACTCGGGTCCGGCTGCGCCCGATATGCCTCGCGCTCGCGTGCAACCCTGTCGCCCTTCAGGTGCCGGTTCAGCACCTCCTGCGGCACCGGGTAAATTTTCACTGCATTGAGGCCGAACACCCTGGCCCGCAGTGCCGGCGTCAGCTGCGGATAGCCAAACCGGTCACGCCACTCGGCCGAAATCTGGAAGGTGCGAAATGCCTGGATCTGGTCCTGTGGCGAACCGTACCAGATCGAGTCGGTGCCCCAAAGCACGTTGCTCTCGCCGCATGCCTTGAACAATTTGCCGAGGGCGTGCGCGGCGGAGTCCGGATCGCGCATCAGGAAACGCCAGGTGGAGCCGAGTTCCGCGTAGACATTGCTGCCGGGCTTGACGCCATTCTTAGCCAGGCTGGTCACCAGCGCATCAATGCCGTCGGTGCGCGATTCGTCGTATGGACCCTCTGCCTTGCCGGCAACGAAGCCGGAGTGATAGATGAGGAAATTCATCTGCGGATAGCGTTTCGCCACCCGGCCGACATCGATACAGGTCGAGTGCTGGTAGGACTTCTGGCCGAATGGGAGACCCTTGTGAATGGCGATATTGCGCACGCCCAGCCGAGCCGCTTTCTCGATCAGCCGAATGCCGGGTTCATCGTCGAGGAAGAAGCCATTGCCGTCCGGTCCCCACTGGGTATACGTCTTCCACGCAGCGATCGGGTATCGGCTGGCAAGCTCGTCCATTGACTCGAGGTCGCCCGGCGAGTTGGGATTGACCCGGCCGTGTATGTACAGTCGATGGGTGCCGGCAAGTTTCTCGACGATCCGCGACGTTGCCGCGGCTTCCTCGATGGTGAGCGGTTCATCGAGCCGGCCCGACGGCACAAACGACAGTACCATGAGGTCCGTGTCGGAATCGAGAAAAACATCCTTGATGAATTCATCCTGGCCGATGCAATCCAGGTAGGCCAGGTCGCCCGGGCCCTTGCCAGGACCGCAGGACTGGGTCTTTGGCATCCGCAACGGCCTGGCGCTCGGCGACAGGCGTCGGGTCCACGCGCCGGTCGGATTCACAAAATGTCCCTGCACATCAAAAATGAACTCACTGCCGTCGACTGCCGAGCGCGCCCGCTGCTGGTCAAGCGCGGCCGACCGGTCGACCTCGTAAAAGCCGCCGCGGGTGCCCCGCGCGGCGTAGGCCTGGTTCATGCTGAGCAGCGAACTGGCCACCCCGCAGGCGGATACCAGGAACGACCGGCGGCTCAAACCCAGACGCCTGGCGTTGATGCCGGCCGCTTCGTGGGCAAGGTGATTGGCATGGTGGTGCACCGGCGCCAGCGGTATCGGTGCGAACTCGCCATTGGTCGTGGCGTCGAGCTTGACCGGCAAACGCGTGCCGTCCGGATCAATCTGGTAGGTCATCGTGGGCCTCCTCGAGCGGGATTCCAGTCTATGCCAAACGGCGCAAGCGCGTCATCCAGATAACGATCGTAGCCGACGTCAGTTGCCGGCGCCAATCCCGCGCGCCCGACCGGCAGACAGCTCGCCCTCGCGCCTGGCCGCATCGGCGTCATAGCTGTCGCTGACCCATCCTGCCAGGTGTTCGCGCGCGATCTCGGTCAGGGCGCCGACGTAGGCCTGGCTATCGTTGGCCACCGGGATGTAATAAAACTCGCTGCCGCCGGCCTCAAGGAAGGTCTCGCGGCCTTCATCTGCGATTTCCTCGAGCGTCTCCAGGCAGTCTGCCGCAAAGCCGGGGCAGATGACGTCGATCCGTCGCGTTCCCTTGCGACCGAGTTCCTCGAGTGTCTTGTCGGTATACGGCTGCAGCCATTCGGCGCGGCCGAAACGCGACTGGAACGTGACCACGTAATCGTCTTTGTTCAAGCCCAGTTCAAGCGCAAGCAGGCGCGCGGTTTTGTGGCACTGGCAGTGGTACGGGTCACCCTTGTCGAGGTGAAACCGCGGCAGGCCGTGAAACGTCATCAGCAGTTTGTCGGTGCGGAAATCCGGCCGGCCGATCTTCATCCACTCGGCGGTGAGATTGCGCGCGACGGCCTGGATGTAGGCGGGGTGATCATGAAAGCTGCGAACCAGGCGAATGCCCGGGACATTGCGGATCTGCGACAGGACCCGGCCCAGCTCGTCCATGGTCGAGGCGGTGGTGCTGGCGGCATATTGCGGATAAAGCGGCAGCACCAGGATGTTCTCGCAATGTGCCGCCTTCAGCTTGTCAATGGCACTGGCCATCGATGGATTGCCGTAGCGCATCGCGTACTCGACTTTGACCGGGCTGCGGCAGGATTCGCCGAGGAAGCCGCGCAGCATCTGCGCCTGACGCGCGGTATAGACGCGCAGTGGCGAGCCTTCTTTCATCCAGATGCCGGCGTACTTCCTGGCAGTCTTCTTTGGCCGCACATTGAGGATGATGCCGTTCAGGATCAGCCACCAGATCGCCTTGGGAATCTCGACCACCCGGGTGTCAGACAGGAATTGCTTCAGGTAGCGCCGCACTGCGGGCGGCGTCGGTTCATCGGGGGTGCCGAGGTTGACCAGCAGGATGCCCGTTGCCAGCGGCGTGCCGTGCGAAAAGGGGGGTTCGGGAAGGTATGCCATATTTCAATCAGTAAACCCCGCCACTGGCGGCCGTTTCCAGGCTTTTTCGGCCTGGAAGCCGCGCCGGTGCTGGGGTTTTGGTTTGGATTGCTGCAGGATTCTCCGCTTGCGGCGTGTTTGCTGCCGCGCGCCTGGAAAGGATTTTGTTCAGTGCCGAACGTCGACCGATACCGGCATCGCGTTGTGAATTTGCCTCAGTGCTGGCTCAGTGCCGACGACAGCAGTTTTGCCGTCACGTCGACGATCGGAATCACGCGCTCATAGGCCATGCGGGTGGGTCCGATCACGCCGACCGTGCCGACGACCTGGCCATCGACTTCATACGGCGCCGTCACGACCGAGAATTCATCCAGCGGCACCAGTGACGACTCGCCGCCGATGAAAATCTTCACGCCTTCGGCGCCCTGGCTGACTTCGAGCAATTCCATCAGCTGCGTTTTCTGGTCGAACACATTGAACAGCCGCCGGATGCTGGCCATGTTGGAACCGATATCGTTGACATCAAGCAGGTTGCGTTCACCGGATACGACGACGCCGGACGAATCCGAACCCTGCCCGCGCGCATCCACCACCGCCGACATCAGGGTCGAGATGTCGCGGTGCAGCTGCCCGAGTTCGGTTTTGACCTTGTCACGCAGCTGGTCAAATTCGTAGCCGGCGTAATGCGTATTCAGGTAGTTGCCGGCTTCGGTCAGCTGGCTGGGCGAATAGAAGCGATCGGTCACCAGGATGCGGTTCTGCACGTCGCCGTCGGTCGAGACGATGATCAGCAACACCCGCTTTTCCGACAACTGCATGAACTCGACGTGCTTCAGCCCGACCCCGCGACGACGCGGCGTCACCACGATGCCGGCAAAGTGCGTCAGGTCGGACAACAGCTGCGAGGCGGACGCCACCACCTGGCGCGGGTCGTCTGGTCGGATGTTGTGTTCGAGTTGCTCGCGTTCGAGCCGCTCCAGCGGCTGGATGGTCAGCAGGGTATCAACAAACAGGCGGTATCCCTTGGGGGTCGGAATGCGGCCGGCCGACGTGTGGGGGCTGGCGATGTAACCCATTTCCTCCAGATCCGCCATCACGTTTCGGATCGACGCCGGCGACAGTTCCATGCCGGAAACCTTCGACAGCGCGCGTGAGCCGACCGGCTGACCGTCGGCGATATAGCGTTCTACGAGTATCTTCAGCAGGGTCTGGGCGCGTTCCGAAAGCATGCGTTTATCTTAACCGGAAATGATGCGGATTTGATCATTTCCGGGCGAGATCGGTTATCGTTACCGCAAATCCCCGTCCGCTGCGCGGTTGGCGGTTGCCGATGTGTTCTAATCACGAAAAATGACAGCCACTTTCAAAACCGTAGCAATTGTCGCCAAGCCCGACGGATCCGGCGTGGCAGAGCCGCTCAACACTCTGATCCGCCTGTTGCATTCGCGGGGATTGGCGGTAAGGCTGGACGAGCGCACCGCCGAGTTTGCCAGTGAAGCGGTGGACGCGGTCATGCCGCGCGAGCCGCTCGACCAGTTGATGGAGGGCGCGGACCTCGCCATCGCGGTTGGCGGGGACGGCACCATGCTGGGTGTGGCACGCATCGTGGCACGCCACGGCGTACCGCTGGTGGGCGTCAATCTCGGACATTTGGGGTTTCTCACCGACATTTCTGCCGACCGCATGGTCGAGACCATGTCCGAGTTGCTCGACGGTCAGTATTCCGAAGGCCAGCGTATCCTGCTGGAAGGCGAAATCCTGCGCGACGGCGAGGTGGTGTTTCGTGCCGTGGCGCTTAACGACGTGGTGGTCAGCCGTGGCGCGATGGGCACGATGATCGAATTTGCCGTCGAGGTCAACGGCGAGTTCGTCTATTCGGCGCGTGCCGACGGGGTGATCATCGCCACGCCGACCGGCTCCACCGCGTATGCCCTGTCCGCCGGCGGGCCGATTCTGCAGCCGGGGCTGGCGGCGATTTCGCTGGTGCCGATCTCGCCGCATACCCTGTCGAACCGGCCGATTGCGATCTCGTCCGATTCCGAAGTGCGGGTCAAACTGCTGCGCGGGCAGAACGGACGCGTCAATTTTGACGTCCAGTCCTACTTTGATCCGGCGACCGATGACGTGGTGGCGGTACGCGCCCATCCCAAGCCATTGCGGTTGCTGCACCCGGTCGGCTACTCGTATTTTTCGATGCTGCGCAACAAACTGCACTGGAACGAAAGAACCTCCTGAGCCATGCTGCGCAGCCTGACCATCCGCGATTTTGTCATCGTCGATAGCCTGGAACTGGACTTCGAGCCGGGTTTCACCGCGCTCACCGGCGAGACCGGCGCCGGCAAGTCGATCATGATCGACGCGCTGTCGCTGGCGCTGGGCGCGCGGGCCGACGGCAATGTGGTGAGGGTTGGCCAGTCGCGAGCCGAAATCACCGCCGAATTCGACCTGGCCGGCATCAAGCCGGCACGCCGCTGGCTGAAGGACAACGAACTGGCCGACGACGACGCCAATGTCTGCCTGTTCCGGCGCGTACTCGATGCCGGCGGGCGATCCAAGTCCTTCATCAACGGCACCAGTGTCACGCTGTCGCAGATGCGCGACCTGGCCGCGCACCTGATCGACATTCACGGCCAGCACGAACACCAGACCTTGCTCAAGCGCGATGCGCAGTTGTTGCTGCTGGATGACTTTGCCGGCAATGCCGCATTGCTCGCCGATGTCGCTGCCAGGCACGCCACCTGGTCGCAGCTGGCCAACATGCGTGCCGCACGCGAAGCCAACGAGGCGGCGATTGCGCGTGAATTCGAAGATCTCACCTGGCAGATCACCGAGCTGGAGAAGTTGCATTTCACGTCCGCCCGCTGGGAAGAAACGCAGACCGATCATCGTCGTCTCGCCAACGCCGCGAGCCTGATCGCCGCGGCTGAAGCGGCGGTCAATGGATTGGCTGAAGCCGACAATGACGTCCTGTCACAAATTGACCAGCTGGCCGGGGATCTCAATGACGCCGCCGATACCGACCCGGCGCTGAAGGAAGCGGTCGACCTGATCGCCAGTGCCAGTGTTGAATTGCGCGAGGCGGCCAGCAGCCTTCGGCATTACCTGCGCAAACTGGACCTCGATCCGGCGCGGCTGGCCGAACTCGACCGTGAGATCGCCGATGTGCAGGAAATCGCGCGCAAGTTTCGCATCGAGCCGACCCGCATTCCGGAATACCTTCAGCAGAAACGTGACCGTCTATCGTCGCTTGGCGGCGGACAATCGCTGGACGCGCTGATCGAGCAGGAGCAGGTGGCGCACGCGGCATTCATGGATCTGGCGAAAAGGCTGACCAGGACGCGACAGGCCGCGGCGCGGAAATTCGCCGCCGAAGTCACGCAATCACTGCAGCAGCTGGCGATGCCCGGCGGCAAATTCGCGGTCGAGTTCGCGCCGCGCGAAGGCTCGGCCAGCGGGCTGGAGTCGTGCGAGTTCCAGGTCGCCGCCCACGAAGGCCAGCCGCTCGGTGCGCTGGCGAAAATTGCCTCGGGCGGCGAATTGTCGCGCGTGTCGCTGGCGATCCAGATGATGGCCTCGGCCAAGGGCGGGGTGGGGACGATGATTTTCGATGAGGTCGATGCCGGCATCGGTGGCCGGGTGGCCGAAGTGGTCGGGCGTTTGCTGCGGTCTTTGGGCGCCCGGCATCAAGTGCTGGCGGTCACCCATTTGCCGCAGGTTGCCGCCTGCGCGGTGAATCAGTTCCAGGTGGCGAAGTCGGCGCGCGACGGTGTCGCGACCACCACTATCAGCGGACTCTCGACCGCCAAACGCGTAGACGAAATCGCCCGCATGCTCGGTGGTATCACCATCACTGCTGCCACCAGGCGTGCAGCCGAGGAAATGCTGGAGAACGCGGCAAAGACACCGGGCTGAGCCGGCGCTGTGCCTTGCGGGCACACGCGAGGCTGGCGTTGCCGCCATATTGCGGCACCGGCAATCGCATCCCTGCCTCACATTCGAACCCGACCATTCACAGGCGCATCGCGCCGGGAAGCCACCATGGAAGTTGCCATCCTGTTCACACTGATCCTGCTCAACGGCGCATTCGCGATGTCGGAAATCGCGCTGGTCGCTGCGCGCAAGGGAAGAATGCAGAAATTTATCGACGACGGCGATCGCGGCGCTGTGGTCGCGATCGAACTCGGCAAGGAGCCGACGCGGTTTCTTTCCACGGTGCAGATCGGCATCACCTCGATCAGCATCATGAACGGCATAGTCGGCGAGGCGGTATTGGCGCATCCGCTGGACCTGTGGCTGCGCAGCCTGGGCGCCGACCCGAAGTGGTCGGAGTATGGCGCGACCGGCCTGGTGGTGGTGACCATCACTTATTTTTCAATCGTGCTGGGCGAACTGGTGCCGAAGCGCATCGGTCAGCAGAACCCCGAACTGGTGGCCCGCCTGGTGTCGCGGCCGATCCGCCTGTTGGCGATTGCCACCCGGCCATTCGTGAGGCTGCTGGCTGGTTCCACCGACCTGGTCCTGACCGCACTGGGCGCGAAAAACCGGTCGGCGCCCGGCGTGACGGAGGAAGAAATCCACGCCATGCTGAGCGAAGGCTCCGACTCGGGCGTGATTGAACAGCACGAACACACCATGGTGCGGAATGTGTTTCGTCTCGACGACCGCCAGCTGGGTTCGCTGATGGTGCCGCGCGCCGATATTGTTTCACTCGACGCCGACGCGCCATGGGAGGAAAACCAGCGCCGCATTGAGGAGGGCGATCACACCCGCTTCCCGGTGGTGGCCGGCGGCATCCACGAAATACTCGGCGTGGTCACCGCGCGCATCCTGCTCGGCAAGAAACTGCGCGGCGAAACACCCGACCTGCGCACCGGCCTGCAACCGCCCGTGTTTGTGCCGGAGAGCCTCACCGGCATGGAACTGCTGGAAAATTTCCGCTCATCCGGCGTGCAACTGGCGTTCGTGGTCGACGAGTACGGTGAAGTGCTCGGCATGGTCACGCTGAAAGATGTGATGGAAGCCATCACCGGCGAGTTCAAGCCGCGCAATGTCGAGGATTCGTGGGCGATCAAGCGCGATGACGGTTCATGGCTGCTCGACGGCCTGATACCGATTCCGGAACTGAAGGACCGACTGTCACTGAAAGCGGTGCCGGAGGAGGACCGTGATCGATACCATACCCTGAGTGGAATGATGATGCTGCTGCTGGGCCGTGTGCCGCAGACCACGGACCGCGTCAGCTGGGAAGGCTGGATACTCGAGGTCGTCGACGTCGACGGCAAACGCATCGACAAGGTGCTGGCATCGCGCGCGGACAACACGCCGGAGCCGGTTCAGACCGAAGCCTGACGCGGCGCTTGCTAGCGAACCGCGGCTGGTCTGCAGCGGCAGTCCGCGACCGCCACCACCGGATCCCGGTCCTCCAGTTTCAGCTCGCACTTGCCCTGCAACAGGCGCAGCTGCAACACCTGCAACGGCCGGGTCATACGGCCATCGGCGGACTGACCGACGCTGGTCAGGACGACACGGTCGCGAATCAGGAATGCATCCGGCGCCAATGTGACCGAGTGCCCGGTCAGGCGGCTGGCCGCACTGGAAATAGCTGACAGGCAGGCCGGGTCGTTGGCGATCAGCATCGCAGGCTGGCCGGCGGGAGCGGGCGGCGCAGCCAGCGCGCACCCCGACAGCAGCACGCTCACGGCGGTGAGCCGGGTAGCGAGGCTCACCGCGGCTTCCTGACCAGTTTGATGCTGTCGAGCGGGTTGGTCATGAATTCCATATCCCAGTTGCTGCGGTCAACCAGGGTCGACTTCACGGCTGCCGCGCCATTGGCGCCGGGCGCCGGACAGGCACCGGTGCGCTGCCAGGTGAGCGCGGTTGCCAGCATTCTCTCTGCCGGGTCCCCCAGCTGACGGTCGAGATCGTCGGTCGCCGTGCAGATGGGCGTGATGCCGGAGACCGGGGTGACGCTGCCTTTCTGGTTGCGGCCCTCGAATTCAATGCCGAAGTAGGCGAGTGTGCAATTGTTGTCCTGCGAAAAGCCGTACGGCTTGCCGCAGGTGGTACTGCCGATCAGCACCACCTGAACATCGATTCCCTGCAGGGCGCTGATGAAGGATTCGCTGGCGGAACAGGTGCTGCCGGTGGCGATGACAAAAACGCGCCGCAGGTTCAGCGCGGCCAGTGGCTCGCCCGCGCGCGCATTGTTGCCGAAGAAACTGGTGATGGTGCCGCGAAACGGAATATTGACGTTTTCCGCGGTGCGCTTGTCGTTGTAGGCCAGGGTTTCGAATACCTTGCCGGCGCTTTGCGCGGAACCCGCAACCAGATAACCAAGCTGTGCTGCGATGTCGAGATAGCCGCCGCCGTTATAGCGCAGGTCAACCACCAGGTCGGTGACGCCGGCATTGGCGAAGCGCCTGAACGCATCGGCCAGCTGGACTTCGCCGATCGGGGTGGAGAAGCTGTTGTAGGCGAGGTATGCCGAGCTGGTGCCGGGCAGGATGCGGTCGACCACCACCGGGCTGGTGCCGAACACGGCGGTGGCAACCGCGAGCAGGCGAATCGGCCCGCCGATGGCGTCCTGGACACCAACCACCGAGATCGTACCGGGCGCGCTGGCAAACAGCTTGTTCGATTGTGCCGCCGGCAGATTCTGTGCGGTGGCCACGCCGTCAACGCTCGCCAGCACCATGCCGCGCGTAAAGCCGGCAGCGGCCGCCGGTCCGTTCGGATCGACGTAGGCGATGCGGATCACGCCGCCGTTGTTGTTGTCTCGCCGCAAGGCAAATCCCACCGAGGTCGTGGTGCCGCTCTGGAAGGTGGCGTCGGCAGCAGCCTGGCTCAGCACAAA
>CAYQKN010000015.1:0-24954 GCA_964417885.1 uncultured Burkholderiales bacterium | reverse complement strand
CAGAACGCCATTTGGCGGGCCACGCCAGACACTTTCGGTCTGCAAGGCGCGCCAGTACTGGAGTTCGCCTCCAACCCGATCAGCCAAACAGCGCTTTCCACGCCGACATCACCGCCTGCCGCTCCTCGCGCAGTTCCTCCGTGCCGACCCAGGTCTTGAGTTCGTTGTTGTTGCGGGCCCGATGCTGTCGCTCGCGGTAAGCCAGGTAGGCCTTGCCAACCCGCGCGGACAGTTCCTCATCGAGGATGCCCAGTGCGGCGGCGCGGCTGAGCAGGGCGAAATTGCCGAGGTTGCCGAGGAACTCCGGATGCTGGTGCGAATAGGCAAGGATCAGGTACTGGACGATGAATTCGACATCCACCATCCCGCCGCGCGTGTGCTTCAGGTCCAGCGCGTCTGCGCGATCTTTTTTTTCCGCGCGCATTTTTTCGCGCATCTGGATAATTTCGTCTCGTAGCCTGGTGGGGTCTCGCGGCATCGCCAGCACTTCGCGCCGGATATTGTCGAATGGCGTGACCAGCGCCGGGTCACCGGCACAGAATCGTGCCCGCGTCAGTGCCTGGTGTTCCCAGGTCCAGGCACGATGCAGCTGATAGTCATGAAACGCGTCCAGGCTCGATACCAGCAAGCCTGCGGCGCCATCCGGCCGCAGTCGCAGGTCGGTTTCATACAGGATGCCGCCGGTGGTGGTGGTGTTGAGCCAGCTGTTGAGGCGTTGCGCCAGCTTGGCGAAACGCTCGGTGCCGTTTTCTGCTCCCGCATCGACCAGGAATACCAGGTCCAGGTCGGAGGCATAGCCCAGTTCCTTGCTGCCAAGCTTGCCGTAACCGATGACGGCAAAACCGCGTGGCGGCTGCCAGTCGCCGACCAGGTTTTCCCCCGGATGCAGTGCCCGCCACGCCAGCACCAGGGCCGCATCGAGCAGCATATCCGCCAGCAGCGACAGCTCGTCCGACAGCGCCATCACACCAAGCCGGCCCTCGATGTCGGCGATATTGAGTTTGAGCGTCGCCACCTGTTTGGCCTGGCGCAGCAACTCGTATTGCCGCTCGATGTCGCCGCTGGCGGCATCGCAGGCCGCGCGCAGGGACTGTTTCTCAGCCGGCCAGTCCAGCACCGCGCTGGCAGTCGGCGGCGAGATCAGTTCGTCGAGCAGGATCGGATGGCGCCGGACGAATTCGGCCGCCCAGGCGCTGTTCGCGGCCAGCCGCGCGACGCGATCCAGCACCTGCGGGTACTCAATCAGCAGCGCCAGGTAGGTCTCACGCTTGTCGATTGCCTCGATCAGGTCGAACAGCCGGAAAAAAGTCTTCTCGCTCCGGTCTTGCTTCAATGCGGCCGCCAGCGCAAACGGAATCAGCGACTCCATCCGGCTGCGCGACTTTGCCGACAGCGTCTGGGTGCGCGACGAAGACAGCCACGCGTCGACACGCCGACCGATGCTTTCTGACAGTTCATCGCTGACGGTCGCCGCAATGCCTCTCGCCTGCTGCGCCAGGCCGCCGGCTTCGCGCGCCGGCGACGGTGCCCCGGCGGCCGACCGCGCGGATTGCGACTGTCCGGCAAACAGCGCCTCGAATTCCCGGGTCACCCGGTCGCGATGCAGATTCAGCTCCACCAGGAATGGTTGCCAGTCGCCGAAGCCCATCGCCTCGGCAATACGCTGCCGCTCGGCATCGCCGGCCGGCAACACCTGGGTCTGCTGGTCATCAAGGTACTGCAGGCGATGTTCCAGATTGCGCAGGAATCGGTAGGCCGACTGCAGATCGGCAACGCGCGCTGCCGGCAGGATCTGCATCGTCGCCAGCTGTGCCAGCGCCCGGCGGGTCGAGCGCGTCTGCAGCCCGGCTTCGCGTCCGCCGCGGATCAACTGGAACAGCTGGGCGACAAACTCGACTTCGCGAATGCCGCCGACCCCGACCTTGATGTCGTCGAGCCGGTTGCGCTTGGTGGCGTCGGCGCGAATCTGGCCGTGCAGGTCGCGCATCTCCTCGATCGCGGCATAGTCGTTGTAGCGCCGGTAGACGAATGGCTTCACCAGCGCTTCCAGTGCGGCGACGCCGGGGGCGCCACCGGTCAGCGCCCTTGCCTTGAGCCAGGCATAGCGCTCCCATGGCCTGGCCTGGGTGACAAAATAATTCTCCAGGGAGGCCAGGCTGCAGACCAGCGGGCCGCTGGCGCCGAACGGTCGCAGCCGCATGTCGACGCGGAATACAAAACCATTTTCGTCCAGCTGGTCGAGCGCACGGATGACACGCTTGCCCAGTTCGGTGTGAAATTCGTGCCAGGAACGGCTGGCACTGGCATCACCGTCCTCTGGATGGACGAAGATCAGGTCAATGTCTGAAGAAACATTGAGTTCGCGACCGCCGAGCTTGCCCATGCCCACCACCAGCATCGTTGCCGCATCGGTATCCGGCTGTGCGACGGCAAATCGCTCGGCGACGCCGCGGGCATGAAACCGCTGGCTGGCGGCGACGGTGACATCGGCCAGCGTCGATACTGTCTCGACCACTTCGGACAGGTCGGCCAGCCCATTGATGTCGCGAAAAATGGTGTGGACCATCGTGTATCGGCGCAACCCGCGCAGGGCGGCGTGGAATTCCATCTCGCCGGCGCCGGCTGCTGGTCCATCCAGCCACGCCAGCTGGCTTGCCGCCGACAGGGGTTCGGCGTGTGATCGCCGCAGATGATCAACTAGTCCGGGGTGCGCCTGGCAGGCACGTTCCGCGTAGCGCGAGGCGCGAAACGTTTTGGCCAGCTGGCTGTCGAACTGGTCGGAGGGAGCGGGGGGCAGGGTCATGGAAAGTGCTTTGTCGTCGCGAACCGCGCGGGCACCGTTAAAATAGCACGGCAGCAGCGGCGCGCCGCGCCTGCGTCGGCAGCAGGCACTGGTCGTCTTTGCCCGCGATCATCGCAGCATCCAGGAAGTACAAAATCAGAACAGCAGCACTCAATCTCGGGAAATTCTGCACCAGGGCCGTCACGTGGACCGTGATCGCGGCCGGCATCCTGCTGCTGCTGGTGGTGCTGGCGGTCAAATACGCCGTGATGCCAAATATCGAGCGCTACCAGAACGACATCATCAGCAAGGTGGCGACGACGACCGGCATGGACGTGTCGGCGCGGGCAATCCGCGGTGGCTGGGCCGGATTTCGTCCTTACATCGAGCTGGAACAGGTGGTGTTTCGCGAGCAGGCGGATTCCACGTCGACGCGGCGCGCGGCCGGCGAGGAAGCGCTGCGGCTGCCCGAGTTGCGCGCATCGCTTTCCTGGTGGTCGCTGCTGGTCGGCCAGGTGCGCATCGCCGATATGCGCCTCATGGGCCCGGAACTGGTGCTGTCGCGCGAAGCCGACGGCCTGATCTATTTCGCCGGGTATCCGATCAACAAGCCGCAGACGGTCGAGGACGAGGGCACCTTCCTGCGCGCCCTGCTGGAGCAGCCGGGCCTGTCGATTCATCATGCCTCTCTGACCTGGCACGATGCGCTGACGCCGGCTGACACGCTCAAATTCACCGATGTCGGGCTTTCCCTGGAAAAATTGCACAGTGGCCACGCGATCGGTTTTGTCGCCACGCCGCCGAAATCGCTGGCCAGGCGGATCGAGCTGCGCGGCCAGTTCAACCTGCGCAGCGAAGAGGGGCGCTGGAAGCTGGCCGGGTCGGCCTACCTGGCCGCCACCGATGCCAGCCTGAATGAATTGCGGCAGCATCTTACGGTGCCGGATCCACTGCAGTCCGGATTCGGCAATGTGCGCGCCTGGGTCGATGTTGACAGCAGCGTCGCGCCGCCAGCGGGGCTTTCCAATCGCGCCCAGCTGGCGTTCAATCCGGTGCGCGCGATTACCGCCGATCTGCACCTGGTCAATACCCGTGTGCAACTGGCCGAAGATGTGGCGCCGCTGCAGATCGCCAAACTGGCGGGGCGCATCGAATATCGCGCCAGCCAGGCCGGGTTCACCATCAGCAGCAAGGCGCTGGAGTTTCGCACCCGCGACGGCGTGGTGTCGCCGCCGGCGGATTTTTCCCTGACGCTGGAGAACCAGGCCGACCCGGCCGCTGCCCATGGCGAGATCACCGCGAGTGGCATCGATCTCAAGGCAATGAGCGCGCTGGTGCAGTTTTTTCCGATCGGCAAGGACATGCGTGTGCTGGGCGAGCGGTTTGCGCTGCGTGGCATGGTGCATCAATCGCGGTTTGCGTGGACCGGCTACCTGGACCGGCCTCTGACGTACCAGGTCAACGGCAAGCTGAGCGATTTTGGCAGCAATGCCAGCGAGGCGATACCCGGCGTAAGCGGATTCACCGGCACGGTTGAAGGGAATGACCGCGGCGGCAAGTTTGTGGTGGCATCGAAGAACCTGCAGATCGATGTGCCGCGCATCATGCGCGCGCCGCTGCAGTTTACGCAGTTCGACAGCGGCGGCAGCTGGCAGGTGACGCCGGATACGTTTGAAGTGACGGTCAGCGGCGCGCGCTTTGCCAACGACGACCTGAACGGCGAACTTGACGGCCGCTACTGGCGCCAGCGTGCCGGCGGCGCACGGGCGGCCGAGGAGAAAGGGCCCGGTTCGCTTGACCTGAAGGCGCGCATCACCGGCCTCAAGGCGACGACCATGCCCAATTACCTGCCGAACGGCGGCGCGAAGACGCGCGAATATCTTGAGTGGGCGGTTCGCGACGGCGAGATCACCAAGGCGGACATCGTCTGGAAGGGCGCCATTTATGATTTTCCGTATCGCGACGGCAACGGCGGCACTTTTCGCATCGACGCGCAGGTCAAGGGCATCGACTATCGCTATCTTGATGGCTGGCCGATCGCCAACGACGCTGCCGGCGAACTGGTGTTCGAGAACACGCGCTTCGAGGCGCGGCTGGACACGGCGCGTTTTTTCAGCGCGCCACTGAACCGGACCACCATTACCGTCGACGATTTTTCCGCCAGCCCGGCCATGCTTGGCATCGACGGCTCGGTCGATGCGAGGGCGGAGGAAGTCACGCGTTACCTGAAGGAAAGTCCGCTAATCAATACAGTAGGCGGCTTTACCCGGTTTGTCGCACTGGACGGGCCGGGAAAATTGCAGCTGTCACTGAAAATTCCGCTGGGTGAGTACGATCACACCCGTTTCAAAACCCGGATCGGTGGCAAGTACGCGTTTTCACGCGGCCACGCCAAGCTCACTTTCGGGCCGGAGATCTCGGCAATCAGCGGCAATATCGCGTTCAGCGAGGCGATGGTGCGCAGCAATGCGCTGGCCGGCACGGCGTTTGGCAACCCGATGGCGATCAGCATCGCCGGCGAAGGCGAAGCGGGCGTGACAATTGACTTCAATGCCCGCGCCGACGTTGCCCAGCTCGCCGACGTGCTGCCGTTTCGCATGCCGCAGCAGGTGCGTGGGTCGGCCGACTTCACCGGTCGCATCCTGACCAGGGGTGGCAATACCGATGTGACGATCGAGTCCGGCCTTACCGGCATTACCTCCGCTCTGCCGCCACCACTGTCGATTCGCGCCGATGAGTCGCGCCGTCTCAAGGTGCAGTTCAGCCAGACCGGCCAGCCCGCGGAGAAGATCCGCGTCATGCTGGCCGGCAACACCCAGGGAGCGGCCCAGGCCATCGACAGCCCGGAATCGCGCGTCACCGCCCGCTTCCAGCGCAGTTTTGACGCCAACGGATCTCCCAGGGGCTTCCATGGTGGTGTGGCCAGCGTCGCCGACGCGGTAAGCGAAGCGGCGATTCCGGAAGGCATGTGGCTCGCCGGTTCCCTGCCGCGGCTCGACTTCGATGCGTGGCGCGGCGCCATCGACACGTTCTACCCGGCGCCCGCGTCCGCGCCCGCGGCGGCGGACACGGATAACGGCAATTCGCCGATTGCCGGCTTCGACTTCCGGCTTGGAGGCCTGCTGGCATACGGGCGTCCGTTCAAGGCCATGACCCTCAAGGGGCGTCACGGCGCCGAGGGCTGGCGCATGACGGTGGACAGCATGGAAGCCAGCGGCGATTTCACCTGGCGGCCGGCGGCGTTCAGTGATCGCGGGCTGGTGCGAGCGCGGCTATTGCGATTTGTCCTGGCCGACGAGGCGCCGCCTGCGGCCGGCGCCGCGCCTGCGCCAACGGTCGACCCGGTACGCGAGGCCGACCTGCCGGCGCTCGATATCGTCGCCGACAAATTCACCTTCAAGGACCGGGAACTTGGCCGGCTGGAACTGCGCGCGACGCCGCAGGGCGCCAACTGGAAAATTGACCAGCTCAACATCACCAATGGCCACCTGAAACTTGAAACCGACGGTCTGTGGCAACGCTACGGTGATCCGCAGAAGCCCGACGGACGCTCGCGCACCAATATGAACGTCAGGCTCGATACCACCAACCTGAACGCCACCTTCGACCAGTTCGGCTACGGCGATTACGTCAAGGGTGGGCGCGGCAAGCTGGAAGGTCAGCTGTCGTGGCCGGGACACGCCTACCAGTACAACGCGCCCAGCCTGTCGGGCAGTTTCCGGGTCAGCGCCGCCAATGGCCGGTTCTCGAAGATCGAGCCCGGCGCCGGCAAGCTGCTGGGACTGATCAGCCTGCAATCGCTGCCGCGCCGCATCACGCTCGATTTCCGCGACATTTTTTCCGAGGGTTTCGCGTTCGATCGCATTGAAGGCGACATCCGGATCAACAACGGCATCATGTTTACCGAGAATTTTGAAATCAAGGGCCCGGCCGCCGACATCCGCATGGTCGGCGACATTTCCCTGCCGGCCGAGAAACAGAACCTGGTGATGACGGTGGTGCCGTCGCTCGGCGAAGGCGTGGCGATAGGCGCCGCGGTGCTGCTGACCCCGGCGGTGGGCGCCGGCGTCCTGCTGGCGCAAAAAATGCTGCAGGGCGTGAATACCTTCGACTATGCGGTCACGGGATCATGGGATAATCCGCATGTGGAGAAAATCAAGCAGACGCAGCCTGCCAAGGCGACCGCTCCGGCGACATCCACGCCACCGCCAACTCCCGCAGCCGGGCCGAAGGCTGAGCCTGCAAAGTAACCGCCATGATCATCACCCGGAATACCGCCCAGATTCCCGATGCGCTGATGAAAGCGCACCAGTCCACACAGTCGTTTTATCGCGTTGCGGCAATCCAGATGGCCAGCGGGCCAAAGGTCCAGGCTAATCTCGAGGAAGCCGGGCGGCTGATCGACATGGCGTGCAGCATTGGCGTGCGCATCGTTGCACTGCCGGAGTATTTCGCCATCATGGGGTTGACCGAGACCGACAAGGTGGCGGTGCGCGAGAAGCCCGGCGATGGCCCAATCCAGCAATGGCTGTCGGATACCGCGGCCAAGCATCGTATCTGGCTGATCGGCGGCTCGATCCCGATGGAATCAAGCGTGCCGCACAAGGTGCGCAATACCTGCCTGGTGTTCGACAAGGACGGCAAGCAGGTTGCCCGCTACGACAAAATTCACCTGTTCAACCTGGCGCTCGGATCGGAGAATTTTTCCGAGGAACGCACCATCGAGCCAGGCGACAAGGTGGTGGTGGTGGAGTCCCCGTATGGACGCATTGGCCTGTCCATCTGCTACGACCTGCGGTTTCCGGAGCTCTACCGGGCGATGGGCGATGTCGACATCATTGTGGTGCCGTCCGCCTTTACCGCGACCACCGGCAAAGCGCACTGGGAGACCCTGGTGCGCGCGCGCGCAATCGAGAATCTGGCCTACGTCATCGCTCCCGCGCAGGGCGGCTTTCACGTCAACGGCCGCGAAACACACGGTGACTCGATGATTGTCGATCCATGGGGCGTCGTACTCGATCACCTGCCGCGCGGCTCGGGCGTGGTGGTCGCCGGCATCAATCCCCAATACCAGAAGACGATTCGCAAGAGCCTGCCGGCGCTGACCCACCGGACCCTGAAATAGCACAGGCTGCGTGCCGTGGCGCCGGGTTGATCGCGCAGAGACGGTGCGAAGAAATAATCTCCAGCACTGGCGCGGCTTTCAGGGGAGTTTTGCCCCGAAAGCCGCGCCAGTGCTGGAGATTGTCATGTGGCTTTCGATTTGAACTGAGTCAAATCCATCGCTGCGAGATCGTGCAGCAGTTCGAAGCGCTCGCATACCACCGGCATCGACTGTTCCGGCCGGCGACCAATGCGCCGGCACTCGCGCGTGAAGTAACGCCAGTGCTCGCGTTGCCAATACGCCAGTGAACCGTCGCCTTCGCCTTCGACAGCGGCAAAGTCGGCGCCGACCGCCGAAAACGGCACCACCTCAACCTGCAGGTTGCGCGTGATCAACGCGAGCCGGTTGCAATGGTCCAGCACGATTTCAATGTCGCCCACCGCAGGCAACGTCTCGTTCGCGAACGCGTACGACCAGGCCAGGCTGGCACCGCCACGCTTCCGGCCGGCCCGGATCAGGGCCAACAGCTGTTCTGAAAGGGCTGCCGAATCGCCGAACGCGCCAACACGGACGTTTCCCGGCGGCAACGCGATGCCGCGCGCGTCGGCCATCGCCAGTACCTCGCCCAGCGGCGGCAGCTGCCAGCAGTTGTCAGCCGCAGCCTCCACCAGCCTACTGAACCCGGCGCACCCGGGGCGAATGATTGGGTCCGTCGAACTCGATGTAGAACGCGCCGAGCAGGCCGCGGCGGATGCGCACCTTCTGGCTTTTCAGGCTGATGTAGCGGCCGCTGCCATCTGCGATCTGCCATACCTGCCCATTGGCCAGCGTAATCCGCGTATTGGCTTCCCAGCTGTCGAACGGGCCAACGATTTCGCTGTTGATGGCATCGAGTTCTTCCTTGGTGGGGCGCTGCTCGAGGCCAAATTGCTGTGTCGTCTGTTTCGGTAGCGCGGCGTTGGCCGCCGCGGCGGCCGCCGGTGCAGTGGCTGCCGGTGCCGGTCTGGCTACGGTCGCCTTGCCGTCCCGCACAGAACGTGTCAGCGCGTCGTAGCAGGCCAGGCGTGCGGTGGCATCCGCCATGCCGCCGCAGCGCAGCAGCTCGGTGTCGTTGGCAATTGCGCCGGTGGCAGCAAATGCCAGCGCGCAGAGGAGGGGGAGAGGGATGGTTTTCATGGGCTGGATTATTGCATAGACGGCCGCGACGGGAGGTAGGCTGTGCGCCCCATGATAGACTCGGCGCGTCGAGTTTTCACGTTCAAGCACATGTCCGGCAGCACACTAGGAAAACTGTTTACCGTCACCAATTTCGGCGAATCGCATGGCCCGGCGATCGGCTGCGTGGTGGACGGCTGTCCGCCCGGCTTGGCGTTGTCGGCGGACGATATCCAGGTTGATCTGGACCGGCGCAAGCCCGGCACATCACGCCACGTGACGCAGCGCCGCGAGGACGACCGGGTGGAAATCCTGTCCGGCATTTTCGAGGGCAGGACAACCGGTGCGCCGATCGCGCTGCTGATCCGCAACGAGGATCAGCGCAGCAGGGATTACGGCAATATCGCCGACAGTTTTCGTCCCGGCCACGCCGACTACACCTATCTGCAGAAATACGGCATTCGCGACCATCGCGGCGGCGGACGCTCGTCGGCACGTCTCACGGCGCCGACCGTGGCGGCCGGCGCCATTGCCAGGAAATGGCTCGCTGAACGCTACGGCGTTAAGGTGCGCGGCTATCTGGCGCAGCTGGGAACGGTGCCGATCGCCTTCCGCAGCTGGGAGGGGGTGTACGACAACCCGTTTTTTTCCGCCGATGCGGATAGCGTGCCGCAACTTGAAGCCTACATGGACAAGCTGCGAAAGTCCGGCGAAAGCTGCGGCGCGCGCATCAATGTCGTGGCCAGCGGCGTGCCGGTCGGCTGGGGCGACCCGGTTTATGACCGTCTTGACGCGCTCATTGCCCACGCCATGATGGGGCTCAATGCGGTCAAGGGGGTCGAGATCGGCGCCGGCTTTGCCAGTGTCGAGCAGGCCGGCACCGCCCACTCTGACGAAATGTCGCCGCAGGGGTTCCGCTCGAACAATGCGGGCGGTGTGCTTGGCGGCATCTCCACCGGACAGGATGTCCTGGTGTCAATCGCCATCAAGCCGACCTCGTCGATCCGGCTGGACCGGCACACCATCGACAGGTCCGGCAATGCGGTGGTGATCAACACCCATGGCCGACATGATCCCTGTGTCGGCATCCGTGCGACCCCGATCGCCGAAGCGCTGCTGGCGCTGGTGCTGATAGATTGTGCGCTGGTGCACCGGGCACAGAATGGCGATGTGGCGTGCGCAACGCCGCGCATTGCCGCTTCTGTACCGGCCGGCATGGTGCCGGCCGCGGATGCGGGCGGCGCATCCACATCGGTTGACCACGAAGCGTCCGAGGCCTAGCCGCTACTTGTCATACAGCGTGAATGCGCCGTCCCAGTCGGGATCGGGCGGCAAGGCTTCCTGCTGGTCGATGTAGCCAAGGTGGATTTTTCCCAGCACCGCATAGTCGGGATGTTTCTGCAGGATCGCGAATTCGCTGCGTGCAAGCTGCCAGTCGCGGTCGCGGAATGCACGCAGAGCCTGGTGGTAGCGGTCAAGCAGCAACAGTTGTTCTGGCGACAGATCGCCTTCATGGCCGAGCGGCTCAAAGACGCGCACCGCGACCGACTTGCCGCGTACCCGCACCTTGTCAAGTTCGCGATAGACCAGTTTCGGCACCAGCTCGCGCGTTTCCGGACCGACCACCAGTGCGACCTGGTATCGCTTGGTCAGGCTTTCCAGTCGTGCGGCCAGGTTCACGCCGTCGCCGAGCACGGTGTAGTTGAACCGTGACGGCGTGCCGACGTTGCCGGCAATCACGTTGGCGGTGTTGATGCCGATACCGATGGCGGGGTGGGGCAGTCCTTCCGACTGCAAATCGACGCTGAGCTGGCGGATGCGGGCGACGATGTCGAGCGCGGCCGAAATCGCGCGCTCCGCATCATCGCTGCGCGAGATCGGCGCGCCAAACAACGCCATCACGCCGTCGCCGGTGTACTTGTCGATGATGCCGTCATGGCTGTCGATGACGCGATTGATGCAGTCAAGGTACCGGTTCAGCAGGCCGAGGCTCTGGTGCGGCGTGAGGCTCTCGCACAGTCCGGTGAAATTGCGGATGTCGGCAAACATCACCGTTACGCGGCGCTCCTCGCCACCGAGCTCGATCTGCTGTTCCAGCAGGCGCTCCGCCACGGCCGGCGACGCCACCTTGCCGAGTACGTCGCGCATCCGGTCGCGCTCGGACAGGCCGTGCGACATGTTATTGAATGCCGTGGCCAGCGCACCGATCTCGTCCTGCGGCATGGCTGCAACCCCGGCGACGCCACGATAGTCACCGCTTTCCACGCGCTTCGCCGCTTCGGCCAGCGCCCGTACTGGCCTGGTGATGCGACGTGCGATGCGCATGCTGCCGAGCAGGCTGATCACCAGGCTGACGGCGGCCAGGAACAACAGTGCGACCTGCAGGCTGTCATAGGGACGCAGGCCTTCGCGCATCGAGCGTTGCAGCAGCGCGAGAATGCGGGTGTTGTCGTAGCGTTCGATGGTGGTGCTGAGCACTTCGAATTCCTCGCCACCGAGCACGCGCGTGCCGCGCGTCTCGGGCTGGCGGGATATGTCCGGCAGGTCCAGCTGCAATGCCTGCTGCAGCGGGCCGTCGACGGTCGAGGCCAGAATTCTGCTGTTGCCGCTGCCGGTGCGGCCAATGAAGGTCACATCGAGGCCGGTGATGCGTTTCAGGTCATTGGCAACGGTGTTGTCGATGACGAACGACATCGCCACCCAGGCAATGGGCAATGGCGCCAGCACCGGCACCACGACGATCTGGTAGATGGTGCCGCCGACCAACCGTATGGCGGAGGAGCGGCGCTGCTCGGTGGCATTGGCAATCAATTCTGGGAAGGCGAACGGCTTGCCGATGGCGCCAGTCTGCAGGGTATCGGCGATTACCGTGTTTTGCATGTTGACCAGCGCCATGCCCGATGCCTTGATGCGCGCACTGTGGTTGGCAAGTACCGACAGGATGGTGTCGCGATCCTGCATCGCCACCGCTTCGCGAAAGCCGTAATCGTAGGTCAGTACGGCGGTGGCCTCGACCAGTTGCTGGCTGTTCTGCTCGAGCAAACGCCTGAACACCCGGACACCGACATTCAGCTCGTCCCGCAGGATGGCACGTGCGTTCTGGTCGATTGCGTAACGGATGGAGATCAGTCCGGCCAGCTGCACCGCCAGCAACAGAACAACGAAGAATGCGGTGATCCGGCTTTCGAGGCTTTTCGCCCGCGGGATCGAACGCGTCATTTACCGGCGACTGGTCGGCCCGACTGCGGCCGCAAGGAAAACACGAACTTGAGGTCGCTGGTGTCGGCAGCACCCAGCCGGATTTTCTGTGGTGCCGGTGCGGATCCGCCGCCCGGGTACCACACCTGCACCTCGTATTCGCCGGCCGGCAGCGTGTCCAGCGCGACTTTGCCCTGCTTGTCGGTCTTGGAGAAGAAGGGTGTATCGACGATCAGCACGTAGGCCAGCATGGTGTCGTGGATGTTGCAGCCCAGTACCACTTCGCCCGGCTTGTCGAACAGCACCGGCTTCGCCGGCACGCCAGAATAAAGCTTGATTTCAAACGTTTTCGCCGGCGAAAAGGAATAGACGTGGTGCCGTATCTGGTCCCGGTTCGGGAAGTTGACCAGGGTACCGGTCTGCGCCACGCTGACCAGCGGCACAAACTCCTTGTTGATCTGCTCGACCGAAATTTCTTTCTTGGGCCGGACCGGCGCGGTGCCGGAAAGCAGCGTGGCATGAACCACGGCGTTGGCGACGGCCTGCCCGGCAGGGTCGACCACCTGAGCCGTCAGCTGGGCAGCATGGGCGGCGGACGGCAGGGTGAAAACTGCCAGCCAAAGCGTGACAACAAGTCTGTTTTGAATGTTCATGCCATTGCTACGCGGGTTTCGTTGCATCGGATTAGCGGGTGACGATGTCGCGCTTCATCGGCGCAAGCAACTTCAACAGCTCATTCTTGGCGCTTTGCTGCACGCCGGCCCGGTCGAGCGCGTCGCGCAAGTGCTGCACCATGCCATAGAACTCGGCTTCACGTATTTCCAGCCCCTGGTGCGACAGCTTCATGCTGTCACCGCTGTACTTGCACGGCCCGTTGGCCAGCTCGCAAATTTGTTCGACAACTTTCTTCTTGACGTTTGCCAGGTTGACCTTGTCAAACGAGCGTCGCGTGACCGGGTCGCTGGCGGTACGGTCGATGGTGTCGCTGACCACCTGCTCGATGATCTTGTTGCCGCCGAGGCGTTCGTAGAGCGTTGCCGCACCAGCATCCAGCACGACCATGGCCGCCAGCATCGCCGTTGCGATGGCAAGTGAACGAAAGTGTTTCGCGGTGGTCAGCATTCTCGGACTCGTCTCAGTGATCAATTTCAAGCGAAAAACAGCTTAACATGCACCAGGCAAATGCCTGACTGCGGCCGTGGAGAAAGGTTTCACACCCGGCCGGCCGGCGTGGCGCGCTGGCCTTGATTGACCGGCAGGTGGCAAAAGCGGGACATGATGAATAGGGAAAGCAGCGTGCTCAATCGATGGCTATGGATCGGCCTGTTCAGCCTGGGCGCAACCGTCCCGGCCGAAGCGGGCGACCGCCTGCTGGCTACCGGGGGTGTCAGCCAGGTGGAAGGTGCCGGTGGCGGCGGGCTGGTGCCGTGGGCCCTGATTGCCGGCTATGGCACGCGCGACCAGATCGGGGTGACGGCGTTTCATACCCGTCTTGAATTGGATGATTTTCGCCTGCGCAGCACCGGCGTTGCCGTGGGTATTCATGACCGGGTCGAGTTGTCGCTGTCGCGCCAGCTGTTCAATCTCGGCACCACCGTTCCCGGACAGTCCATTCGCCAGGATGTGGCGGGTGCAAAAGTCAGGCTAACCGGCGACGCGATTGCGGACCAGGACACCTGGCTGCCGCAGCTGTCCGCCGGTGTGCAGTACAAGAAGAATCGCGACATGTTGGTGCCGTCGGCGCTGGGCGCCAGGCGTGACAGCGACCTCGATTTCTACCTTGCCGCCAGCAAGCTGTACCTGGCCGGCGCGTTTGGACAGAATCTGCTGGCCAACGCCACCCTGCGCGCCACCCGTGCCAACCAGCTGGGATTGCTTGGTTTCGGTGGCGACCGGCACGACCGCTACCAGCCGCAGCTGGAGGTGTCGCTGGTGGTGCTGCCGCGCGATAACCTGGCGCTCGGGGTCGAATACCGTTTCAAGCCGGACAACCTCAGCGTGTTTCGCGAGGACAATGCCTACGATTTTTTTGTCGCATGGTTTCCATCCAAGCGGGTCGCGGTTGCCCTGGCGCGGGTCGGCATGGGGCAAATCGCCGACAAGAAAAATCAGGGCGGCACCTATCTGTCGCTGCAAATCGCGCATTAGGTACCTCGACCAACCTCCGGATCGATCACCTTGACCGGAATTGACCGGCCGGCGCCGCAATCGCTGCCACTGGCCAACTTTTACTTCTGGTACTTCGCCTTCGTTGGCGTGTTCGGTACCTATTTTGCGCTTTACCTGCAAGCGCTCGGCTTTGCCGCTGCGCAGATTGCGCTGCTGCTTTCGCTGCAACAGTTTGTGAGGATAGCCAGTCCGTTTTTGTGGGGCTGGGTGGCTGACCGGTTGCGCCGCCGGTTGCCGGTGATCCGCGCCACCCTGCTGCTGGCAACGATGCTGTTTGCACTGCTGCTGCTGTTCGACAGTTACCTGCCGATGCTGGTGATCTCTGCGCTGATGTTCACCTTCTGGTCCGCCGGGCTGCCGCTGTTTGAGGCAATCGTGATTGGTGCCGCCGACGGCGACGCCGGCCGCTATGCGCGCATCCGGCTCTGGGGTTCGGTCGGGTTCATTGTCGCGGTGCTGGCGGCCGGAAGCGCGCTGGATCACCTCGCGGTCGGCAGCCTGGTGTGGATCATCCTGGGTTTGCTGGCGGCCTCCACCGCATCGGCGTATCTGGTTGCCGACAGGAGGGCGCCATTGCCAGCGGCGGCGGCGGCTGGGCCGATCTGGCCGATCCTGCGCCAGCCGCCGGTAACCGCGTTGTTCGCTGCCTGTTTCCTGATGATGGCGGCGCAGAGCGCAACGTTTGTGTTTTATTCCATCTACATGGTGGACAGCGGCCACAGCAAATCGGCGGTGGGTGTGCTCTGGTCGCTGGGGGTGATTGCCGAGATTGGCATCTTTGTCAGCCTGCCATGGCTGCAGGCGCGATTCACGCCATTCGAGATGTTCTCGTTCAGCTACGGCGCGACCGTGCTACGCTTCATGCTGGTCGGCTGGTTTCCGGAGTGGTACGGCGTGCAGGCGCTGGCGCAAACCATGCACGCCTTTACCTTTGGCACCTGGCATGCGGCCGCCATGTCGATGCTGCATCGACTTTTCCCCGGCCAGTTTGCAACCCGCGGACAGGCGTTGTACACCAGTTTTTCATTCGGGCTCGGCGGTGCGGTCGGCGGGGTCGGTGCCGGATTTGCCTGGGGTGCGGTTGGACCGGCATGGACCTTTACCCTGATGGCAGGTCTGGCGCTGGCGGGTGGCTGGGTGTCCTGGCGCTGGATGCGGCCGATCGGCAGCTATCACACGGGCGGCGGCTGAAAACGCCGCCGGCAACTATTGGTGCGGCGCACAAAAGCGGTGCCGATTGTATAATCAGCGGTTCCACTTCCCGATTGCCGGACACCTTTCTTCATGGCGCAAACGCTCTACGACAAACTCTGGGATGCCCACCTGGTGCACCATGAGGCCGATGGCACGGCGCTGATTTACATTGATCGCCACCTGGTGCACGAGGTGACCAGCCCGCAGGCTTTCGAGGGTCTGGAAATTCACGGCCGCAAGCCGTGGCGCCTGAAGTCCATCGTTGCCACCGCCGACCATAATGTCCCGACCACGTCGCGGCTGGAAGGTATTGCCGATCCGATTTCGCGCCTGCAGGTCGAAACGCTGGACCAGAACATTGCCCGCTTCGGCGTGCAGGACTATTTCGGCATGAATGACGCGCGGCAGGGCATCGTCCACGTCATCGGCCCGGAGCAGGGCGCCACGCTTCCCGGGATGACGGTGGTCTGCGGTGACTCGCATACGTCGACCCACGGCGCGTTTGCCGCCCTGGCATTCGGCATCGGCACCAGCGAGGTCGAGCATGTCATGGCCACCCAGTGCCTGATGGCAAAGAAATCCAGATCCCTGCTGATACGCGTCGAAGGCAGGGCAGGGCGCGGCGTGACGGCCAAGGACATCGTGCTGGCGATAATCGGCAGGATCGGTACCGCCGGCGGCACCGGCTATGCGATTGAATTTGCCGGCTCGGCGATACGTTCTCTGTCGATGGAAGGCCGCATGACCGTCTGCAACATGGCGATCGAGGCGGGCGCGCGCGCCGGCATGGTGGCGGTCGATGACAAGACGATCGAATATCTGCGTGGCCGGCCGTTTTCACCCAAGGGTGAACTGTTTGACCGCGCGGCCGCCTACTGGCGAACGCTCAGGTCGGATGATGGCGCGCGTTTCGATCGTGTGGTGGAGCTGGATGCGGCGCATATCGCGCCGCAGGTAACCTGGGGAACGTCACCGGAAATGGTTACCGGTATCGACGGCAGGGTGCCCGAGCCGGCGCGCGAAACTGACCCCGTCAAGCGCGAGGCCATGGAACGGGCGCTGCAGTACATGGGGCTCAATCCCGGTACGCCGATGAATGAGGTCAGCATTGACAAGGTGTTTATCGGCAGCTGCACCAACTCGCGCATTGAAGACCTGCGCGCGGCGGCCGGCGTTGTCCAGGGCCGGCATATTGCCGCCAACGTGAAGCTGGCGATGGTGGTGCCAGGTTCCGGATTGGTGAAGCGCCAGGCCGAGGCAGAGGGGCTGGACCGCATTTTCACCGCGGCCGGCTTTGAATGGCGCGAGCCCGGCTGTTCGATGTGCCTCGGCATGAATGAAGATCGCCTGTCACCGGGAGAGCGATGCGCGTCGACATCGAACCGGAACTTCGAAGGGCGGCAAGGGGCGGGTGGGCGTACGCATCTGGTCAGTCCGGAAATGGCGGCCGCCGCCGCCATCGCCGGGCGATTCGCCGACGTTCGGCAAATACTTTAACCGTGGAGAGAATGATGAAAAAACTGATTTCGTTGCTGGCAGTGTGCATGGCAGTGGCCGGCTGCAACACCATCGAGGGCGTCGGCAAGGATGTCAAGAAAGGTGGCGAAGCAATCGAGAAAGCCGCCGAGAAAGCCAAGAACTGATGGAGGCATTTCGCCAGCACGCCGGGCTGGTGGCGCCGCTGGATCGCGCCAACGTCGATACCGACGCCATCATCCCCAAGCAGTTCCTGAAGTCGATCAAGCGCTCGGGCTTTGGCCCGAACCTGTTCGACGAATGGCGCTACCTTGACCATGGCGAGCCTGGCGTCGACAACAGCCGGCGGCCGCTCAACCCGAACTTCGTGCTGAACCAGGAGCGTTACCGCGGCGCGACTATCCTGCTGGCGCGAAAAAATTTCGGCTGCGGCTCGTCGCGCGAACATGCGCCCTGGGCGCTGCAGCAGTACGGCTTCAAGGCGATCATCGCGCCGTCGTACGCGGATATTTTCTTCAACAACTGTTTCAAGAACGGCCTGCTGCCGATTGCGCTGTCCGAGATGGAAGTCGATCACCTGTTCAATATCGTGGCGGCGACCCCAGGCCTGAAAATCAATATCGACCTGGAACGTCAGGTGGTCGAGGTGCCGGGCGCAGAGACCTATCGATTCGACGTCGAGGACTTCCGCAAGCAGAGCCTGCTCAACGGCTGGGACGAGATCGGTCTGACCATGCGTCACACGGACAAGATTCGCGCCTATGAAGCGTCGCGTGCTGTTCGCGAACCCTGGCTGTTCAACTAGAGAGCGATATGAAAATAGCAGTCATGGCTGGCGATGGCATCGGCCCGGAAATCATGGCCGAAGCGCTGAAGGTAGTCGACGTCTTGCGCCGCGACGGTCTGAAAATAGAAACCGAGTCCGCGCTGGTTGGCGGTGCCGCGTATGACGCACACGGTCATCCGTTGCCGCCGGCAACGCTGAAGCTTGCCCAGGATGCAGACGCGGTCCTGTTCGGTTCGGTTGGTGGACCGCGCTATGACGCCTTGCCGCGCGAACACAGACCGGAAAAGGCCATTCTCGGGCTGCGCAAGGAATGCGATTTCTTTGCCAATCTTCGTCCGGCCACGGTGTTCCCGGAACTGGCCAATGCGTCGTCGTTGAAAGCAGAGATCGTGGCCGGACTCGATCTGATGATCATCCGCGAGCTGACCGGCGATATCTATTTTGGCGAGCCGCGCAGCGTCACCGGCGAGAAGGGCAACCGCATCGGCATCAACACCATGCATTACACCGAGGCACAGATCCGCCGCATCATCCACGTCGGGTTCAGGACGGCTCGCCTGCGTGGCAAGCGGCTTTGCTCGATCGACAAGATGAACGTGCTGGAGGCGATGCAGCTTTGGCGTGATATTGCCATCGAGATCGCGCCGGAATATCCGGACGTGGAACTGACCCACATGCTGGTGGACAACGCCGCCATGCAACTGGTGCGCAATCCCAAGTTTTTCGATGTAATGGTTTGCGGAAACATATTTGGCGACATCCTGTCGGACGAAGCCTCGATGCTGACCGGATCAATCGGCATGTTGCCGTCGGCGTCGCTGGACGCCAATGGCAAGGGCCTGTACGAACCGATACACGGCTCGGCACCGGACATTGCCGGCAAAGGGGCGGCGAACCCGCTGGCGCAAATCCTGTCGCTGGCGATGATGATGCGCTATACCTTCAACCTGCCCGATGTGGCCGTGCGGATCGAGAACGCGGTGCGAACGGCGCTCGGTAGCGGCCTGCGCACCGCCGATATTGCCGGCAAGGGTGAAGCGGTTTGCGGCACCGGGGAAATGGGCGATGCCGTGGTGGCGGGGCTGTAGGCGGTGCAAACTCGGGCACCGGCGCGCCTTCCAGGCCCAAAATGGCCGGGAAGCCGCTTCGATGCTGGTGTTTCAAACGATTATCGACTGAAGGCGTAGAGAAAGATCATCATGGCAATGTTGAAAGTCGGGCTGGTAGGTTGGCGTGGAATGGTCGGTTCGGTGCTGATGGACCGCATGCGCGCGGAGCAGGATTTTGCACTGATCGAACCGTTTTTTTTCACCACCTCGAATGTCGGCGGTCAAGCGCCGGCCGAGGCGCAAGGCGCGCTGCTGAAGGATGCGAAGGATGTTTCACACCTGCGCCAGATGGACGTCATCATCACCTGTCAGGGCGGGGATTACACCACCGAAATTTACCCGGCGTTGCGCGCCGGCGGCTGGAAAGGCTACTGGATCGATGCCGCCAAAACGCTGCGGATGAAGGACGATGCCGTCATCATTCTTGACCCCGTCAACATGCCGGTGATCAACCATGCGCTGGCCAAGGGCATCAAGGACTACATCGGCGGCAATTGCACCGTAAGCTGCATGCTGATGGCGCTGGGCGGGCTATTCAAGGCCGACCTGATCGAATGGATGACCTGCATGACCTACCAGGCTGCTTCCGGTGGCGGTGCCGCACATATGCGCGAATTGCTCACCCAGTACGGAACGCTGCATGCGGAAGTCAAGGCGTTGCTGGATGACCCGCATTCGGCAATCCTGGAAATCGACCGCAAGGTGCTGGCAAAGCAGCACGCACTAAGCGCGAAAGAAACGCAACATTTTGGCGTACCCCTGGGTGGCAATCTGATTCCCTGGATCGACAAGGACATGAATACCGGCATGTCGCTGGAAGAATGGAAGGGCATGGCCGAGACCAACAAGATCCTCGGTCGCGGCCCGGGTTTCGGATCAGTGGCAACGCCGATTGACAGTCTGTGTGTCCGGGTCGGTGCGATGCGCTGCCACAGCCAGGCGCTGACCATCAAGCTCAAGCGCGATGTTCCGCTTGCCGATATCGAACAGCTGATTGCCAATGACAATCAATGGGTGCGCCTGGTTGCCAATGAGCGCGAGCGCAGCATTCATGAACTGACGCCGGCTGCCGTAACCGGCACCATGAACATCCCGGTTGGCCGCCTGCGCAAACTGGTGATGGGACCGGAATATCTCAGCGCGTTCACGGTTGGCGACCAGTTGTTGTGGGGAGCCGCCGAACCGCTGCGCCGCATGCTGCGTATTATTCTGGAAAAATAAGTTAACTTTCAATACGTTAGACGGGCAACCGGTACGCGCCCGGCAGTTTCGCCGCACAATCGGGTTGAAAAATCGTCAACTTTCGCTTCTAATGCTAGAAAGCGAATAAAGTTGAAACAATAACTCGTTGATGTTATTTTACTTTGTCCTCGAAAATTCGAAGGGTTGGGGTTACGCATGAACCGTCCACCGAAAACAAAATTGGTCGCGGCTTTGGGGGGAGCACTCTTGGCGTTGTCGGCATTGTCCGCCGACGCAGCAGGTCTGGGTAAGCTCTCCGTCAATTCCGCACTGGGCCAGCCACTGTCGGCCGAAATCGAACTGGTCTCGCTGCAGCCGGGTGAATTCGAGTCGATCGCCGCCCGTATCGCCAGCCCCGAGTCGTACAACGACGCCAAGATTGAATACTCGCCGCTGCTTCGCCAGCTGCGCTTTGCCGTCGAACGGCGCCAGGATGGCAAGCCGGTTTTGCGCATTACCAGCTCGGCGCCGATCAATGAACCGTTCCTCGATGTGCTGGTGGAAATGAGCTGGCCCGCCGGTCGCCTGATGCGCGAGTACCCGATTCTTCTAGATCCGCCAGGCTTTAACGAAGCCCGTGTCGCCCCGCCCGTGGTCGCGACGGTGGCGCCGGCACGCGCAGCCGCAGCCGAGCCGGCCAAGGCGCCGGCCGCCACGTCGTCCGCAACTGCATCGGCGACGGTAGCGAGCCCGGTCAGCGGCACGCCGTCGGCGAAAGCCGAATCCGGCGGCGACACCTACGGCCCGGTCAAGCGTGGTGATACGCTCAACAAGATCGCCCAGGAAATGAAGACCGATGCCGTGTCGCTGGAGCAGATGCTGGTGGCGCTGTATCGCGAGAACAAGGCGGCGTTCGTAGACAACAACATGAATCGCCTGCGGACCGGCCAGATCCTGAAAGTGCCATCTGCCGACGACGTCGCGAAGATCGAGGCCAAGGAGGCGCGTAGCGAGATCAAGGTCCAGGTAGCAAGCTGGAACGCCTACCGCGAGCAACTGGCGGGCAGCGTTGCCAGTGCGCCGGCGGCCGCGCCGGCGGTCTCCAACCAGGCCAGTGGCAAAATCACGGTCGCCAAGCCGGATGCGCCAGTGGCAAGTGGTGCGGCCAAGGACCAGTTGAAGATTGCCAAGAGCGATGGTGCGACTGGCAAGGCCGGCAGCGCCGGTGCGGCTGGCACCGGCAATGTCCAGGAGCAGATCAACGCCCTGAAGGAAGAAAAAATTGCTGCGCAAAATTCGCTGAAAGAGGCGAATTCACGCGTCGCTGATCTGGAAAAACAGATTGCCGACATGCGCAAGTTGATGGAATTGAAGGGACTCGCCGGCAAGGATGGCAAGCCGGCCGCGGAACCGGCAAAACCGGCGGATACCAAGGTCGCCCAAGTGGCGCCGCCGCCAAAAGTCGAGCCGGCCAAACCGGCTGATATCAAGCCGGCCGACGTGAAACCGGCGGATTCAAAACCGGCGGACGCCAAGGTTGAGCCGCCGAAGGTTGATGATGCAAAGCCGGCACCGGCCCCTGCGCCGAAGGTTGACGCCAAGCCTGCCGCGCCCAAAACGCCGGTCAAGGCACCGCCTCCGCCGGAGCCAAGTTTCATGGAAGAGTACGGCCTGATTGCCGCCGGCGGCCTGGCGTCAGTGCTTGGTCTGGGCGGCTTGTTCCTGTTCATGTCGCGCCGCAAGAAGAAATCGCCAAACGGCGGCAACACCAGCATGAGCCGGACCTCGTCGATCATGCCGAGCGACCTGAAGCCTAATACGGTGACGGGTAATCGTGGCGGCGGACTGGTTGATACGGGCAACAGTTCGTTCCTGACCGACTTCGACAAGACCGGGCCGGGCAGCATCGATACCGATGAAGTTGATCCGGTTGCCGAAGCTGAGGTCTACATCGCCTACGGCCGCGATGCGCAGGCGGAAGAAATTCTCAAGGAGGCGATGTCGCGCGACAAGAGCCGCCACGAAATCACCGTGAAGCTGCTCGAGATCTACCACGCCCGCAAGAGTGTGCAGGCATTTGAAAATGTGGCGCGTGAACTGAAGGACACCATCGGTGGCGACAATCCGATGTGGGCCAAGGTCGCGGCGATGGGCGCATCGATCGACCCGCAGAACGGACTTTATGCCGGCAGCGGCCAGGCCTATGAAACCACCGGTGCGTTTGCGGCCGGCGGCACCATGGCGATGGCGGCAAGCAACGCGGGCGAGAAGGCGCCGCCTGACGTCGACTTCGACCTCGGCTTCACCGACTCGTCGTCGGCCAATGCGCCCAATTCGGCCTTCGACGTTACGTCGCCGACAACCGGCCAGTCTGATGCGCCGTCGATGGATTTCGATCTTGATCTGAATACCGACGCACGGCCGGCGGGTACGCCGACGGCCGCATCGAGCGGCGGCGGACTCGATTTTGACCTGGCGCTGGACGCACCGGCGATGCCGGCGGCACCGGCCGCCGCACCGGCGGCCGAATCGTCGGGTTTCGATTTTGACCTGTCGAATCTCTCACTGGATGTGCCGGAAGCACCCAAGGCAGCGCCGGCGCAGGATTTCACCAAGACCATCGCCACCACCGCACAGGAACACCAGAAGACGGCATCCTTGAGCCTGGGTGACCTGAGCCTCGACCTGGATGCGCCGGCTGCGGGTGGCGGTTCAGCGGAAGGCCCCAGCGCGGTCTCGACCAAGCTGGAATTGGCCAAGGCCTACATTGAAATCGGTGATAGCGACGGCGCACGGGAAATTCTCAACGAAGTTGCCCGCGAAGGTTCAGCGGCTCAGCAGGAAGAAGCGAAAAAAATCATTGCCGGCCTGTAACAGTTTTTCGATGGTTTGTCATTTGGGGGCGCATGCTGCGCCCCCTTTGTTTTTGTCTCCACCCCCGTCGCCTGCGGAGGCGTCATGAGAATTGCGATCGGTCTTGAATACCACGGTGGCGGCTTTTGCGGCTGGCAGTCGCAGCCGACCGGCTGCGGCATTCAGGACCGCGTCGAGGAGGCGGTGCGGGCATTTCTTGCCCGTGACGACGAACGGGTGCCCATCACCTGCGCCGGACGCACCGACGCCGGTGTACATGCCGCATTGCAGGTGGTGCATTTCGATTGCCCGATCGAGCGCGCTGACGTGGCCTGGGTCCGGGGCGTCAACGCCCACCTGCCACCGTCGATCCGCGTGCTCTGGGCGAAGCGGGTTGATCCGTCGTTTCATGCCCGCTTCTCCGCCATCAGCCGCAGCTATCGCTATCTGCTGCTCAATGACGCGGTGGATGCGGCGATCCTGCGGGAGCAAGCGGGCTGGTTTCATGCGCCTCTTGATCTGGAGGCGATGAAGCAGGCGGCGGCGCTGGTGGTCGGTGAACATGACTTTTCCGCATTCCGCGCGGCGGAGTGCCAGGCCAAGTCACCGGTCAGGCACGTTTACGAAGCCGGCATCGAACGCCGGGATCACCTGCTTCTGTTCCGGTTTCGTGCCAATGCCTTTCTTCATCACATGATTCGCAATCTGGTCGGCGGGTTGGTCTATGTAGGTTGCGGGCGGCACTCGGTGGATGATTTCGCGCGCATCCTGGCTGGGCGCGACCGTTCGCAGGCGGCGCCGACATTTGCCGCGCAAGGGCTGTACCTTACCGATATCGAGTACGATGGCAGCTTCGGCTTGCCTGCAACGCGCGGCCGGCTTCCCTTCTGACCATGCGTCGAACGCGAATCAAAATCTGCGGCATCACCCGCGTCGAGGACGCGCTGGCAGCGGCCGGTGCCGGCGCGGATGCGATCGGCCTGGTGTTCTATTCGTCCAGCCCGCGGGCGCTTGATATTTCGCATGCGGAAGCGATACGCAATGCCCTGCCGCCATTCGTGTCCATCGTCGCCCTGTTCGTCAACGAGGATGTCGGCCGGGTTGCAGAGGTTGTTGCCGCGGTGCGGCCGGACCTGCTGCAGTTTCACGGCGACGAAGACACGCGCTACTGCGCGCAGTTTGCAATGCCTTATATAAAGGCAGTGCGAGTGCCGGCGACGGCGGCGCCGGATGATTTGCTAAAATACGAGGCGGATTTTCCCTCGGCAAGGATGTTGCTCCTGGATACGCTGGCGCCGGGCGTCTACGGCGGCAGCGGGGAATCATTCAACTGGGGTGTGATCCCTGCCGTGATGTGCCCGCGTATCGTTCTGTCAGGTGGCTTGACTGCGGCGAACGTGGAGCAGGCAATTCGCGCCATCCGTCCCTGGGCGGTCGATGTATCCAGCGGCGTCGAATTGCAGAAGGGCGTCAAGGATCATCGTCAGATCGAACACTTTATCGAGGCAGTCAGAAATGCAGACGCAGGCTGAAAAATATTCATTGCCGGATGCAACCGGTCATTTCGGGCAGTACGGCGGCGTGTTCGTCGCGGAGACGTTGCAGGCGGCATTGCGGGAACTGAATCTGGAATACGAAAAAGCGAAAGCCGACCCGGCCTTCATAGCCGAATTCCATCATGTGCTGAAGCATTACGTCGGCCGCCCGAGCCCGATCTATCATGCCGAGCGGCTGTCAAAGGAACTGGGCGGAGCACAGATCTACCTCAAGCGCGAGGACCTCAATCACACCGGTGCGCACAAGGTGAACAACACGGTCGGCCAGGCCTTGCTGGCGCGCCGCATGGGCAAGCCGCGCGTGATTGCCGAAACCGGCGCGGGACAGCACGGCGTGGCCACCGCCACCATCTGCGCGCGCTACGGCATGGAATGCGTGGTCTACATGG
>CAYQKN010000014.1:0-44434 GCA_964417885.1 uncultured Burkholderiales bacterium | reverse complement strand
CCCGATCTTCAACGGGCTCGCCATTTCGCTGATCTTCGGCATTTTTGTCTCCACCCTGCTGACGCTGGTGGTGATTCCGCTGTTGTACTTCATCGCCTACCGGAAACGGCTGGGCACCCCTGCCATCATCCAACCTGAAGGAGAAACATCATGACCTCATGGCGCATCGTCAGAATCGTCGCCGGCCTTTTTATCCTGCTGTCGCTGGCGCTGGGCATTCCCGGCAGCCCGATATTCGTCAACCAGTGGTGGCTGGCGTTCACGGCCTTCGTCGGCGCCAACCTGTTTCAGAGCGGACTGACCAAGTGGTGCCTGATGGAAACCCTGTTGCGCAAGGCTGGCATCGAGCCGGGCTGCTGAGGAGTCAAAATGCATCTCGCCTGCCCGCAGTGCGGCACCACCAATCGCGTCGCCGACGAACGCCTGTCCCAGGGACCGGTGTGCGGCCGCTGCAAGACACCGCTGATGGCCGCCGAGCCGGTGGCGCGTGGTGATCCCGCAATGGCGTAGTTCCCCGCCCACCCCCAATTGCCGGCGTTCGCCGATTACTGGGCCGAGTGGTGCGGTCCGTGCAAGATGATGGCGCCGCAGTTTGCCCGCGCGGCGGCGCAACTGCCGCAGGTGCGCTTCGTCAAGGTCGACAGCGACGCCGCGCCGCGCGCCAGCCAGCAATACGGAATTCGCAGCATCCCGACCCTGATCCTGTTCCAGGGCGGGCGCGAGGTCGACCGTCTATCGGGCGTGTTGCCGGCCGGCGACCTGGTGGCGTGGATTCGTCGTCACGTTTCGACGCCGCCGAAAGCGGCATAACCCAAGCCATGCACGACAAATAATCGGAGCAAACAACCATGTATTACATCGCGGACAGCAGCAAATCATTCGAGCAGGCCGCAGCCGATCTCGAGGCGGCGGTCAAGCATCACGGATTTGGCGTGCTGCACGTGCACGATCTCGGCAACACGCTGCGCAGCAAGGGCGTTGCGTTCACCGAGCAGTGCCGGGTGCTGGAAGTCTGCAACCCGGCGCAGGCGGCAAAGGTGCTCAGCGCCGACATGCGGCTCAACATGGCGCTGCCTTGCCGCATTTCGGTCTACACCGAGCACGGCAAGACGCGCATCGGCCTGATCCGGCCGGTTGGCATGCTGTCCTCGCTTTCTCAGGATCCGCTGCTGCTTCAGGTCGCCGAGGAGGTCGAGGCGGCGACCATCCGCATGGTTGACGACGCGCGCTAGCCGGCTGCGCCCGACACGCCGGTTGGCGCTGATGCGCGAACCGGCCGGCGAATCTATACTCGTGGCCTGGACCTTTGCCGACGAGCCTGCCTGCCGATGAATCGCCTGCTGTACCCCCTGCTGCTTGCTGTCCTGGCGTTGATTGGCGGCTGCGCCACGCCATACATCGACCGCACCTATACCGCTGCCAGCCAGGACAGCCGCGTCCAGTTCCTGATCATCCACTTCACCGCCGGCGGATTCAACGGCTCATTGAAGACGCTGACCGAGGGGCCGGTCAGCAGCCATTACCTGGTGCAGGATTCGCCGCCGACCATCTACCGGCTGGTTGAGGATTCGCGCCGCGCCTATCACGCCGGCGTCAGCTACTGGAAGGGTTATACGGCGCTCAATGCCAGCTCGATCGGCATCGAGATCGTCAATCTCGGCTACAAGGACACGCCGGGCGGGCGGGTGTGGTTCGATTATCCGCCGGCGCAGATCGATGCGGTGGTGGCGCTGGTCCGCAAGATCGTCGCCGAGCACCGGATCCGCCCCGATCGCGTCCTCGCCCACAGCGACATCGCGCCCAACCGCAAGCCGGATCCGGGTCCGAAATTTCCCTGGAAGCGGCTGGCCGACGAAGGCCTTGTGATCTGGCCCGACGCGATGCAGGTGGCGCAAGTCCAGCCGCAGTTCGAAACGCAACTGCCGGACATCGGCTGGTTCCAGCAAAAGCTCGCCAGACACGGCTTTCCCACGCCGGTCACCGGCGAATACGATGACCTCACGCGCGATTGCCTGGTGGCTTTCCAGATGAAATACCGGCCGGCAAGATTCGACGGCACACCCGACGCGGAAACAGCGGCGATGCTTGAGGTGCTGACCGCCGCGTCCTGAACGGGCGCCGGTGGCGAGTTACGACGGGCCGGAATGCCGCGCTAGCGCACGCCGGCGCAATCGGCCGCGCCGATCGGAATCGTCATCAGCGACTTGCCGCTGCTGTCGCGATAATCCAGCCGCACCTTCACATTCTTGCTCAACAGAAAGGCGGTTTCCGGCGTGGTGCACATGCGCCCGACCAGATACTGGCGCGCCCGGTTGCCGGTGCGAAAGGGCGAGCTTTCGTCGCCGCTGTTCAGCCAGGTGATCTGGTAAGCCAGCACATCAGCCTCGGCGATGACGCGATCGATGCGGGTGACGGAATCGACCATGTGTCCCTGGCGCCGGTCGGCGGTTTCAGCCAGCAGGGCGGTCAGCGCCGCTGCATCGTCCATCCGGCTGCTGTGCTGCCGCGCCGCCAGCGCGGTGCCGCCCTGCCAGCCGGCAAACAGGGCGACGATGGTGAACAGCACGGCATAGAGGGCGTAGTGCAATTTGGTCATCAGTGGCACCTCAGTAGCCGCGCATCAGCCGCAGCTGGTTGTCGCGTTCTTCGCGCTGCTGCTGGGCGTTGTAATCGCGACGCTCGCGTTCCATCCGGCGCCGCATGTCCGCATCGCGGCGTTCCTGTTCGCGCTCGAATTCCTCCAGGGAGAACGGCTTCGGCGCGTCCGCCGCGCGGTCATCTTCGGCCACCAGCGTTTTTGCCGGCCCCAGGGTGCGAATCCAGCCACGCGCGTCAAAGGCGTGCGCGGCATCGGCGGTGGCGCGGTCCAGCCGATTCAGTTCCGCCCGGTAGGCCCGTTGCCCGACCCACGCCGCTATCAGGCAGGCAGTGATGGCCAATGCCACCAGCTTCTTGAACGGGTCCTCGTCCGGCTCCTCGCCGTCGCGGTAGATCACCAGGTCGCCTGCCACGCCGGGCGGCATCGGTTGCTCATGTTCGCGCCGCCATACTGGATCGGCTGCCGGTGCGGACGCCGCGGCAGCCGCGTCCAGCCGGGCGTCGTAGGCCGCGCGCTTGGCCGGATCGCGCAGGATGCTGAACGCCTCCTTCAGCGCGAACGATTCGGTTGCCGCCTGCGGGTCGCCGCTGTGGTGCGCGCGCTTGAGCGCTTCCATTCGCGACTGTGCGGCGGCGATGATCGCCTCGGGCGCGGCGTCGCGTGATACACCGATGATTTGGTAAAGGTTTTTGCTCATGTTGCGTGCTGATCGTTGACCCGGGCGAGGATAGCAGAATCCGGCTGCGCGACGATCCGGCCATTTTGCTTGCGGCGCCCGCCGGGTTGGCCGCCGCGGGCTAGCGGCAAACTCAAGTACTGGCGCGCCTTCCAGGCCGAAAATGGCTGGAAGTCCGCTTCAGTTCTGGACTTTGCACCTGTTATCGAACCTGTGCGTAAAATTGAGCCCGGTGCGCAATCGCGCCCGTGCCCATCCACCAGCCTGAATGATTCCCGCCTGCCATGACCAAAAAGCACGCCCGCATCACCGCCGAAGACCTGTGGAAAGTCCAGCGTCCCTCGTCTCCCTCGCTTTCCCCCGACGGCGCGCAAGCCTGTGTGGCGGTCACCAAATACGACATGGAGGAGAACAAGGGCGCCACCCATCTGTGGTTGCTTTCCACCTACGGCGGCGAGGCACGCGAACTGACGCAATGCGGCGAAAAGGACGGCCAGCCGCAGTGGTCGCCGGACGGCAGCCGCATTGCCTTCGTTGCCAAGCGCGGCGAAGGCAAGGGCGCCGATGAGGAACCGCAGATCTACCTGATCGCGCCCGACGGCGGCGAGGCGGCGCGCCTCACCAGCCTCGCGACCGGCGTCTCCGGCATCAAGTGGCTGGCCGACGGCAAGCGGATCGCCTTTATTTCCTGGGTCTGGCCGGACCTCAAGACCGAAAAAGAGCAGGCCAGGCGGCTGAAGGAGCGCAAGGATGACAAGGTCAAGGCGCACGTGGTTGAGCACACCGTGTTTCGCCATTGGGACCACTGGCTGTCTGACGGCCGGGTGCCGCAGGTGCATCTGGTGGACGTCAGGAACGGCAAGTGCCGCAACCTGTTCAGCGGCAGCAAATATGAATTGCCGGTGTTCGACACCAGCGCGGCGGATTACGATGTCTCGCCTGACGGCAGGCACCTCGCGTTCTGTTTCAATCCGAACCCCGACCGGCGCGGCGACCAGGACCACCACATCGTCGAAATGGATATCCGTTCCGGCAAGGCGAAAACGTTGACCGCCACCTCCAAGTTCAGCCATTTCAGCCCGTGTTATTCGCCGGACGGGACGCGGATCGGTTTGCTGATGGCGAACATGCGCCGCTCGGTCGACGATGACCCCAAGGTGGGCGTGATTGAACGCAAGGGCGGCCGGCTGACGCAATGGTCGGACTGGGACCGCGTGATCAATGCGCCGCTCAGGTGGGCCGCTGACGGCGGCAGCGTGTATTTCGGTGCCGATGATCGTGGTCGGCTGTCGGTCTGGCGCCTTCAGGCCGGCAAGAAAACGCCGACCGTGGTCGCGCCGGGCGGCACGGTCAGCGAGTTTGACCTGAAGGCCGGCACGCTGGTGTTCGTGCGCAACAACATGTCGTCTGCGCCCAAGGTGTTCGCCGCCGCGGACGACGGCAGCGACGTCCGCCCGATTGAGACCTTCAATGACGACTTGATGGCCAAGTTCAGGCTCGGTGAAGTACGCGAATTCACCATCAAGGGCTGGAACAACGAGCCGGTGCAGATGTGGGCGGTCTATCCGCCGGATTTCGACCCGAAGAAGAAGTGGCCGCTGGTGCACAACATCCACGGCGGGCCGCATGCCAACTGGGGCGACAATTTCCATTTCCGCTGGAACAACCATGTCTTCGCCGCCGCCGGCCACGTGGTGGTGTGCGTGAACTACCATGGCTCGCTGGGCTGGGGTAACAAGTTCCTCGAATCGAACAACGGCCAGTGGGGCACCAAGGAACACGCCGACATCGAGGCCGGAACGGATTTCATGCTCAAGCAGGGCTACATCGATGCCAGGCGCCTGGCCGCCAGCGGCGGCAGCTATGGCGGCAAGATGGTGGCATGGATGAACGGCCGCAACGGGGCGAAAAAAGGCGGCGACCGCTACCGCGCCTATGTCTGCCACGCAGGTTGCTTTGACTGGGTGTCGATGTATGCCGGTGATGCCGGTTACTGGTTCCAGCATGCGCTCAAGACCAGTTACTGGAACGATCCGGCCAGGTTCGGCGCGCAGAATCCGCTGACCTTCACCCGCCACATGAAAACACCGACGCTGGTGATCCACGGCGCGCTCGACTACCGGGTGCCGGACGCGCAGGGACTGATGTACTACAGCACCCTGAAGTCGCTCAAGGTGCCGTCGCGGCTGGTGTTTTTCCCGGACGAGAACCACTGGATCCTGAAGCCGCAGAATTCCCGGCTCTGGTATCGCGAGTACTTTGCCTGGCTGGAAAAATATGTCGGCAAGGGGGCGTCGAAAAAATAGGCCGCCGCGCCGTGCCAATGCATCGAGCCAACGACAGGCGCTGCAGGACAATGTCATGAAAATTGCCACGCGAACCGCTGCGGATCTCACCTATACCGTCTATCACATTGAGAACGACGGGTCGCGCAGCTGCAGCCGCGAGGTGCAGGAGCCGATCCTGTGTCATGACCGCGCCTATGAGGTGCTGGCGATATTGCTTTCCCCTGGTCAGCAGGAGCCGCATTTCTGGGTGCTGGGTGAAGCGTACGGCGGGCGGGTGAGTGACGGTCTGGTGTACCCGGACCTCATCGCGGCCGGCGACTGCCGGATCGTCGAGGGGGAGTTTCCCGCCGGCTGGGTGCTGCGGATGTGGCACACGGGCGAGACCACCCATTCGATTCTTGGCCCGGCCGGGTTCACCGGCGATGGATTCGTCGAGCAGCTGTTTGATGGCGATCCGGTCGCGGTGCAGCGCTTTCTTGACCGGGTAGCCGCCCTCGAGCCGTCGAATCCGCTGCCGTGAGTTTGTCGGCATCGGCCGGCGGCAGTGCAAAAGATGCGAAAATGCCTCCACAGCAGCGTCGCGTTCGCGCCGCCGCAACAGACCCGCTTCATACCGCGTACCCCATGGCTCTATTCGGATTGTTTGGCAACAAGAAAAAAGGCTTCGCCTCGCCCTGGCTGCAACTGACGGTGGTGTATGTCGCCACGCGCCAGGAGCTGACCGCTGACCAGGCCTACGTGTTGCGCGGCAAGGTGCTTTCGGCCGGATCGATCCAGTTCGATTTTTTTGAGCCGTCGTCGTTCCAGCTGTTCTTTGCCGGTAACGCGGCAGGGCTGCAGAAGGCGCAGGCGCTGGCCGACACGATGCAACAGGTGGCGCGCGACAACGGCATCGTCGGCATCGGCATCAGTGTCCAGCAGGGAGAATGCCTGGCCGAGCGCAGCGAATCAGGTCGGTTCGTGGCGCGGCCGGTGGGCCCGGTGCTGGCGCAAACCATGCGCGAAGCCACCAGCCGGGCCGAGGCCGCGGCGGCGGCCGGGTTAAGCGGTCCGTCCTGAGGCGCAGCGTGCCCGTCACTGGCTTGAATCACTACAATCTTCGCGCCTCGCGCGAGCTGCTGGAACAACTGCGCGGCTTCTATTGCGAGGTGGTCGGCCTCCGGGCGGGCGCGCGTCCGCCGTTCGACAGCGTTGGCTACTGGCTTTACGCCGGGGACGACGCGATCCTGCATCTGTCCGAGGCGCATGCCGACGAGTCGCGACCGGGGCAGGTGCTGAATACCTTCGATCATGTCGCCTTCACCTGCAGCGGTCTGGCTGCAACCGAAGCCCGCCTTCAGGGCCTGGGCATCGCATTTCGCCGCGCCGTGGTGCCGCAGTCAGAGCAGGTTCAACTGTTCCTGCATGACCCGGCCGGCAACGGGATCGAGCTGAATTTCGCCTCTGTGGCGGCCTAGGGCCGGCAACGAAGGGGAAAACTCCAGCACTGGCGCGCCTTGGCGGGCATTTTCGGTTGGAGAGGGGCGCCAGTGCTGGACTTTTACCCGCGCCGTGAGCGAAAACCGCACACCGGTTCGCGCATGACTGCCGCGAACCCATACAATGCCGACTGGCAGATTGTAAAAAATTCGTAATTTGTTCGACATGGCGAGACCACGGCGCGCAATCCGCGGGATGGTCAAACCATGTTGGCCCCATCAGGAGATTGGCATGTCCTTGTTTCAGCCCACACGCAGTTCCCTCCCATTGGCCGTACTCGGTGCCGCCGTGTTCATCGCCGGCTGCAGCCCGACCGAAACCCCCGAATACAACGAAAAGCCGGGTTTTATCGGCACCGTGACCTCGATCACCTATGACGGCACGACGGACGACCTGCTGACCGGCGGGCTGGGCAAGAGCGGCCTGCAGGGAACCACCGGGCCGGTCATCGTCGATGTGAATGCACCCAACGCGACCGAACTGCGCAAGCTGGCGATCTACAACAACTACCGGGCCATGGTCGATACCACCACCGGCGGCGGCTTTGGCGTGCTCTACGGTCCGAACGTCGACATCGGCGGCAACCCGTTCGCCGTCGAGGGCCTGATCGCCGGCACCGAGTACACCGCCTACATCGGCGACGGCACCGGACAGCAGAGCGTGGCCATGATGGTGCAGGTGCCGAACGTGTTCGCCTCCGCCGCCCCGTGCATTGTCACCGCCACCTCGAGCGGATCGCGCGGCGTGTACGGTGCCATCGCCACCGTTGGCGAATGGGGCCTGAAGCACGGTTGCGCGGTGGCCTACGTCGACAAGGGAACCGGTGTGGGCGTGCATGACCTCGCCAGCAACACCGTCAACGTGATGGACGGCACCCGCAAGGATGCCGCGACCGCCGGCAATGCGTCCAACTTCACCGCGAACATGACGGCAGCGGAACGGACCGCCTATAACACCGCCTTTCCCAACCGCATCGCCATCAAGCACGCCCATTCGCAATCCAACCCGGAAAAGGACTGGGGCCAGCACACGCTGCAGGCGGTCGAGTTTGCGCTGTACGTGCTCAACGAGCGGTTCGCGCCCAAGGTGAACGGCCGGCCGACCCTGGCCTTCAAGCCGAACAATGTGATCGTGATCGCATCGAGTGTCGGCAACGGCGCCGGCGCGGCGCTGGCAGCACTGGAGCAGGATACAAAAGGCCTGATCGATGGCCTGGCGGTGTCGCAGCCGAATGTGCAGATGGCCGCCAACAACGCGCTCTCGGTCAAGCGCGGCGCGGTCACCCTGACCGGTACCGGCAGGCCGCTGATGGATTACTTCACCCTGGCCAACCTGCTGCAACCGTGTGCAGCCAAGGCGGCGGAAGCCACCGGCGCGTTTGGCGCACCGGGCGGCGGCTTCGTCAACGCCGAATTCTCCGCCAACCGCTGCGCGGCCCTGAAGGCCCGCGGCATCCTGACCGCCGGCACGCCGGCGGCCCAGTCCAGCGAGGCACTCGCGCAACTGGTCGCCTACGGCTGGCAACCGGAGTCAAACCTGCTGCATGCCTCGCACTATGCCTTTGCCACGCCCGGCACCACGCTGGCCCACGCCAATTCGTACGGGCGGTTTGGCGTTCGCGACAATCTGTGCGGCTACAGCTTTGCCGCCACCGGTGCCGATTTCCGGCCGGCTGCGGCGACCGCCGTGCTGCCGCGCATCTTTGCCACCGGCAACGGCGCGGCGCCGATGGCGGGGATCAACATCATCAATAACCTCGCCGTCGGCGGTGCGATCCTCGACACCACCTCGGTGACCGCATCGACCAACCTGCCGGATTACAACGTCGATGGCGCGCTGTGCCTGCGCGGCCTGTTCACCGGCACCGATGCCAATGCGGCCCGGGTACAGTCCGGCATGGCCGAGGTGCGTCGCACCGGCAACCTGCGCGGCAAGCCGGCGGTGATTGTTCACGGCCGTGCCGACGCGCTGATTCCGCCGTCCTTCACCTCGCGTCCGTACTTCGGCCTGAACAAGATTGCCGAAGGCGGCAACAGCAAGCTTTCGTATATCGAGGTGACCAACGCACAACACTTCGACGCCTTCATCGGCAGCACCGATCTGCCGGGCTATGACACCAGTTTCGTTCCCCTGCATCGATACTTCCAACTGGCGCTGGACGCGGTTTACAACAACCTTCGCGCCGGCACCGCGCTGCCGCCCAGCCAGGTGGTGCGCACCACGCCGCGCGGCGGGTTTGCCGGCCAGGCGCCGGCCATTGCCGCCAGCAACGTGCCGGTGTTCAGCGCCACGCCGGCCGCGACCGACCAGATCACTTTCAGCAACAACGTGGTGACGATTCCGGATTGATGCGGCGGCGAAGCGGGCAGGGCCGTTGCAAGCTGCCGCCGGGGAATCGGTAGTGTCATCCGGCAGCGAGACAACGATTCACGTCGGACTCACGCAACGGCATTTGCCCTCGCTGGACGGGTTGCGCGGCCTGGCGATATTGCTGGTCCTCGTGCACATGCTTAACCAGTTAGAGGGTCAGCATGGTTTCATTGCCGCGTGCTTTGGCCTGATCGCGTTGCTGGGCTGGACTGGTGTGCAACTTTTTTTCGTCTTGAGCGGGTTCCTGATTACCGGGATCCTGCTTGATTCGCGCGAAGCAGAGAATTACTACAGCAGTTTTTATGCGCGACGTACCCTGCGTATTTTTCCGCTTTATTTCGCGGTTCTAGGGATTGCATTCCTGCTTTTACCCTTGCTGGGCACCGTCCCGGAATCGATTGCGCATGACCAAGCCTCGCAGATTTGGCTCTGGACTTATACCGAGAACTGGGCCGCGGCCTTTGGTCATGGTAGCAAGGCTTTTCCGCATTTCTGGTCCCTGGCAGTCGAAGAACAGTTTTATCTGATTTGGCCTTTCCTGCTTCATCGGCAAACAGCCAAAAAATGCCTGGTCCTTTGCATTGTCCTCGCGGTTGTCAGCCTGCTTTCGCGCGTTTTTCTCGTTGCCCTCGACGCACCGGACATTTCGATCTATGTAAATTCGTTCTGCCGGATGGATGCGCTCGTACTCGGCGGCGCGGCGGCAGCAGCATTCCGCATTCCGGCCTTGAATGCGCATTTGCTGGCGAAACGTGACAAGTGGTTGCTGTGGGCGCTATTTGCAGCGGCGGTCGGATTCTTGCTGACCCGGGGTTTCGATCATCACAGCTGGTTTGGCGCGACCGCCGGCTACACAATCGTCTCATTGGTGTTTGTGATGTTTTTGATTTCGGCCGTCGCCGCCGAAACCAGTGGTATGGCCGGGTGCCCCATTGAAAAGCCCCCTTTCCACAACCGCATGTGGATACAGCTATTGCGTTCGCGCCTGCTGCGGACATTCGGCAAATACAGTTACGGCATCTATATATTTCACAAGCCTTTGAACGACTTTGTCGGCAAGCCGGCACTCAAGGCGCTGGGCTTGCCGGCGGCGGAATTTCTGTTGCTGAACCTCGGCTACATATTTGCAATGTCGAGCATGACCTTCGCGCTGGCTTACTTGTCTTATCATTGCTTTGAGAAACATTTTCTCGCCATGAAACGGCTGTACCTGCCAATGCTCCGCACGACCTAGCGGTTGGTGGATGCACGGCGGCACTATTTCGGAAAGCGACCAACTCTGATGAAACCAAATTGGCTGGCAGGAGTACTTTTCTTCGCGCTTTTCGTCGGTGCCGCATCCGCCGAACCGGCGGCCGATCGCATGCTGGATGAGCTGATGCAGAAATCCGGACTCTGGAAGCAACTTGCGCAGATCGAGCCGCAAATGATGTTCGGTGCAGAACAGACCCAGTCAGGCAAAACCAAATTGCCCGATGCGGATTTTGTGCGTCTGAAGGCATCGATCAGCCGTTCCTATTCCGCCGATCGACTGAGAGCTGACATGCGAAAGCAGCTTGCCCTTGAACTATTGCCTGCTGACCAGTCGGCGGCACTGCAGTGGCTGACATCGGACCTCGGCACCCGAATAACGGAGTTGGAAGAGAAGAGCGGTGAATTGGCCGAAATCAGGCAACGCGAAAAGGACGCCGGCAAACTTGCCGCTGGCCTGGCGCCAGAACGCCGTAACCGCATTGAGGCGCTGGTGCGCGCCATGCGTGTGGCTGAATCCGGTGCGAGCATTATTATCAACACAACACTGGGTGTGGCGAACGGATTCGCCGTGGCGGCACCGGCTGGCGCGTCCAGTGGACTGGCTGCCTTGCGTGCCAAGCTGGAAGCGCAGCGACGCCGGCTGGTTGAATCGCTTGAAGTACGCATGGTTACCGAATGTGCTTTCATCTATCGCTCATTGAACGATGAGGAAATTGCCCGTTACATCACATTCGCTGATTCACCGAGCGGACGTAATTACCATGCCGTTACAGTCGGCGCACTGGACAAGGTCATGACCGACGCATCATTGAATGTGGGCTTTGAGCTCGCTGGCCAAAGATTTGGCCGTGAGAGCTAGCAATGATTGCGATTCACGTTGCCTGCGCTGGTCAAAGTGTCGGTATTTTTTACAGCGACCCATTGCTGACACGGTGCAATTATTGAAAAAATGTTGTATGTCATTGGTTTATAAATGATTAAAAGTTTTCGGCACGAGTGTTGCTGTAAGTGATGTGTCGAGTTAATTCTAATGTTGGAGTCCTCATGAAAAACGTCCGCAAATTTTTGGCAGCAAGCATCTTCTCAGCATTGTCATTTGCGCCGGTTGCATCCGCTGGCCTTATAAACGGTAGCTTTGAAGATGACTACCAGGCAAGTGGCTCTTGGAATATCTACCAGAATCTGACTGGCTGGACGGGCGGGGATTACGGCATCGAACTCCGCAACAATGTCGACGGTCAGGCTTATGACGGTAGTAACTACATTGAGTTGGATACCACCCGCAACAGCGCTGCCAGCCAGGCAATTACCACATTGGGGCAACTCTACACGCTGACATTTGCCTATTCACCGCGAATGAGTGTCGGGACGGAATCAAATAAAATTCAGGTTTTCTGGAACGGCAACAGTATTGGTACATTTAGCGGTAACGGCGCTGGTGCTGGCGGCAATAACTGGATGGTGTTCAGTATTGATGTTTTGGGTACAAGCCCGTCGTCTACCCTGAAGTTCAAGGCCGTTGGTACCAGTGACTCATATGGTGGTTCACTTGACGCAGTTACCCTGACGGCCATCCCGGAACCCGGTACGCTGGCTTTGCTCGGTATCGGATTGGTTGGTCTGGGATTGTCGCGTCGCCGGAAATCCTGAGTTAACAACTGCCGTCGCTTGTCCGCCAGAGATTGTGTCTGGGGCATAGCGAAAGGGGTGAAACGAAGCATGCCGCGCAGGCCGGTTTACCGGCGCTGCGCGGTTTTTTTTCGCCTGCCGGATTGGCGTCGTCGCAGTGTCAATCTGACTGGATTCAACGCGCATTTGACCGAGGTAATCATGGCTAATCTGGTCGCTTGCATCATGGCTTTGTTGGCCGTTGCGGCAAGCATTTCCCCGGCGTACGCTCAGCCGACAGTGGTGCTCGTTCGCCACGGCGAAAAACTCGACAGCTCGCGGGACCCGGTGCTGTCGCCGGCCGGTGAAGCGCGCGCGCAGCGCCTGCAGCAGATGCTGTCCTCATCCGGCATCGGCACCATCTACACGACCGAATATCGTCGAACCGGATTGCTGGCTGCGCCGCTTGCACGGCAGCTCGGCCTCAGGCCGCAGGTGGTGCCGGCAGCCGACGGTGCCGCGCTGCTTAACAAGCTTGCCGCGCACGCGCATGGCGAAACGGTCCTGGTCGTTGGCCACAGCAATACCGTTCCCGCCGTGCTGAAGGGGCTTGGCCACGCCGAGCCGGTGCGCATCGAGGAAGCCGAATTCGACAACTTGTTCGTGCTGGTGCCGCGCGAGGGCAAGTCGCCGGTGGTGCTGAGGCTGAAGTATTAGCGTTCTGGCAGTGGACAAACTCCAGCACTGGCGCGGTGTTTCAGGCGTTTTTGCCCGGAAAGCCGCGCCAGTGCTGGAGTTTTGTTGAAAAAGCCGCGGCAGCCTCGCCCTGGCGCGATACGTTGCCAGCGATGTCGCCATGTAGCCCTTGACGCCGCCGACCGTCCGTGACGCGCGACTGGCAGCGCGAGGTTGGTGGGCGGAACCATCGCGCAATGCCGCGCGATGGTGCGTCAACGGACTGCCGCTGCCGGCTACGGGATCTGGCGGTCCAGCCGTACCTTGACCGCCAGCACATCGGCGGCGCTGATTTCGCCCGACGCATTGAGATCATGGCGGAAATTGACATCGTCCACCGTCTGGCCCGCGCGCAGTCGAACGCTGCTGGCATCGCTTGCATTGATGTGGCGCGAACCGTTCACGTCGCCGATCAGGAAGCCGACCGCGACGGCGAAGGTCTGCGGGTCGTTGTTGACGCCGCTGAGCGCGATGCGCGCGCGCGAACCGTCCTGAACCCCCGTCAGTTCAACAATCAGACTAGAGCCCGAACTGCTTATGTTGCTGACCGTTCCCGCCGGCAGCAATGCGGCATCCAACACGGTTACGCTGCCCGTGGCGGTGACCGGCAGGTTAAACGTGAATACGATCCGGTGGCCACTACCGATGGCGCGGGGCTCGACCGAAATAGGCCCGGCGATATCGCTTACCGGCCTGAGGTCCAGGTTGAAGCTGCCGGCCGGGCCATGCAACTTGCGAGATGCGATGCTCACCAGCGCAAGCGGCGGTGCTGCCGGCGTAACGCCGACTGCTGCGGAGCTGGCGCCCGTTCCTGCCGCATTGGTTGCCGCGGCGCTGCACTGGTAGAGCACGCCGTTGGTCAAGCCGGTCACGGTGACCGGCGCGGCGGCTGCAGAGGCCGTGACGGTGGCGGGCCCGACGCAGGAAACGGTGTAGGAGTTGATAACCGCGCCGCCATTGTTGGCCGGCGCATCGAAGGTAATCGAGACGCTGCCGTTGCCCGGTGTCGCCACCAGGTTAGTCGGGGCATCCGGCACGCGCGCCGGGGTGACGTTTACCGCCGGCGAAGGTGTGCCGGCGCCGATCGAATTGACCGCCGCGACCGTGCAGGAATAACTGGTGCCGTTGGTCAGGCCATTCACCGTGATGCTGAGGCCGGCGCTGTTGCCGACAAACGGTCCCGGCGTGCAGCTCGCGACGTAGCCGGTGATCGGCGCGCCGCCATCGGATGCCGGTGCGCTGTAACTGAGGGTGACCTGGCCATTGCCGATTGCCGTCATGTTGATGGCGGGCGCGCCGGGCACGGTCGGCGGCGCCGGGGTATTGAAAGCCACGCGGGTGTTGGGAAAGATCGGGTTCTGCGGCGGAGCGGCTTCGCGGACGCGATTCACGACCAGCTCGAAACTGCTGCTGTACGCGAGGTTCGCTGCCGTTGTCAGCGTTACCACGCCCGGCTCCAGGCCGGGGCTGGCCTGGCTGACCGGCACGCCGTTGATGACGTAATTGGCGGCGACGGCCGCGGACGCCGGCTCGACGGCGCGATCGAACTGCACCCGGACCTGGTTGGGAGCAAGCGCGCTGACCGCGGTAACGGTATAGCCATAGTTGACCCACTGGTTGTAGACGTCGAGCACGCGCTGGTCGGGAACGTTTCGGGCGATCGGCGGCATCGGGCCGGGAAAATTTCCCGGCAGCGCGGCATCACGAACGTAGAGACGCGACATTGGCAGGTCGCCCCGCACCAGGCCATTGAACGGTGCGCCAAAAATGCCGGTTTGTTCGCTCGGCGTCTCGAAACGCATGTCGTAGATCGGGCCGATGTTTTCCGGCATATGGCAGTGCGAACAGTTCGACGAAAGATACGACCGGACGCGGTGCTCAAAGGTGGCGCTGGTATCACCGATGTCGACCGCCTCGTCGTAGGTCGCCGGGTCTGCCAGTGTGACATTGAACATGCCCAGCTGGTTGAGAGTATGCAACTGGTTGGCGGTGCGCCCGCTGGCAGGATAGGTGATGGCGCCGTTCAGTTGGGCGGTACGGATGCCGAGCACCATGCCGGCGCCCGGATTGTGGCAGGTGGTGCAGTCGCCCGGACTGGGATAGGTGTAGGACTGCGCGCGCGTACTGCCATCGGCCTGGGTAATGGTCAGGTCCTCGTTTTGCCTTGAGCTGACCAGCGTGGCATCGGCGTAATTGCCATTGACCGGCGGCGCCCAGCGGTAGCTGGCGCCGCGAATGGTGCCATCGGCGTTGCGGATCAGGATCCGGGTTTCGAGGCGGCGCACCGGGTCGCTGGCGCCGGCGCGCTCATCGATCCGCATGTCGAAGTTCTTGATGATCACGGTGCCGTTGGGAAAGGTCCAGTTGCCGGTGGGGGAAAAACCGATCTTGGGCGACAGGGCCGGATTGTTGGGCTGGCTGCTGTCAAACGGTACGCCGACGAAGCGCGATTTGTCGGCGCCATCGGTCCACAGCGGCGAGTTCAGCTCGTAGGGGATGAAGCCGGCGTGGGGGATGCGGTTGGCGGTGTTGCTGAATACACCGGTTGCGGACAGGACCGGTGGCATGGGCATACCGGTTGCCGTCGGCAGCACACCATTCATGTAGGCGCCAATCGATGCGCGCGAATCCAGGCCGGCCGTACTGTCGGCCCGACTGACCACCGCGCCGACGGCGATGACGGCGCCGAGCAGCAGCAACGCCATGCGGGTTTGCATGGTGGTGTAGCCGCGAAGCAGCAGATTGAATTTGAAGCGTAGTGAATCGTGCGTGTTCAAGATGATCTCCCGGTCACCAATTTACGCGAGGCAGGTCGGCTTGTGCAATCCCGCGATACGCCCGGTGCCATTTCCGGGAACCGGTTTCAGAGTCGCGGCTGGCGATTCGGTTCCATCGCGCGCTGATTTCGCGTGGTTGTCCTACAGTTTTTTCGTTTGCGGACGCGCGAAGTGTGACTTTTGTCACACCGCGAATGCGTGCGGCGGTGCACTTACGGCAGCGCCTGCCCCGCGCGCGATTTCATCGCGGACAGGTCGGTGGCGCCGATCGAGCCCGAGACATCGAGATCGAGCTGGAAGTTTGCCTGCGTGACCGTCTGGCCGAAGCGGCTCTTGAGGGAGGACAAGTCGGCCGCGGTGACCTGCCGCGTGCGTGACACCTCGCCAGTGAGGAAGCCGAGCGAAACCGATTGCGACAGGACGCCATTGACACCCTCAAGGGTGACGGTCACGCGACGATTGTCGATGATGCCGGACAGCGTGACCATGACATCGGTGCCGGCTGGCGCGGCATGTGCCGGGACAGCAGCCAGGCTGCTGTCGACGGCGGCGGCGGTGCCGGCGGCGGTGATCGGCCGATTGAAACGGAATGCCAGCGTGTGTGCGGATGCGGGCAGACGCGGCTCGATCGTCACCGCGCCGCCAATGCCCGCGACGGGATCGATCGGCAGGTCGAACACACCGGCGCTGCCGTGACTCTTGCGGGAAACAATATTCAGCAGCGTGAGCGGCTCGCCGGCGGACGGTGTCGCGGCGACACCAACCGACGGCGCGCCGGTCCCGGCCGCGTTCACCGCCGCCACCGTGCAGGTGACGCCGCTGCCGTTATTGAGCCCGCTGACAATCACCGGCGAGGCGCTGGCGGTGCCCGTCGCGCCGCCTGGCGCGCAGCTGGCGAGATAGTGGGTAACGGGCGCGCCGCCGTCGCCGGATGGGGGCGTGAAATAGATCGCCACCAGCCCATCCCCGGCAATGATCTGGCTGATGGCCGGCGCAGCCGGCGGGACCGGCGCGACAAAGGTGAACGTTGCGACAACGGTGCAATCGGCGACCACGATACTGGTGGTGAACACGTTGCCGGCCAGGCTGCCGCCGCAAGTGCCGCCGACGGTTGCTGCAAAGCCGCCAAGCGGCGTGATGTTGAAGGTGGCGGTCGCGCCCGGTTCGACGATCTGGACCGTGGCAGGTGAAATGCTGCCGCCCGCGCTGGCCGATGGTGTGACCGCAAAAGCCGGGCGCGTCGTCGAAGTGAAACTGAAGCTGCTGGTGCCGATGGTGAGCGTGGTGGTGCTGATGGCGTTGCCGGTGGCGGCGCTGGTATGACGGACACAGACCGTGTTGCCGTTGGCGATGGTCGCTGCAACCGACGTGAAGCTGGCGCCGCAGTTGATCGAATACTCGCCGCCGCTGACGGCGATGGCGGCGTTGACACCCAGGCCGGTAATCCTGACTGTGTTCGAGGTCTGCAGTGCATTGAGTGCGACGCCGGCGCGCGGGGCAAAGCGGATCGGATCCGGCGTATTGTCGGTGGAGGATGAAAAGCTGTAGATGCGCCCGTTGGCATAGTTGGCCAGGTAAAGCTCGCCGGTTTCGCCTTCGCCAAAGGTGCTGACCTGCGCGGTCGGCGTGAGTTGGGTAAACGGTGCGCCGGCGTCTCCCGGTGCGAACCAGAGCTTGCTGTAGGAAAAATCGCCAAACACATATTTGCCCGCGAGGTCCGGCGTGCTCAGGCCGCGGTAGACGTAGCCGCCGGTAACCGAGACCCCCTGACCGTGGTCGTACTCCAGCAGCGGTGGCACGTAGTTCAGCGGCGGAACACAGCCATTCGACGGGTTGTAGCAATGGGTCGCTTCCAGGATCCGCCAGCCATAGTTGGCGCCGCCGGGGCTGCCGGCATCCTGGCGATTGATTTCCTCCCAGGCTCCCTGGCCGACGTCGCCGATGTACAGGTCGCCGGTGACACGATCGAAACTGATGCGCCACGGGTTGCGCACCCCCCAGGCCCAAATTTCGCCACGCGCGGGCACGCCGCCGGGCCCGGTGCCGCTGGCAAACGGGTTGGTCGGCGGAATCGTGTAGGTGGCCGCGTTGATGTCGATGCGCAGGATCTTCGCCAGCAGCGTATTCAGGTTTTGCCCGGCGTTGAACGGGTCGCCGCCGCTGCCGCCATCGCCGATCCCCGCGTACAGGTATCCATCCGGACCGAAGCGCAATGCGCCGCCATTGTGATTGCCATAGGTCGAGTGGCCGATGGTCAGGATCGTCTGCCGCGACGCCGGATTGGCAACATTCGGCTGGTTCGGACTGGTGCAGCACTGGAAGCGCGCGATGACAACATCACCCAGTGCCAGGCCGTCGATTGCCTTCGACGTGTAGTAGACGAAAAACTGGCCGTTGGTCGGGTACTGCGGATGGAACGCCAGTCCGAGCAGGCCGCGCTCACCGCCGGATTCGACAACGCTGCCCAGGTCGAGAAACGGCGTTGCGAGCAGGGTGCCGTTTTCAATCACGCGTATTCGCGCTGTGTTCTGTTCGACGACAAACAGCCGCCCGCTGCCGTCGCCGGCGTGGGCGATATCGACCGGGGTCGACAAGCCCGACACCAGTTCACTGAGGGTGACGTTGGCATGGGTGGCAGGGGCCAGCCACAGTGCGAGCAGGAACAGCAGGGGGGCAAAACCATTTGTGCGCGACATGTGCAACTCCGTCATTGAGAGCCTCCCAGCGGGCTTCCAAGCGTGCGCGATATGGTTTGTTGTTATGGGTCGTACATTAGCCTAGCCGGCGCCGCGACGCAATGTCATTCCCGGTGCGCCAGCGCGGCGAATTCCTTTTCGGTCATGCGCACCAGGTGCCACTCGGGCAGGATGGTGGCGCCCAGCGATTTGTAAAACTGGATCGAAGGCTCGTTCCAGTCCAGAACACGCCATTCGAACCTGCCGTAGTCGCGCCGCTGCGCGAGCGCTGCCAAGTATTTCAGCAGTGCGCGGCCATAGCCTTTGCCCCGGGCTGAAGGGATGATGAACAGGTCTTCCAGGTACAAGCCGGGCTTGCAGAGGAAAGTCGAAAACGTGGTGAAGTACAGTGCCAGGCCGACCGGCTGGCCGTCCTCCTCGGCGATGACGCATTCGCAGCTGGGACGCTCGCCAAACAGCGCCATCTCCAGCATGGCGGCATTGCCGCTGACCATGTGTTCAAGCTTTTCGTAGACGGCGAGCTGGCGGATCAGATCAATCAGGGTGTCGACGTCGTCGAGGGTGGCGGGGCGGATGTGAAAATTTTGCATGGTGTCAGAAGTGGTTTTTCCATTCGCGGATTTCGGCGAATATTTCCTCGTCGCGACTGAGCGCCCGTCCGGCGCGCTGGCTGGCCGCGGCGATCACCGCCGGTGCGTCCCAGCGCAGGAACGGGTTGGTCGCCAGTTCGAGCGAGATGGTCGAGGGCAGGGTGGGCTCGTGGCGATGGCGCTTTGCGCCACAGAAAGCCTTGCGCAGCGCAAGGTCCGCGTTGCCCGGCTCCACCGCTTCGGCAAAGCGGATATTGGCCATGGTGTATTCATGCGCGCAATAGACGCGGGTGTGGCCTGGCAGGCGCTTCAGCTTGGCCAGTGATGAGGTCATCTGTGCGGCGGTGCCTTCAAACAGCCGGCCGCAGCCGCAGGCGAACAGCGTATCGCCGCAAAACAACATGTCGCCGCCCGCATAAGCGATGTGGCCAGCAGTGTGGCCCGGCACGTCCAGCACCGTCAGTTCCAGCGGCAATTGCGGGATCACGACCTGATCACCTTCGCGCAGCGCCTGGGTGCGCGCCGGGATCGACTCACCGGCGGGACCGAAGACCGGGATCTGCCCGCGCAGCGCAAGGAAATCCAGCAGCGACTCGACGCCGCCGACATGATCGGCGTGGTGGTGGGTGCACAGGATCGCCGCCAGCGACAGGCCGTGCGCGGCCAGAAAATCGATCACCGGCCGGGCATCGCCGGGATCAACCACCGCCGCATCGCGGCCGTTGTGGATTATCCACAGGTAGTTGTCGGAAAACGCCGGGACCGGATGTACGTGCAGCACGATGAATCGATTAGAATGCAGCCATGATTCATGCGAGTTTACACGACTGGTTTCAATCGCCGCTCGGCCAATACCTGCTGCAGAGCGAGCGCGCCTGGCTCGACCAGGTGGTGCCGGATATTTTCGGCTATCACGCGATCCAGATCGGCATGCCGCAGGTCGACCTGCTGCGCGAGTCGCGCATCGCCCATTGCATGACGGTCGACCCGGCCGACAATGCCGACGTCAAGGCGCAATGGCACGAGTTGCCGTTTGAAACCCAGAGCGTGGACCTGTGCGTGATTCCGCACGTGCTGGAATTCAGCGAAAACCCGCACGAAATCCTGCGCGAGATCGACCGCGTCATGCGTCCCGAGGGGCGCATCCTGATTCTCGGTTTCAACCCTTGGAGCCTGTTCGGTACCCGCAGGCTGTGGAAATCCACCGGCTATCCGTGGAATGGCCACTTCGTTTCCCTGATCCGTCTCAAGGACTGGCTGCAGTTGCTCGGCTTCGAGCCATCCGCCGGCAAGCTTGCCTGCTACATTCCGCCGTGCGACAGCGCGGTCTGGCAGCGTCGCTGGGGTTTCATGGAACGCATGGGCGACCGCTGGTGGGGTGTCGGGGGCGGCGTGTATATGCTCGAGGCAATCAAGCGCGTGCAGGGGATGCGCCTGATTACGCCGGCATGGAGCGATCATAAGCTTCGCGAACGCAAGTTTGCCGCTGCCGCCAAGCGCGCCGACCTGGTGGATGCCGCGCGAACCAGCAGCCATTTGCGGCTGGTCAAATGAGCGTGGTGGAGATTTATACCGACGGGGCCTGCAAGGGTAACCCCGGCGTCGGCGGCTGGGGCGCCCTGCTGCGCGCCGGCGGGGTGGAGAAGGAACTGTTCGGCGGCGAAGCCGATACCACCAACAACCGGATGGAACTGATGGCGGTGATCGAGGCGCTGCGCGCGCTCAGTCGCAGCTGCGACGCGGTGGTTTACACCGACTCGTCCTATGTCCAGAAGGGCATCAGCGAGTGGATACACGGCTGGAAGCGCAACGGCTGGCGGACTTCCGACCGGAAACCGGTGAAGAACGCTGATCTTTGGCTGATGCTCGACGAGCTGGCCCGCCAGCATCGGGTCGACTGGAAATGGGTGCGCGGACATGCCGGCCACCCGGAAAACGAACGCGCCGACGCGCTGGCCAATCGCGGCGTCGAATCGGTGCTGGCGGCGAAGCGATAGCCATGGGGCGACAGGTCATCCTCGACACTGAAACCACCGGACTCGACCCGGCACAGGGACACCGCGTGATCGAAATCGCCTGTGTCGAGATGATCAACCGCCGCCTGACGCGCAACAATTTTTACAAGCGCATTCATCCCGGGCGTGAAATTGACGCCGGCGCCACACAGGTGCACGGGATCACGCTGGAAGACCTGGAAAACGAGCCAAAGTTTGCCGATATCGCCGACGAGTTCCTCGCCTACGCCAGCGGCGCGGAACTCATCATCCACAATGCGCCGTTTGACGTCGGCTTTCTCAACGCTGAGCTGGCGCGGCTGAAAAAGCCGCCGATCACCGCCATCTGCAGCGTCACCGATACGCTGGCGATGGCGCGCGAATTGCACCCCGGCAAGAAGAATTCGCTCGACGCGCTGTGCGAGCGTTACGAAGTCGACAACAGCGCGCGCACCCTGCACGGCGCGCTGATGGACGCCGAATTGCTGTCGGACGTATACATTGCCATGACACGCGGCCAGGACAGCCTGGCCATTGGCCTCGATGCGGCCGGACCCAACGATCACGGTCGCGCGGCGATGGTGTTCGAGCGTCCGGCGAGCCTCAGGGTGGTGCGAGCCGACGCCGATGAATTGCAGCGTCACGCCGAGCAGGTGGCGCAGATCGACAAGGCCAGCGGCGGCAAGGCGGTATGGTCTGCAATCGAAACCCCGACCGGCCCATGATGACCGAAGGTGGCGGCGACACGCGCTGGTCCGTGTTTCGATTCGCGCGGCCCCATGCTATACTTCGCGCGTTTTTTCGCGGTCTGGCGCCATCGTAGGTCCTTCGACAAAAGCCTTTGATAAATATGAAAAAAATCGCACTTTCTGCATTCCTGCTGGCGTTGCCCTTGGCAGCCCTGGCACAAGCACCCGCGGCCCCGGTCAAGGGCGATCCCGCTGCCGGCAAGGCCAAGGCCGTTGCCATCTGTTCCGGTTGCCACGGTATCCCGGGTACCAAGACGGCCTACCCCGAGGTGTACAACGTGCCAAAGATCGGCGGCCAGAATGCCGATTATCTTGCGGCCGCATTGCGCGCATACCGGTCCGGTGATCGCTACAACCAGACCATGAAGGGCCTGGCCCTCGCATTGAGCGAAAAAGAAGTCGCCGATATCGCGGCCTACTACGGCCAGAAGTAATCGCCGAACTTCGAGCAGAGACCAATATGAAAATCAAATCCTCACTGATCGTCCTGTCCGTGCTGTCGCTTTCCCTGCCGATCGCCGCGCAGGCAGCCGGCAATGCCGCCGAGGGCGCAAAGCTGGCCGAAACCTGCAAAGCTTGTCATGGCGAAGGCGGCGCCAAGCCGATCCAGCCCGACTATCCGGTGCTGGCCGGGCAGCATGCCGATTACCTGGTTGCAGCGCTGAACCAGTACAAGTCCGGCAAGCGCAAGAATGCGTCGATGAACGGCTTTGCCGCCGCGCTGAAACCGCAGGACATCCAGAACCTGGCCGCCTATTTTGCCGCGCAGCCGTCGGACCTGAAGGTCAAGTACTGACCGGCAACGTGCTGGCAAAAAACCCGCCGCGCTGCACCGGCGGGTTTTTTATTGCCACCGTCCCGGCCACCGGCCGGCGCCGCCATCCGCCGGGTTGATTTACAACGACTTGCGATCCAGGCAGGCAAGGTAGATCGCGGCATCCGGCGCCGTGCGATGGCGCTGGGCCTGCCAGATCATCTCCGCCAGGCAGTCCATCATGTCGTGTTCCGCATCCAGCACATTGCCGCGCCTGGCCGCCAGCGTTGCGTGGTGGGAACGAACCCCGCCGGGTTGGTCGATCGACACCTGTTCGCGGATCGCGATATGCATGGACAAATGCAGGAAAGGGTTGGTCTCGCCGAATTCGGGTGGATAGTCGCGGTCGCGAAATTGATCCAGGTAGCGTTCGCGGTCGGCCAGCATCCCGTGATACTCGGGATGCAGGGCGATGACTTCCACCGCCATGCTTTCCAGCCCGGTCAGCGGCTCGGCCGCGCGGTACTTGCGCCAAGCATCAAACAGGAAGTCGCGCGCCTGGTCGCGGGACGGGTTAAACATCGGCGGCGCCGTTGGATGGAGATCGGGCCGGCGATTTGCGCAGGGTGCACAAAGCCGATGTCGCGGCTGGCCAATGACTATTCGACATGGTTCGCCTTGTCTTTGTAGCCGCAAATATCGAATACCGGACACGCGCCGCACTTCGGCTTGCGTGCGATGCAGGTATAGCGGCCGTGCAATATCAGCCAGTGGTGCGCGTGCAGGCCGAATTCCTTCGGCACCACCTTCAGCAGTTTTTCCTCCACCGCCAGTACATCCTTGCCCGGCGCCAGGCCGATGCGATTGCTGATGCGGAAGATATGCGTGTCAACCGCCATGGTCGGCTCGCCGAAAGCGATGTTGAGCACCACGTTGGCGGTCTTGCGACCAACGCCGGGCAGCGCCTGCAGTTCCTCGCGCGAGGCTGGCACCTGGCCGTGATGGCATTCGATCAGCTGCCGGCAGGTGGCAATGACATTTTTCGCCTTGTTGCGATACAGGCCGATGGTCTGGATGTACGAAGTCAGTTTTTCCTCACCCAGCTCGAGAATTTTTTGCGGCGTATTGGCAATCGGGAATAGCTTGCGGGTGGCGATATTCACGCTTTTGTCGGTGGCCTGCGCCGACAGGATCACCGCCACCAGCAACTCGAATGGTGTGCGGTACTCGAGGTCCGATTTCGGATGAGGGTTGATCTCCTGCAGGCGGCGGAAGAACTCGTGCCGCTGCGCAGGCTTCATCACTGTGGCTTCAGCCATCACCGGCTCCCAGTACGTTGCGTTCTCGCTCGGCCAGCATCGCGTCGCGTTCGCGCTGGTCGCGTTCAATGCGATGCAGATGAAACCGATATCGATCGCGGGCCAGGTCCTTGTCCATCATGGCGGGAAAGTCGGGGCGCTGTTCCATGCGGATGCAGTCGACCGGGCAGGGCGGGATGCAGAGTTCGCAGCCGGTGCAAAGCGATGCGATCACGCTGTGCAGCATTTTGCTGGCGCCGATGATGGCGTCGGTCGGACACGGCGCCAGGCATTTGGCGCAACCGATGCACACGTTTTCATCGATCACCGCGATCCGGTGCGGCAGGTGCATGCCGCAGTCAGGGTCGAGCGGCGGCGCCGCGCGTCCCAGCAGCCGGGCAAGCGCTGCGATGCCTTCATCCCCGCCCGGCGGGCATCGATTGATGTCCGCCTCGCCGGCGGCAATGGCTTCCGCGTAGGGCAGGCAGCCGGGATAGCCGCACTGGGTGCACTGGGTTTGCGGCAGTACGGCATCGATGCGGATGGCGAGGCTGTTCATGTCAGCACGCAAACAGCATGGAATCGAGGTCACGGCAGGGGCGGTTGAGCTGCTGCGCGACTGCGGCGTGCAATACCTGGCCGCCGTGTATCTGCAGACCGGCGGCGAGGCCGCTGCTGTCGCGCAATGCCTGTGTGAGGCCCTGGTTCGCAATCGCCAGCACATGCGGCGCCACCGCCTGCGACAGCGCCAGGCTGGCCGAGCGCGGCACGCCGGCCGGCATGTTGGCGACCGCGTAATGGGTGACGCCTTCCTCGACCCAGGTCGGTGCCGAGTGGCTGGTCGGACGCGAGGTCTCGGCCACGCCGCCGCCATCAATGCAGATCTCCATCAGCACGGCGCCCGGGCCGCCGGCGGCAGTCATGGCGGCGATATCGGCGCGCGTCAGCAGCTTTGGTGTCGCCGCGCCGGGAACATTGACCGCGCCGACCACCACGTCGGCGGTGCGGCAGGACTCGCTGACGACGCCGGCCGCCAGCGCCACGGTGCGCGCGCTGGAGCCCAACCGGTGCGCAAGTGCGGCCAGGCGCGGCCCGTGGCGGGAAATGATGGTGACGTCGGCCCGCAATGCGATGGCGGTGCGCGCGGCGGCGGCGCCGGCGCTGCCGGCACCCAGCACCACCACCCGGGCATCACTGATGGCGACGCCGCGGCCGCCGTTCGCGGTCATCAGCAGGCAGGCGGCGATCGGGATCGACAGTTCGCCGGCGATCAGCGACATCGGTGCCAGGATCGCCAACCGACGCGAGTCGTCCTCGACGGTCTCGAACGCGAGGCCGGTAATGCGGCGCGACAAAAGTTCGTGCGCCATGAACGGGTCGGCGCCCAGGTGCAGGAAGCAGAACAGCATTCCGCCGGGATTGAGCAGGCGCCATTCGTCGGTCTGGATTTCCTTTACCTTCACCACCAGGTCGGCATCGAATGCCCGGCTGGCGCTGTCGACCAGCGTGGCGCCGCGTTCGGCATAGGCGACATCGGCAAAGCCGGCGCCGGCGCCGGCACCCCGCTCGACCCGAACCACGTGACCGGCCGCGACCAGCGACGCCACGGCATCCGGCACCAGCGCCACCCGCCGCTCGCCGTCCTTGATCTCGCGCGGCAGGCCGATAATCACGCCGCGGACTTCCCGGCGATGGCGCGCACCGCGTCGGCGATCAGCTGCGGGCCGCGATAAATGAAGCCGGTATAGATCTGCACCAGTGCCGCGCCGGCATGGATCTTCGCCTGCGCGTCGGCACCTGAAAGTATGCCGCCGACACCGATCACCGGGATGTTGCCCTTGAGCGCGCGCACCAGTTCGCGCAGCACTTCGGTGGACGGCGAGAACAGCGGCCGGCCCGACAGGCCGCCCGCCTCCTGCGCCAGCGGATGATCGCGCACGGCATCGCGCGCGACGGTGGTATTGGTGGCGATCATTGCCTCGAATCCGTTCGCAAGCGTCAGCGCGGCAATTTCGCGGATCGCCTTCAGGTCAAGATCGGGTGCGATCTTGAGCACCAGCGGCACATGTTTGCGGTGCTGTTTGGCCAGCCGCGCCTGCTCGGCCTTGAGCGTCGACAGCAGGCGCTCGAGCTGCGCTGCGGCTTGCAGGTCGCGCAGGCCCTTGGTATTCGGCGACGAGATATTGACCGTCACGTAGCTTGCGTGCGGATAGACACCGCGCAGGCAGGTGACGTAGTCGTCGACCGCACGGTCGATTGGCGTGTCGGCGTTCTTGCCGATGTTGAGCCCCAGCACGCCGGTATATCTGGCGGCACCGACATTGGCCAGAAAGGCATCGAGGCCCTGGTTGTTGAAGCCGAGACGGTTGATCAGCGCCTGGTGCTGCGTCAGGCGGAACATGCGCGGCTTGGGATTTCCCGGCTGCGGGCGCGGCGTGACGGTGCCGACTTCAATGAAACCAAATCCCATTGCGGCCAGCGCGTCGATGTATTCGCCGTTCTTGTCCAGCCCGGCGGCGAGTCCGACCGGATTGTCGAACTTGAGACCCATCACCTCGACCGGTGCCGACAAGCGCCGGCCGAGCAACCCTGCCAGGTGCAGCTTGCCCAGTCTCTGCAGCGAATCGAGCGCGAGGTGGTGGGCAACTTCGGCGTCAAGCGCAAACAGCGCAGTGCGGGCAAGCGGGTAGAGAAAGGTCATTGGAGCCGGGTTTCATCGATCGGGGGCAGCGCTCATTTTAGCCGAGGGTGTGCCTGGCGCCGCCGCGTTGCAGCAAGCCGGGTTTTGCAAATCCGGCGCGCAGCATAGAATGGACCCGGCAAGCCGTGTTTGTTAACTTGTGTTCACGTGCTGAAATCCACCGTCATGTGCGGCAAAATACCCCCAATGCGCGTCCGAACCACTTCATGAGCGAAACCGCTGCCTCCGCACTGAAGGCCACGGCGACGCTGCTGCCGTTTACTGGCGCCATGCGCGACGTCCACGGCGATGCCGCCGAACGCCTGCGCGGCCAGCAAGCGGCGCTGCTCGAAATCCTGCGCGGCAATTCGCTGAGTCACGCACTGCCGCAGGTGCTGGAAATGCTGACTGAAATCACCGCGCGGACGCTGGCTGCGGCGCGGGTTTCGGTGTGGTCGCTGCGCGCGGATGGCGGCACGCTTGAACTGGTCGATCTCTACGATGCCGGCCGGCGCGAGCATTCCCGCGGCACCGAACTGGCGGCTACCCGCTACCCCGCGTATTTCGATGCACTGAAGAGCCATCGCGTCATCTGCGCCCCCAACGCCGCGCTGGATCCGCGCACGCGCGAATTCGCCGATGATTACCTGGCGCCACTGGGCATCGAGTCGATGCTCGATGCCGCGATCTGGTTCGACGGACGCAGCCATGGCGTGGTGTGCGTCGAATCAGTCAACCAGCGGCGCGACTGGGCACCGGACGAACAGCAGTTTGCCGGCTCGATTGCCGACCTGGTGGTGCTGGCGATGGAAAACGACCGGCAGCGGCAGACGCAATCGCGGCTGCTCGCCACCGAGGAACGGGTATCGCAACTGTTCCGCCTCAGCTCCGACTGGCTGGTGATCACGCGGCTGAGTGATGGGGTGGTAATCGAGGTCAACCAGGGTTTTGAGCTGCAGTCCGGCTATCAGGCGACCGAAGTGGTTGGCCGCACCACGGCGGATTTCGGACTCTGGGCCAACCCGGCGCAACGCGACAGCTGGCTGGCCGGCAGCGTTGCCGAAGGCCAGGTGCGGGACGCGATTGCCGACATGCGGCTCAAGTCGGGTGAAGTGCGAACCTTCCAGTTCTCGACCGAACTGGTGACCATCGACGGTACCGCCTGCCTGATCTCGATCGGCCGCGACATCACCAACCGCCAGCGCCAGGAGCGTATCGTGTTCGAGATCGCGCAAGGCGTAGCGGCGGCGACCGGCGAGTCATTCTTCCGTTCCCTGGTCGCGCGCCTAAACCAGGCGCTCGACGCGGACATGGCCTTTGTCGGCGAACTGCGGGACCAGGACCGCGCCGAGGTTCATGCCATTGCCGTGCAGCGGCGCAGCGGTGATGATTCCCTGTTCGCCTACCAGCTGGCGGGCTCACCCTGCGAGACCATCCTGGGGCACGGAGTTTGCACTTTTCCGCGCGATGTCGCGGCGCTGTTTCCGCGCGACAAGGCGCTGGCGGAGAAGGGCATCGAAGCCTATGTCGGCGCGCCGCTGATCGATTCCAACGGCCAGCCGATGGGATTGATTGCCGTGTTGTTCACCCGCCCGCTGGAGCAAACCGAGCTGGCCACGCAGCTGCTGCGCATCTTCGCCACCCGTGCCTCGGCCGAGCTGGAACGCCGGCGGCAGCTGCAGGAGCTCGAATTCCGGGCCTCGCACGACATGCTGACTCAGCTGCAGAACCGGATCACGCTTGAGCGGCACATCGATGGCGCGGTTGCCGACGGCAGCGCCGGCGCGCAGGGCGCGCTGCTGCTGGTCGATCTGGATCGCTTCAAGGAAATCAATGACACGCTCGGCCATGCGGTTGGCGACACGCTGCTGGTGAAGATCGCCCGCCGCCTGATGGTCGAGAACTCGGTGGGTGATCTGTGCCACGGGGAAGTGGCGCGCCTGGGCGGCGACGAATTTGCCATCTGGCTGCAGGATCTTGATGCGCCGCACCTTGCCGACCTGGTCGCATCGCGCGCGCTGACCGCGATCACCGCGCCGCTTGAGGTCAATGGCATCAGACTCGAAGTCGGCGCCAGCATCGGCATTGCGCTCTATCCGGCGCATGGTGGCAGCGCATCGGACCTGATGCGCTGCGCCGATATCGCGATGTATATCGCCAAGCGCAAGGGCGCCGGTTACGCGCGCTACGACGCCAGCCTGGATCCCTATTCACCCCAGCGTCTGGCGCTGATGGGCGAACTGGGAGAGGCGGTGCGTTCGGGCCAGCTGGAACTGCATTACCAGCCGCGGCTGAATCTGGCCACCGGCATGCCGAACGGATTCGAGGCGCTGGTGCGCTGGCGCCATCCGGCGCGCGGCCTGGTGCCGCCGGGCGAGTTCATTCCGCTGGCGGAGCTGACCGATGTGATCCGGCCGCTGACGCTGTGGGTGCTGGACGAGGCGCTGCGACAACTGGCGGTCTGGATCGGGCAGGGGCTGAGGCTGTCGATGGCGGTAAACCTGTCGGCACGCCACCTGATGGATGAATCCTGCGCGCACCAGGTCCGCCGATTGCTGGAAAAACACGCCATCGATCCCGCACTGCTGGAACTGGAAATTACCGAGAGTGCGATCATCGTCGATCCGGAGAGGGCAACGGTCACGCTACGCCACATCCACGATATGGGGGTGAAGATATCGGTCGACGACTTCGGCACCGGCTACTCGTCGCTGTCGCACCTGCGGCGGCTGGCGCTCAACGCGCTCAAAATCGACGTGTCTTTTGTCACCCACATGCTGAAAAACGAGCAGGACGCGGTGATCGTCGAGTCAACCATCGGCCTCGCGCACAACCTCGGCCTCAGTGTGGTCGCGGAAGGCATTGAGGACCAGCCGACGCTGGACCGGCTGCGGGCGCTGGGCTGCGAGGAAGGGCAGGGTTACTTCATTGCGCGGCCGATGGATCAGGCCGCCGCCAGCAGCTGGCTGGCCTCGCGCGCAGCGGTTTCCTGAACGGCACCGGCCTGGAAGCCGCCACTGGCGCGGGTTTCCAGCCGGATGCCGTGGAAAGCTGCATGGATGCTGGGTTTCCAGCCGGTGCCCTGTTGAAATCCGTACCGAAAGTGATTAGTCAGGCGCCGGACACAAGCCGTTGCCAGCTGCCGCGCAGTAATCCCTCAATCGGCTGGAAATCGGTCTTGTAGCGCATCTTGCGGCTTTCCTCGATCCAGTAGCCGAGATAAATGTACGGCAACCGGCGCCGCTGCGCCTCGGCAATCTGCCACAGGATGCTGTAGGTGCCGAGCGACTGGCGCGTGCGTTCCGGATCGAAAAAAGTGTAGACCGACGACAGCCCGTCGGCCAGTTCATCAATGATGGCGACCATCCGCAGGTGGCCGTGTTCGCGATACTCCACCAGCCGTGTATTCACGTTGCTTTGCAGCAGGAAATGCGAGTACTGTTCGCGGCTGTCGTGGTCCATCCCGCCGCCCGGATGACGCAGCGACTGGTAGCGGCGGTAGAGCGCGTAGTGCTCGTGGGAAAACTTGAGGTCCATCACCCGCGCGGTCAGGTTTGCATTGCGTGTCAATGTCCGGCGCTGGGTGCGGTTGGCCGTGAACTCGTCAACCACCACCCGCACCGGCGTGCAGGCGCGACAGTGATCGCAGTAGGGCCGGTAGGTGAAGGCGCCGCTGCGGCGAAAGCCCGAGGCAACCAGGTGGCCGTAGGTTGTGGTGTCAATCAGGTAACTCGGCGTGGCGACCTGCGAGCGGGCGAGGCGTCCCGGCAGGTAGCTGCACGGATACGGCGCCGTGGCATAGAACTGCAGGTTCGCAAACGGCAGATCGTTAAGCTTCGACATGCTCCGCGCGCCAGTGGGAAGTGTGATCGGGCAAGTTTATCAAGCCCCGCAGCCGATGGACAAAGTCTGACCGCGCGATCGGCCGCGCGCCGAAGCTGGCCAGGTGGCGTGTCTCCTGCTGACAGTCAATGAGCGCGAATCCGTCGCGCCGCAGCTTGTCGACCAGCGCCACCAGCGCCACTTTCGATGCGTCGGTGGCGCGTGAAAACATCGATTCGCCGAAAAACATCCGGCCCAACGCGATACCGTACAGGCCGCCGACGAGTTCTTCCCCATGTTCGCCGCGCACCCAGCTCTCGACACTGTGCGCGACACCCAGGCGATGCAAACGCAGATACGCCTGCTGCATCTCCGGCACGATCCAGGTGCCGCCGCCCGGTTCACGCGGTGCGGCGCAGCCGGCGATGACGCCGGCAAACGCGCTATCGAAACGGACGTCGAACTTGCCCGCCCGCACCGTCTTGGCCAACGACTTCGACACCTTGAATTCCGCGGGAAACAGCACCATGCGCGGGTCCGGGCTCCACCACAGGATCGGCTGGTCGTCCGAAAACCAGGGGAAAATTCCGCGCGAATAGGCGGCAATGATGGTGGCGGGCTCAAGGTCGCCGCCCGCGCACAGCAGGCCATTGGGCTCGCGCCGCGCGCGCCGCGTCTCCGGAAATGCGGTTGGCGATTCGAGCCAGGGGATCATGCGCGGCCTGGCACGCGACTATTCCGGTGCAGGCGCATTGATCAGCACTGCGCCGTCTGGTTTGAATAACTGGCCAGATCGACCAGCTTTGCGGTGCCGGTCACGGCATCGCGTGCCCGTCCGCCCATTTCCATCGTCAGCTTGAAATCGTATTTCTGGAAAAACTCGTTGAATCTTTCCGAACCCAGGGTGCCGACGGCAAACAGTTCGTCGGTTGCGGCGTCATGTTCAAGCAACACGGCGGCCAGCGGCTGCGGCGCCGGCCCGCTCAGTACTCTGGCACCGGCCAGCGGGTCGTAGACACTCTTGTCGGCGCAGCAGGTGATGACCTGGCCGCGGGCATTGGCCGGACTGGCGGCGGCGCGGAAGCCGATGAAGCTGACCTGCCTGGTCGGATAGGCGAGCTTGTGCGCGCAGATGGCGGAGTAGGCGACGATTGCCTTGTTGCCGCCGACGCCGCCGGGCCAGTCGTACGGGTTGCCGGCCTCGGTGGCCAGTTTCACGCTCGCGGACAGGGCCTTGCCGAGGTTGAGCAGGAAGCAGGGCGTCGATTCATACGGGTAGTTGAAGATGTAATTGTGGTTGGCCTTGAGCGACCGTGCCTTGATCGCCTTGCCGTCCTGGTCCACCAGCTTGGCCCGCCCGTAGGTGCGTGCCGCGAGCGGGGTGGTGGATTTGGCGGGTGGCTTGGGCAGCGCTGCCTTGTCGGCGGTAGCGTGGGCGGAAGCCGCCGCGCAGGCCGCGGAACCAGCCGCACCGGCCACACAGATTTCGATGAACTTGCGCCGTCCGCTGTCAGCCGTGTCGTGTTCCATGGGCTAGATCACTCCGTCGAGTACCTGCACATCCACCGTGGTCCCGGCGTCCACATTGCCGACGTGGTCATGCAGCATGATGAAACAGTTGGCGTCCGACATCGACTTGAGAATGCCGGATCCCTGTTCGCCGGTCACGCGAACCTTGAACACGCCGTCCTCCGGATAAAGCACGCCGCGCTGGAACTCGGTGCGGCCGGGCGCTTTTTTGATGGGCGAGGTGCAAACCGCTTTCAGCAGCGGCTGCACCGGCAGCGGATTCACGCCCTGCAGCGTCAGCAGGGCATCGCGGACAAACTGATAGAACGTCACCATCACCGAAACCGGATTGCCGGGCAGGCCGAAGAAATGCGCGTTGCCGACTTTGCCATAGGCCAGCGGCCGGCCCGGCTTCATGGCGATCTTCCAGAACACCACCTCGCCCAGCTTCTGCAACAGCTGCTTGACGAAATCGGCTTCGCCCACCGATACGCCACCTGAAGTGATGACCACGTCGCCGATGGCGCTGGCATCGTGAAATGCCTGCTCCAGCAGCGCCGGGTCATCGCGGATCACACCCATGTCGATCACCTCGCAGCCGAGACGCGTCAGCATGCCGTACAGGGTGTAGCGATTGCTGTCGTAGATCTGGCCCTCGGCCAGCGGGTTGCCGATCGACACCAGTTCGTCGCCGGTTGAAAAGAACACCACCCGCAGCGGCCGGTAGACGCCGACTTCGCCGATCCCGAGCGAGGCGATCAATCCCAGTTCGGCCGGTTTCACCAGCTGTCCCCTGGGCAACGCGACGGCGCCGGCCTTCAGGTCTTCGCCGGCATAGCGCACGTTCTGACCCGAGCGGACGCCGGGTGAAAACCTGATCGACTTGCCGCTGGCCTGGGCCTTTTCCTGCATCACCACCGCATCGCAGCCATCCGGCACCACGCCACCGGTGAAGATCCGCACGCATTCATTCTTGCCGACCGGCTTGCCGTACGGCACCCCGGCGAAACTTGCGCCGACCTCGGTCAACGCGGCGGCGGGGTCAGCCGCCAGGTCTGCCGCGCGCAGCGCCCAGCCGTCCATGGCCGAATTGACGTGCGCCGGCACATTGACCGGCGAGATGATGTCCTCGGCCAGCACCCGTCCCAGTGCCGAGCGGATCGGCACCCGGGCGATGCCGCTGACCGGCGCGAGGAAGGTGTGGATGAACTGACGCGCCTTGGCCACCGGCATCGAATTCGGATCGTAGTCGTCGGCGCAGGAGGCTTCGGTGATGGTGAGCGGTCTGGTCATGGTTTTCGGTCAGGCAAAGTTGAGCGGAATGGTCTTGTCGATGCTGATTTTACCGTCCGGCTGCAGCGTGATGATGGCCAGTTCGCGCAATACGCAGCGCCATTCGCCTCGTACTTCGCGTGCGGCAATCTGCTGCATGGCGGAAAAATCGGCGTGCGAGGGATTGCCGGCGACCCGGCCGAGCGTGACATGCGGCTGGTAGGCGATGTCATCGCGCAAGTGCGCCTTCAACACGCCTCCATACAGCTTGTCGTGCAGGGCGACGATCGCGTCAACACGCTCGCGCAGCATCAGCACCACGAATTCATCGACGATGCCCTCGACATCACGAAAGCTGACCGGCAGGCTGGGCCAGTTGCCGACGATGCGGCGGATGTGCGAGCCGATCTGGGTCACGGTGAGGTTAGTGGGGAACGGAAACACCAACGTCACATGTGCCGGCAGCGCGTCCGCCAGTGGATCGTGGCGGCGGCGGAACGGCTCGATCGGCGAATCGAGCGGAAATGGCGGGAACCAGACGATGGCACGGCGTGGCAGCGGCGGGCGCAGGGCAAGCTTTCGGACGTTGCGTTTTCCGGGTGGCATGCGGCTGACACCGGATCAGGGCTGCTGTTCGAGCGACTTGAGCTCTTCGACGGTGTTGATATTCGAGAACGCCGCCTCCTCGTCGTCGAAGGGGACTTCCACCACCTTGAGCGTGGCGTACCACTTGTCGATCTTGCGCTGGCCGCTTGCCAGGAAGGCTTGCAGATGCGGCGCCAGGCTGGCGCGGGTGAGGCAAAACACCGGGTGCGGCTGGTCGAAAGTTTTGGCCACCGCCAGGTCGGCGCCATGCTGCTGCATCGCGCCGGACAGGCGGGCAATCAGGTCTGCCGGCAGGAACGGTGAATCGCAGGGCACCGTCGCCACCAGCGGATGGCTGGCATGGGTCATGCCGATGTGCAGGCCGGCAAGCGGCCCGGCAAAGCCGTCGATGGCATCGGGCACCACCCGATGGCCAAAGGCGGCGTATGCATCGAGGCTGCGGTTGGCGTTGATCAGGATTTCGTCGACCTGCGGCGCGAACCGTTCCAGCACATGGGCGATCATCGGCCGTTCGCGGAATGTTTGCAGGCCCTTGTCGACGCTGCCCATGCGCGAGCCGCGGCCGCCGGCGAGGATGAGCCCGGTTATCTTGTTCATTCAAAACTCATGGTAGGGCGCCCACGCCGGACGCTCATCGCTGAATGCATTGGCGTGCGGCGCGCGATCCACCGGTGTGACAAACAGCGCCAGCGGGATATGGAATTCATCCGCCCATTGCGCCTCACGCGTCGATTCGAATCCCAGCCGCGTGCCGCAGCGGGTGCAGAATTTGCGCCAGGTATTGGGTGAGGACTGGTAATCCGAAACCAGCGATTCGCCACGGGTGAAACGGACCTGGCTGCGCTTGAAGCCGATCCAGGTCACCACGCTGGCGGCGTGTGCGGTGCGGCAACTCTGGCAATAACAATGGGCGACGAAGCGCGACGGGAACTGCACCACCATTTCCACGCCGCCGCAGTGGCAGCGCGCGGTGCCGGATTCAAGCATGGGCCGCCTCCGTGCTGCGCTGCAGCCGCTCGGCGCCGGTAAACAGCAGAAAGTGTTTATTGACGGCACGGCCAATCATGGTGATGCCGGTCTTTTGCGCGATCTCATAACCCATCTGGGTCAGCCCCGAGCGCGAGACCAGGAACGGAATGCCCATCTGCGCGGCCTTGATCACCATCTCGCTGGTGAGGCGGCCGGTGGTGTAGAAGATCTTGTCGCCGCCGTCGACGCCTTCCAGCCACATCCAGCCGGCGATGGCGTCGACCGCATTGTGGCGTCCCACGTCCTCGACGAAGGTGAGGATTTCCGAGCCTTGCGCCAGCGCGCAGCCATGCACGGCACCGGCCTGCTTGTAGATCGATTCATGCAGCCGGACATTGTTGAGCAGGCCGTAGAGCGTCTCTTGCGCGAGGCGTGCGCCGGCGGGCAGCCGGATGTTCTCCAGGTCCGCCATCAGGTCGCCGAACACCGTGCCTTCGCCGCAACCGGTGGTCTTGGTGCGCTTGGCCATCTTTGCGTCGAGGTCCTTCAATCCGCTTCGTGTCACCACCGAGCAGGCATTGACTTCCCAGTCGACCTGCACCGAGACAATCTCATCAATCGACTCCAGCAGTCGCTGGTTGCGCAGGTAGCCGATCACCAGCGCCTCGGGTGCGGCGCCCAGCGTCATGATGGTGAGGATTTCGCGCTTGTCGACGTAGATCGTCAGCGGATGTTCGCCGGCGATCGGCGTCGGCTGGCGCGCGCCGTGTTCGTCAAACGCGTCGACGGTAAATGTGGCCGGGCGTGCGGATTGGGTGAGGGTGGGGCGGTACATAGGGGTCAGATTGTTTCTTGCCGGGAATGCCGTTTGATCGCTGCTGGCTCAGAGCTGGTCGCCGCCTTGGCCGAGACGCGCTGGCCAATTGTCGGCGGCTCGGTTTGGGCAATACGCAATCCGGCCGCCAGCGGAAAAAAGCCAAACCACAGCACTGGCGCGGCTTCACGGGCGAAAATGGCTGGAAAGCCGCACCAGTGCTTGAGTTTGGTATTCATTTCATGACGCCTTTGCCCAATCGGCGACGATGCTGGCGCCCAGGTTGAACATTAACTCTCCAGCACTTCCCGCAGCCATGCGATCAGCGGGTACAGGTCCTCGAAGTTGCCGGCTATTTCCTTGCCCAGATCCTTCGACTTGTGTTTGTACAAATCGATCTCCAGAAAGCTGAAATAGTGGCGGTTCTTGATCATGTCCATCATCGGGTGATCGGCCGGCAGGTGCTGGTAACCCTTGGGCGCGCGCAGCATGCGGTCTTCCTCCGACAGGCCGCCGTAGGTGGCGAGGAAGCGCTTGTTGGTCAGGAGCTTGCTGACTTTTTCCGGGTGGGCAAGGATTTCGTGACGGATCTTGATCAGCGTATCCGGCTCCGGCATGTAGACGCCGCCGCCCATGCCGAGGATGCCAAGCTGGTTGATCTGGAAGTAATAGCCCGGCACCGATTTGTGATCCTTCTTCTCGCCGATCATGGCCGAAAACTGGGTCTTGTACGGCACCTTGTCTTTCGAGAATCGCACATCGCGATAGATGCGGAACAGCGACTTCTTCGGATCCACATGCTCGATCCGGCTGTCGAATTTGGCGATGCGCTGGATGATGTCCGCCACCAGTTCGGTGAATTCCTCGCGCAGGATGTCGTAGTTGGGCTTGTTGTGCAGGAACCAGGGACGGTTGTTGTTTTCGGAAAGTTCCTTGAGGAACTGGAGCAGGGCGGGAATGTGCATGGTTGAGCCAGGCCGGTGAGGGCAGTTTGTTCAAGAGAGACTGCGGTTCCAATATGACATATTGCGCTACTGCACTTGTTGCGCGCCGGATGCTGCAACGACGGCCGTCATCGCCGCTGCAATTCATCCGCCGATGAAACTCATCTCAACCTTGCGCGCCTTGGCGGTCTCGCCGGTGCGGATCTCCGAATAGCGGTCGGCCCGCTGCTGCCAGATGCCGCACAGCGCCTCGCGAATCACCTCATCGCTGGCGCCGGCGCGCAACAGGTGTTTCAGGTCGTAGCCCTTGTCGGCGAACAGGCAGGTGAACAGCTGCCCGTCGGTGGACAATCGCGCGCGGGTGCAGGTCGAGCAGAACGCCTCGGTCACGCTGGAGATCACGCCTATTTCGCCGCCACCATCGAGGTAGCGCCAGCGCTCGGCCACTTCTCCCTGATAGTGCGGGTCGGCAACTTCGAGCGGAAACGCGACACTGATCCGCCGCACCACTTCGGCCGACGGAATCACGTCATCCATGCGCCAGCCGTTGGTGGCACCCACATCCATGAATTCGATGAAGCGCACGATGTGCCCGCTGCCGCGGAAGTGCCGCGCCATGTCGACGACTTCGTGGTCGTTGACGCCGCGCTTGACCACCATGTTGATCTTGACCGGTCCGAGGCCGGCGGCCGCTGCCGCGTCGATCGCCTCCAGCACCTTGGCCGCCGGAAAATCGACGTCGTTCATTTCGCGAAAGGTCTTCTCATCCAGCGAATCGAGGCTGACGGTAATTCGTTTGAGGCCCACGGCCTTCAGCGCCCTTGCCTTGGCCTTGAGAGCGGAGCCGTTGGTGGTCAGCGCGATGTCGATTGCGGGCATGGCCGCGACCAGCATCGCGATCAGTTGTTCGATGCCCTTGCGCAACAGCGGTTCGCCGCCGGTCAGGCGGATCTTCTCCATGCCCAGGCCATGGGCGATGGTGGCGACACGGGTGATCTCCTCGAAGCTCAGCAATTCGTCGTGCGGCAGGAAGGCGTAGCCGGCGTCGAACACGTCCTTCGGCATGCAGTAGGTGCAGCGGAAATTGCAGCGGTCGGTGACCGAGATGCGCAGGTCGCGCAGCGCGCGCTGGCGGGTGTCAACCAGCTTGCCTGCAATCACCGGCCCGCCAGCGGCCGGGATGCGCAGGGTCCGACTGTCGATGATGGGGATAACGGTGTCGCGCTGATTCATGTCTCAGTTTGTGCTGCCGCGGTTGGCGGCTTGAAGCGAAAGCGATGGTTACAAGCATAGCGCGTAATCGGCGGCTGCAATGGCGTGTAAGATTCTTCCATGGAAAAAAAGTCGTTTCCGATTTCGGTGGTGATGGAACGCATCGCCACCAGCAACCGCTGGCAAAGTGAAAAATGGCAGCTGGCCGGCGTGCTGCCGGAGAGCAGCGAATCGCGTCTGGCAAACACGCTGGTCGATCGCGAAGGGCTGCTGCAGAAACTGCACCCGGGTTTTTTGCTGGTGGTATATCCGGACGAAGCGGAGGGCTATTTCCTCAACGTGACTTCGCCCGAACCGCGCGCATTTGTCATGTGGCGGATGAATGAGGACGAGACCGAGGCGCTGCCGCATTCGGTGACGCTGTCGTACAACGAAGCGGCGCGCTGGATGGATGCGCAGGAAAAGGTCGAGAGCGTGCCAATGCCGGACAACATTTTTTCCGAACTGGTCGAATGGGTTGAGAGCAATTACCGGCCGCCGGAAAAGAAGGCGCGCATCCGTCCCAAGTCGTTTGAAAGCAAGGACGGACGCTACAAAGGCGGCTTTTCATGAGTGCAGCCGACAAGCCGTCCGACGACGCGCCGGCCGGTCCCTTCCTGTCGCGCTGGTCGCGACGCAAGGTGGCGGCACGCGACGCGCCGCAAACCACGCCGGCCGGCCCGCCGGCTGCGGCCGCGGCAAGTGGCGAGCCGGCGGCCGCAGCCGTGTTGCCGGCCGGACCCGGCAGCGGGCCGGACGGACCGGCGGAGAAGACTGAACTGCCATCGATCGAAACTCTGACCGCGGACGCGGATTTTTCACCGTTCATGGCCAAAGACGTTGATCCAGCGTTGCGCAACCAGGCGATGAAAAAGCTGTTTACCGACCCGCACTACGGCTTCGACAACATGGACAAACTCGATATCTATATCGACGACTACTCCAGGTCCGATCCGATTCCGCTCGAGATCCTGAAGACCATGTATCAGGCGAAAAGCCTGTTCCTGTTTGACGATGAAGAAAAACCGGAGCTGGGCGCGGCGGCAACACCGGCAGTGGCTGCCGGCGGCATGACCGAAAGCGATGCGCAGGCGGTGAATTCAGCGCCGCTGTCGCAAGACCACTCCGATAGTGATGCGGCCATCGCCGGAGCCAATATCCCTGAAAAATTTGTGGATACGCAGCCGCATGACAGCATGACAACGAATGATGTTGCTCGCGACGACAAGTAAAAACTGTACCTAACTAAATACCTGTACTACCGGCTGTTAATCGGGGCAGAATACCGTCCGATGCAGCAGCATGCATCGCTTGTACCGCGGGCGCGCAAAGAGTTCAGCAGAACCAGCGCAACCCGTGTCAGGTTCGACATAAAAACGATTCGAGGAGCCGGCCATTATTCGCGACCCACGCGAATTCAGCGCCGCGGCGGAGGCCGCAGCGGATACAGGTGCAGGGACCGGTCAACCCGGTCCAGGCCAGCAGGCTATACCCTCGACAGAACTTCCTTCACCGGCACCTATCGGCTGGTCGCGGCTCACCGATGCGGATCCGGCAATGCGGATTTTGTTCCCGGCCAAATCCGCGGCACTGGCCGCCATGGCGGCGCTGGCACCGGTCCAGCCGGTCGCCGGCGTCGACTATCACTCGCAGGGAAGGCTGCTGATCATTGCCGATTCGTCGCGCGCGGCGCAGGCGGTCGACGCGCTGTCCGGCCGGCTGTCGATCGCGCTGCTCTGGACCGCCAGCGGCGCGGCGCCCGCGTGGCCGGAGGTCGACGTGATGGCGGCATCCCTGGTGGCGCTGCGCGGCTATCTCGGCGCGTTTGAACTCGGCTTCCAGCCGCCAGGCAGCGAGGCAAAGCTGGCGACGTTTGACCTGGTGCTGGACCTGCGCCGCGAGCCGGTCTTTCGCATGCACCAGCCGCCGCAGGGCTATTTCCATGCCGCGGATGCCGACGCATTTGCCCGCGCGGTTGACGAATTGCCCGAAATGATCGGCGACTTTGAGAAGCCGAAATTCTTTGCCTACAAGGAGTCGCTCTGTGCGCACAGCCGGTCAAAAAAAGCCGGCTGCAACCAGTGTATTGATGTCTGTTCGACCCAGGCCATCACCTCGGCGGGCGATGCGGTGCGGGTTGATCCATACCTTTGCATGGGCTGCGGCGCCTGCGCCACGGTCTGCCCGTCCGGCGCAATGACCTACCAGTACCCGCGCATGGCCGATCGCGGCTCGCAGTTGAAGACCCTGCTCAACAGCTGGCGGGTGGCGGCGAAAGGCGGCGGTGACGCCCCGGTCATCCTGGTCCACAATGCCACCGACGGCCGGGATGCGCTTGCGGCCATGCTGGCGGACGGTGGTCCCGGCCTGCCGGTGAATGTGCTGCCGTTGGAAAGCTGGCATGTCGCATCAACCGGTGTCGACCTGCTGCTGGGCGCCATCGCCTATGGCGCCGGCCATGTGACGGTGCTGGCGGCAGGTTCGGAAGCGCCGGAATACCTGGCCGCCCTTCGGCGCGAAATGGCGCTGGGCCAGGCCATACTGAACCAGCTCGGCTACACCGGAACGCATTTCAGCCTGGTGACGTCGGCGGCGGCCGTTCTGGCCGCGGCACCGGGCATGACGGTGCCGGTACCGGCCGGCTTCAATCTCTCCAATGACAAGCGCGGCACGCTGGAGTTCGTCGTCGAGCATCTGCTGCGCCATGCGCCGGTGAAGCCGGAGCTGATCACACTGCATGCCGGCAGCCCGTTCGGCGCCATTGCGGTCGACACGGAAAAATGCACGCTTTGCATGTCCTGTGCCGGTGCCTGTCCCGAATCCGCCTTGATGGATGGCGGCGAGGAACCGAAGCTGAAATTCCTCGAGCGCAATTGCGTGCAGTGCGGATTGTGCGTGAATACCTGTCCCGAAAACGCCATCCGCCTGATGCCGCGTCTGTTGCTGACCGAACAACGCAAGCAGCAGGTGGTGCTGAACGAATCCGAGCCGTTCCACTGCATTTCCTGCGGTGAGCCGCTCGGCACGCGGCTGATGATCGACACCATGCTGAGCCGCCTGACAGGGCACTCGATGTTCCAGGGCGAAGGCCAGCTGAAGCGGCTGCAGATGTGTGCCGATTGCCGGGTGGTGGACATGATGTCTAACAAGCATGAAGCGTCGATCCTGACCGGGCGGCCGATCGAATGACCGCCAGCGTGAGCAAACCGGTGCAGCCGGTGAATTTTGAAAGTCCGCGCCGGATCGAGCCCGAGGACCAGGTTCGCGCCGATTTTTACGCGCTGCTGGCCAATGTTTTTTACCGCGCGCCGGATGCGCGCCTGCTGCAGGCGATGGTGGTTTCGGCCGAGCCGGCCGGTGAAGCCGCCGACGATTTGTCACGGGCCTGGAATGCGCTCGCAGCCGCGTCCGGCGTGGTCACGCCCGATGCGCTGGAAGAGGAATACCAGGCCTTGTTCATCGGCGTCGGGCGGCCGCCGGTGATGCTGTTCGGTTCGTTCTACCTGGCGGGCTTCATGAACGAAAAACCGCTGGCGGAATTGCGCGGCGCCCTGAAGCAGCTCGGTTATGCGCGCGACCCGTCGGTGACGGAGCCGGAGGATCATCTCGCGGCCATCTGCGATGTGATGCGCGCGATGATTCTGGGCGATGTCGCCAGCGCGCCGGCCAGCATCGACGTGCAACGCGAGTTCTTTACCCGGCATCTCAAGCCCTGGGTGTTCCAATGCTGCGCCGCAATAACAGAAAATGAAAAGGCGAATTACTATATGCGTGTGGCGGACTTTGCCCGTGCCTTTTTTGAGATCGAGTCGCAAGCTTTCGAAATGTAATCGTTGTCCGAATTTGTCTGATCCGATTGACTTACTGGATGGAGGTGTCGAATGAAAACCGCGAACAAGCCCGAGCAGAAACCGGAAAACAACCGCCGCAAGTTTCTTGTCGGCGCCACGCTCGGCAGCGCCGGGGCGGTTGCCGCGGCGGTCGCCGGCAGCGGCACCCGCGAGGTGCTCGAGGTGACCGTTGCGTCGGCTGAGAAGAAACCCACCGGCTATCACGAAACCGACCACATCCGCCGTTATTACGAGACCACCCGCATCTAGCGGATAACTGGATTAATCAGGAGATCAACATGCTATTGACCAAGAAATCCAGCAATGTCCGGAAGTCCGGTGCCGCCAGCTTTGCCGCCGGCATCAACACCAAGCTTGGCACCATGGACCGCCGCGCATTCCTGCGCCGTTCCGGCATGGTGGCCGGTGCCGGCGCGTTTGCCTCGCAACTGCCGTTTTCCATGGTGAAAAAGGCCGAGGCTGCGGCCGCCGCGGGCACTGAAGGCAAGATGGAAATCAAGCGCACCATATGCACCCACTGCTCGGTCGGCTGTGCGATTGATGCGGTGGTGCAGAACGGCGTCTGGGTGCGCCAGGAGCCGGTTTTCGATTCGCCGATCAACCTTGGCGCGCATTGCGCCAAAGGTGCGGCGATCCGCGAACACGGGCATGGCGAGCACCGGCTCAAGTATCCGATGAAGCTGGTCAACGGCAAATACGCCCGCATCAGCTGGGAGCAGGCGCTCAACGAGATCGGCGACAAGCTGCTCAAGATCAAAAAGGAAAGCGGTCCGGACGCGGTGTACTGGGTCGGCTCGTCCAAGCACAACAACGAACAGGCGTACCTGATGCGCAAGTTCGTCTCGCTGTTCGGCACCAACAACTGCGATCACCAGGCGCGCATCTGTCACTCCACCACGGTGGCCGGTGTGGCCAATACCTGGGGTTACGGTGCGATGACCAATTCGTACAACGACATGTCGAACACCAAGTGCGCGATGTACATCGGTTCCAATGCTGCGGAAGCGCACCCGGTGTCGATGCTGCACATGCTGAACGCCAAGGAACACGGTTCGCGCATGATCGTGGTCGACCCGCGCTTCACCCGCACCGCGGCCAAGGCCGACCAGTACATCCGTATCCGGTCCGGCACCGATATCCCGTTCCTGTTCGGCATGCTGTATCACATCTTCAGCAACGGCTGGGAAGACAAGAAGTACATCAACGACCGCGTCTACGGCATGGAGAAGGTCAAGGAAGACATTCTCAAGAAATGGAACCCGAAAGCGGTGGAAGAAGCCTGCGGCGTGCCGGAGGCCGAGGTCTATGCCGCCGCGGAAGCCATGGCCAAGAACAAGCCCTCCACCGTGGTCTGGTGCATGGGACAGACCCAGCACACGATCGGCAATGCAATGGTTCGCGCCAGCTGCATCCTGCAACTGGCGCTGGGCAACGTCGGCGTGTCCGGCGGCGGCACCAATATTTTCCGCGGCCACGACAACGTGCAGGGCGCGACCGACGTCGGTCCCAACCCGGATTCGCTGCCGGGCTACTACGGCCTCGCCACCGGCTCCTGGAAACACTGGGCCAAGGTCTGGAACGTCGATTACGACTGGATCAAGGCGCAGTATGCGTCGCAGGCGATGATGGAAAAGCCTGGCATGACGGTGTCGCGCTGGATTGACGGCGTGTTGGAAAAGAACGAGCTGATCGACCAGGAAAGCAATCTGCGCGCTTGCGTCTACTGGGGCCACGCGCCGAATTCGCAGTCGCGCGGGCTGGAAATGAAGCAGGCGATGGAGAAGCTCGACCTGATGGTGATCATCGATCCGTACCCGACCGCGTCAGCGGTCATGCCGGACCGCCAGGAAGGTGTCTACCTGCTGCCTGCCGCGACACAGTTCGAAACCGTCGGCTCGGTTACCGCCTCCAACCGCTCAATCCAGTGGCGCGAGAAAGTCATCGAGCCGCTGTTCGAATCAAAGCCCGATCACACCATCATGTATCTGTTCGCCAAGAAGTTCGGCTTCGCGGACCAGCTGGTCGGCAAGGCCAACGGCAAGCAGAACATTGCCCTCAAGGGCGATGAACCGGTGGTGGAAGACATCCTGCGCGAAATCAACGCCGGCACCTGGACCATCGGCTACACCGGCCAGACGCCGGAGCGTCTCAAGGCGCACATGCGCCACATGGATGCATTCGATGTCAAGACGCTGCGCTGCACCAAGGATGTGGTCGACAAGGAAACCGGCTACAACATGAATGGCGATTACTTCGGCCTGCCGTGGCCCTGTTACGGCAATGCGGCGCTGAAACACCCGGGCTCGCCGAATCTGTATGACACCAGCAAGCACGTGATGGATGGCGGTGGCAACTTCCGCGCCAATTTCGGCGTGGAGCGCGATGGCGCCACCCTGTTGGCGGAGGATGGCTCGCATTCGCTGGGCGCGGACATCACCACCGGCTATCCCGAGTTCGACCATGTGCTGATGAAAAAACTCGGCTGGTGGTCGGCGCTGACCGAGGCCGAGCAGAAAGCGGCCGAGGGCAAGCACTGGAAGACCGATCTTTCCGGCGGCATCATCCGTGTCTGCATGAAAAATCACGGTTGTCACCCGTTCGGCAACGCCAAGGCACGCGCCGTGGTATGGAACTTCCCGGACGTCATTCCGCAGCATCGCGAGCCGCTTTACAGCCCGCGCCCGGACCTGGTGGCCAAGTACCCGACCCATGCGGACAAGATGGCGTTCTGGCGCCTGCCTACGCTCTACAAAACGGTGCAGGAAAAGAACAAGGACATCAGCAAGGAATATCCGCTGGTGCTGACTTCCGGGCGCCTGGTCGAATACGAGGGCGGCGGCGAGGAGACG
>CAYQKN010000013.1:42329-45077 GCA_964417885.1 uncultured Burkholderiales bacterium | reverse complement strand
TGACCCAGTCATCCCGCGTGCTGATGGAAGGTGTCAACAGTTTTATGCATGTCACGGGTGGCCCAACCAATACGTTTATCGGCGCGGATGCGGGCAATTTTTCGCAGACGGGCTCCGCCAATACCGCCGTTGGTTCATTGGCAATGCAATCCAATATGGCGGGCCACAGCAATACCGCGATCGGGAATAGTGCAATGCTGTCCAATCAGACGGGCACGTACAACGTAGCTGTTGGCAGTGCCGCGCTGAGAAGCAACACTACAGGAGGAGACAACACGGCCGTTGGCTACTTGGCTTTGTCGTTAAACACCACTGGTAGCAGGAATATGGCCATCGGCAGTAACGCGCTGAATCTCAACTCAACAGGGGAACGCAATACGGCGACCGGCACGGGTGCGCTGGCGGGAAATACCACCGGTTCCGACAACACTGCCAACGGAGAGAACGCTCTGGCGGGCAATTCTACCGGCAGCAACAATACTGCGGTCGGCACGCAGGCTTTGTCGAGCAACACGGTGGGCACCGCCAATACCGCCACCGGGCAGGAGGCACTGCGCGCCAACAGCACCGGCCTCGACAACGTCGCCAACGGTTACCTCGCCCTGTCCAGTTCCACCACCGGCAGCAGCAACACCGCCGTGGGCCGCAATGCGGCCTACAGCAACACCATCGGCAACGACAACACCGCCGTGGGGCGCGATGCACTGTACAACGGCACCGGGTCCAGCAATACCGCGTTTGGCCGCAATGCCGCCTACGGCAGCACCAGCGCCATCGACAACACCGCGGTAGGCCGCGACGCGCTCTACAACACCAGCACCGGCAGCGGCAACATCGCCATCGGCCGCGATGCCGGCTTCAATCTCACCACCGGCAGCAACAACATCGCTATCGGCAACGGCGGCGTGGCGGCGGAATCCGCCACCACCCGCATCGGTTCAGCCCAGACCCGCGCCTTCATCGCCGGCATCCGTGGCGTCACCACGGGCAGCGCCAGCGGAATTGCGGTGCTGATCGACAGCAACGGCCAGTTGGGCACCGTCAGTTCATCGGGCCGGGTGAAGCGGGAAATCACCGACATGGCTGAAGCCAGCAGCGTGCTCGCGCAGCTGCGCCCGGTGACCTTTCGCTACAAGGCGCACGACGGCGGCCCGCTGCAGTTTGGCCTGATCGCCGAGGAAGTGGCTGCCGTCGCACCGGAACTGGTGGCCCGCAAATCCGACGGCAGCATCGAGACGGTTTACTACCAGCACCTGCCGCCGATGCTGCTCAACGAGTGGCAGAAGCAGCAGCGCACCATCGACGCGCAGGCAGCGCGGATCGAATCGCTGGAACGCGACATGGCGCTGCTGAAGGAGCTGGTGCTGCGCAGCGCCAGATAGACAAACACAAGCACTGGCGCGCTTCGCCGGGCGGAAATGCCCTGGAAGCCGCCCCAGTGCTAGGGTTTCGCTGCTAACAGCAACGTTGCCCCGCCAATTGGCAGACTTTATGCACCGTCCGCGTAGTTTGGTCCGAGTCGAATTTTCGACAAGGACCCCCTATGCGCGCCAGGCTTCTGTTTGCCCTTCCCCTTCTGCTGCTGGCTTCCGCGTTGAACGCGGCACCGCCGCAGACCCTCAACTACCAGGGCTTGCTCACCAACACCAGCGGCACGGCGGTCAACACCGGTGTGTCGATCACCTTCCGGCTCTACACCACCGCCAGCGGCGGCGCGCCATTATGGGCGGAGACGCAGAACGTCACTGTCACCAATGGCAATTTCAGTGTCGTGCTCGGCAGCACGGCGCCCTTTGGCCTGGACTTCAGCACACCGTACTTCCTTGGTGTGCAGGTGGGCGCCGATGCGGAGATGACGCCGCGCCAGCCGTTGACTGCCGCCGCGTATGCGATCAAGGCAATTAGCAGCGACAGCCTGAACCCTGGCGCGATGGTTTCCGGCACTCAACTCGCTGATGCCAGCGTCAATGTCAACAAACTTGGCGGCAGCGGCTGCAGCAACGGGCAGTCACTGGTGTTCAATGGAACCGCATGGAACTGCGGCACCGTCAGTGGCACGCCGGGGCCGGCGGGACCACAAGGACCGGCAGGGCCGACAGGACTGACCGGACCAGCTGGACCAGCCGGCCCTAGCGGCGCAACAGGCCCGGCCGGTTCGACTGGCGCACCGGGACCGCAGGGAATCCAGGGCATTCAGGGGCCACCCGGGCCGAACAGCATCACCGGTAACCTGACCATGGTTGATTCGACCGCGTCGACCGGTCTCATCCTCAAAGGCGCGGCGCCCTTCATCCACAACTTCGGCAGCAGCCAGACCTTCGTGGGAATCGATGCTGGCAACCTGACCGGCACCGGCGGCAATAACACCGGCATCGGCAGCGCCGCCCTCAATGGACTCACCACCGGCAGCGTCAATACCGCGCTGGGATCGTTCGCTCTTGCGAACAACAGCAGCGGCGCCTCCAACACCGCTGCAGGCTGGGGCGCCTTGCAGGCAAACACCACCGGCAGCCAGAACACCGCGTTCGGCCAGGCGGCGCTCAATGCCCACCAGAGTGGACTGAACAATACGGCCGTGGGAGACAGCGCATTGGCCGCCAACCTGAGCGGCAATGACAACATCGCAATCGGCCGCGCCGCCGGCGCCAATCTCCTGCTTAACAACAACATCGCCATCGGCAATACCGGCAACGCCGCTGACAACGCCACCATCCGCATCGGCGCCGCCGGCACGCACGCGAGGACCTT
>CAYQKN010000013.1:23457-42229 GCA_964417885.1 uncultured Burkholderiales bacterium | reverse complement strand
TCTCGCGGCCACCAACCTGCTGCCGACCACGGCCTGTGCGGCCGAACAGATACCAAAATGGAATGGCAACGACTGGACATGCGCGGCGGACGCGACCAGGGTACCGACTTCGGTTTGTATTGGTGGCGGCTTCCTGCAGTGGGACGGGGTGAACTGGCAGTGCACCGCGCCCGCCGGCAGTTCCGGGACGGTTACCAGCGTGGCCACCGGCGCGGGCCTGACCGGTGGGCCGATCAGCACGTCGGGCACGATCAACCTCGCGGCCACCAACCTGCTGCCGACGACGACCTGCGCGCTCAACCAGATTCCGAAATGGAACGGCAGCGCGTGGGCCTGCGCCGCGGACGCGGATACAAATTCCGGCGGCACGGTGACCAGCATTACGGCGGGTGCGGGTTTGACCGGCGGGACAATTTTGGGCAGCGGAACGATTGCGATTGATCCGAATTCGGCCACGCTGTCGGGGAACTACCTGAAGCAGGGCGGCAACGCTTTCGGTGCAACAGCGGTGTTGGGGACCACGGACAATCAACCGCTTGAACTGGCGGTCAATGGCTGGCGCGTTCTGCGCTTTGAGCCAAACAACAACGGGGGCAACACCATCGGCGGCGACCGCAACAACACCATTACCGCGGGAGTGGCCGGCGCAACCATTGCCGGCGGTGGTTTCGACTTCGGCGAACAAAATCGCGTCACGGACAACTTCGGCACAATCGGCGGAGGGGGGAGCAATCGTGCCGGCAACGACACCGGGACCACGATCGACGGCCGATTTGCAACGGTCGCCGGTGGGCAGGGCAACGTTGCCGGCGGCGCATTTGCCAGCGTCGGCGGCGGCAGCAGTAACCAGGCAAGCGGTACCGGTTCCAGGGTCGGTGGCGGACAATCCAATACCGCCAGCGGCCTCGATGCCGCGGTCGGAGGCGGAAACACCAACAGTGCGACCGCGAGCTATTCCACTGTTTCGGGAGGATTCGGCAGCTCTGCCAGCGGCTTATATGCGCTCGTCGGTGGCGGGCAAAACAATTTTGCCACCGGCTTTGGCGCGATGGCCCTTGGCGGTTACGCCAACCTGGCAAGCGGGGTGACCAGCTTTGCAGCAGGTTATCGTGCCAGTACGCAATCCGCCGGCGGCGTTGTCCACAACGGTGCCTTTGTCTGGGCGGACAGCACGAACGTCACCTTTAATTCCAGCGCGGCGAACGAATTCTCCGCCCGCGCCACTGGCGGCGTGCGCTTCGTTACCGCGGTCGACGGTCCAGGCAATCCCACGCGCGCGCTACGCATCAACCCCAACGCGGAACTCGAGTTCGGCAGCACCACGCGGCAAATGCTCAACCTGTGGGGACCGAGTGCGTACGGCGTCGGCGTGCAGGCCGACACGCTGTATCAGCGCAGCGCCGGCAATTTCGCCTGGTACCAGGGCGGCACCCACAGCGATACGGTGTTTGCGCCGGGGGCAGCCGGTACAGCGCTGATGACGCTCACCACCGGTTCACCGGCCGGCCTGCCGGTTGTCAGCGGCATTGCCCGCGCGCAGACGTTTACCTCGACCAGCGATCGCGCAGCCAAGGAAGGGTTTGAATTGGTCGATGCCGGCAAGGTGCTGGCGGCACTGGTGAAGATGCCGCTGAAATCGTGGAAATACCGCAATGAGGACAAGGTCCGCCATATCGGCCCGACCGCGCAGGATTTCCGCGCCGCGTTCCATGTCGGCTACGACGACAAGACCATCGCAACCGTGGATGCCGATGGCGTGGCGATGGCGGCGATCCAGGGGCTGCATCAGCTGGTGAAGGAAAAGGACACGATGATTTCCGGCCAGGCGGCACGCATTGCCGCGCTCGAACATGAACTGCAGCGCATCAAAACCGTACTGGGGCTGAAATGAAGTCAACCACCCTGCTCTCGATGATCCCGCGCGGAGCGGCCGCTTTTCTCGCCGCCGGACTGACCCTGATCGCATTTTCCGCACCGGCGCTGACGCTGACCGGGGTGCAGTCGAGAAAGCCGCATCCATCCAGCGGCGCCAGCTTCGATCTGCCGATCGAGACGCGCCAGGCCCTGCCCGACGCGCTCAGCATTGAATCGCGGGCAATCGGCGCCGCACACACGCTGGTGTTCCAGTTCGACGGCACGGTCACCTCTGCCGGCAACCTGAGCGTGATCGATGATGCGCTCGCCCTGCTGCCGGGCGGGACCGCGGTGGCATCGGGCAACGACGTCATCGTGACGCTACCCGCCATCTCGGATAACCGGCGCATCACGGTGACGCTGGACAACATCAATGGCATTGGACTGAACGCTTCCGCCTCGCTGGGTTTCCTGGTCGGCGATGTCACTGGCAATCGCGCGGTCAATGCCGCCGATATCAGCGCCGTCAAGTCGCGGTCGGCTCAGCCGGCAAGTGGCGCCAATGCCCGCTTTGACGTCAACGCGTCCGGCGCGGTCAGCGCCGCCGACATCGCGGCCATCAAGGCGCGCGCGGGAACGGCGCTGGCGGTACCGCCGGTCCTGGTCGGTGCGACCATTGGCGCGGGCGGCGGCGTGATCAATGGTCCCGACGGTGTGCAGGTGGTGGTGCCAGCGGACGCGATCGCCAGTCCGGTGACCTTCCGCGTCGACCGTGATGATGCGGGCGCACCGCTGCTGGCCGGCCTCAATGCCGCCTCGCCGGTCTACGCCGTCACGCCCCACGGCCAGCCGTTCGACGCCAGCGCGGTGTTTTCAATCCCGCTGTCGGCGGCACAGATCCCGGCTGGTGCCACGCCGGTGCTGCTGAAAGCCGAACTGGGCGGGGCCTGGCGCGTCATGCGCAACATCAGTACCGATCCGGCACGCCTGGCAGCCGACATCTCAGGCCTGTCGTATTTTGTCATTGGCACCTGCTCGTCGGTGCCGACCGATTTCTGGACCATCGGTGGCGTGGATTGCCCGGCCAACCACGAGTTGCGGCTGACCATGCTCGACAACGACCGCGCGGTGCAAGTGCTGCGCGGTCCAAACGGTGTGGCGTTGCCGTTGTGGTACGTGACCGACACGCCGCAAACCCGCGACTTCATCGTCGACTGGTTTCGCCCCACCAGCACCCGCGTCGATCAGGTCAGTGTTCTGGGCAGTCGCGGCGGATTCAGCCCGAATCCTGCCAGCGTCACCGGCGGCACCTTTGCCCGGCGCTTCACCATCACCATCGATCCCGCGCAGATTCCCGGCGCCAACAGCGCAAACGGTCGTCTGCTGCGCGTGACCGCGGTGGCTGAATACAACAGCACCGCATTTCGCATCGGCACCGGCAATGTGCCGGTTGGTTTCAGTTTCGAAACCGACATTCCGATCCTGGTGCGCTACAACGGCGTGCTGCCGACCATTACCGCACAGCCAGCCGACATCGGCGTGATCGTCGGCCAGCCGGCAGGTTTCACGGTAGTCGCCAGCGGCACGAATCTGACCTACCAGTGGTCAAGCCGGGCCAATGCCAACGCCGCATTCGCCACCATCAACGGGGCCACCTCGCCGACCTACACGCTCCCCGCTGCACAGCTGGCTGACCATGGCGCACAGTTCCAGGTGCTGGTCTGCTCATCGCCGACCGCCTGCGTGCCGTCCAATCCGGCCACGCTGTCGGTGCTGGCATCCGCCTCGGCGCCGGTATTCACGTTGAATCCAATCGATCGATCGGCGGTCGCTGGCCAGACAGTCAGCTTCAGCGTCATCGCAGGCGGACAGCCGAACCCGCAGGTGAAGTGGCAGTCAGCACCGGCCGCAACCACTACCTTCACCGACCTGCCGGTCCAGGCAAACTGCGGTCCCGGCACGCAGTCGGTATATTCATCCAGCGTAAGCGCCAGTTGCACCGTGCCGGTGTCAATCGGCGACAACGGCAAACGCTATCGCGCCGTGGCCACCAATGTTGCCGCGCCCGGCGGGGTGCCGAGTATGTTCGCCACGATAACGGTCACCGCGACCCCGGTGGCGCCGCAGATCACCCAGCAGCCGGCAGCGCAAACCACCATCGTCGGTGGCAGCGCCACCTTTAGCGTTGCCGCGACCGGTACCTCGACGCTCAGTTACACCTGGCGATTCGCCGGCAATCCCGCCAATCTGCCATCGGTCAGCGGCGGGTTCGCCCTCGCCGCGCCGGGCGGTACCTGCAGCGGCATGGTGACCTACAGCAATGGCAATACCACCCTCACCTTGTCCAACCTCAGCGCCGCCTGTGACGGCCTCGCACTGATCGTGACCGTGAGCAACGGCATCAACCCCGGCGCGACCAGCAACCCGGCCGCCCTCGCCGTCAACGCGATACCGACCGCAACCAGCGGTGCCTGCCTGGCCGGCACAATTGGCTGGTGCTATGCCACGCCGCTGCCACAGGCCAACCCGCTCGGTGGCCTGGTTTATCGCAGCGGCACCTTCACCGCGGTCGGTCGCGGCGGCACCACTTTGAGGACCAGTGATACCGGCAATACCTGGCAAACGTCGTTCGAGCCCGGCCGCGCCAACTGGACTGATGTCGCCAACCCGGCGCCGGGGTTGCTGGTGGCCGCCGGATGGTTCAGTGTTTTCTCAACGCAGAATTCCGGCATATTCACCAGCACCGACGGCGGGGTGACGTGGACCCGTCGCCTCGATGCCGGCTTTCCGGGCACGATTGCGGTTTCGAAACTGGCGTTTGCCGACGCACTGGTGGGCGTCGCCGCGGGCAGTCTCGGCATCTGGCGGACCGACGACGGCGGCCAGACCTGGAGCAGTGTCAGCAACGCACCGTCTACGGCCGGCGTGGTGTCGGGTTTCGGTGGCGGCGTGGCGTGGGCCGATGCGACCACGGTACTGATCTATGGCGGACAAGGTACGATCCTGCGATCAACCGACGCGGGCCTCAACTGGACCGATGTGAGCAACCCGGCCATCACATCGACCTATTACGACATGGCGTTCAACTCGGCCGGGGTGGGCATCGCGGTGGGTCCAAATGGACAGGTGGCGCGCAGCAGCGGTGGCGGCGACAACTGGCAGGAGGTCATCACGCCGATGAGTGATGCGGGCACCGCGGTCGCGTTCGCCGACGACCTCACCGTTGTGGTCATGGGCAATCTGTCACAAACCATGCGCAGCATCGACGCGGGGCAGACCTGGAACGTCGGTTTCATTGGTGGCGGCAGCAATGAATACCGCCTGCGATTTGCGACACCCATGACGGGCCTCGCTGTCGGCGCCTTTGGCCAAATCGCACGTACGGTCGACGGTGGTGAATCATGGTCGGTTATTGGTGGTGGCATCCTCGATAAAAGGGTAACCGGAATGGCCGTTTCTCCCAGTGGCAGCGTGGTGCTGGCGGGCGCCATCGCCAACGCCGGGCTACTTCTGCGCAGCATCACGTCCGGTGCCACCTGGGTCAGCACCGGCACCCGCTTTACCGCCCCATCGTTTGCCAGCGATCAGGTGGCAATCGCAATCAACCCGGACGGCCGGATTGTGCGGTCCACCGACGCCGGCCAGACCTGGACGGTTGTCTACGAAAATCTGCTCGGGCCGCAGACGTTTACCAACACCACGATGATCACCGCCAGCATCGGTCTGGTTGTCGGCGACAACGGCCGTATCCTGCGGACGACCGATGGCGGCATGAACTGGAGCGCAGCACCCAGTGGCATTACAGGCGTGATCCGGGCGGTTCGCTGCCTGACCAACACGCTCTGTCTGGCCGGTGGAGGCTATTCCGGATTGCTCAGGAGCACCGACGCCGGCGCGAGCTGGTCGCTACTGAACCCGGCAGGGATGGCAGGGGTGAACAGTATTGCCCGCGTCAGCGATACCATCGCGATCGTCGCCGACGGTGCGGGCTGGCAACGCACCACCGACGGCGGGCAAACCTGGACCCGGGTCTACACCGCCGTGCTGGGCAGCCAATTGGGGGCGTCCTTCAACGGCACCGGCATCGGCATCGCGGTCGGCTATGACGGCATGCTGCGCAGCACCGACTTCGGCTTGAGCTGGGTGCGGCAAAACTTGCCGATCTCATTCGACCTTTATTCAGCGACCTGGCTCAACGCCACCACGGTGCTGGCAGGTGGCGAAGGCGGGGCAATCCTGCGAAACCTGCAGGCAGGCGCACCGTAAAGGCGCCTAGGGCGAAACGGCAATGGCGGGAGTGCGATACAAGGGCTGGCAGTCTCTGCCGAGGAATAACGTACCGGCAGATATGGCGATCAAGCGGCACGCGCAATGGTGATGCCTTTGATCAGCCTGCAGCCAACACCACAGGCCAGAAGACGGAGCAGCAGATGAATGTTCGTCGACGCATTGCAGTTACCCTGCTCCTGGCCGCGAGCCAGATGACACCGTCCTGCGTGAACGCCGGCAGCCGCGCCAGCGCCAGCTTCGTCATCACCGCCGACACCTTCAATAGCGGCGTGGGCGACATGGCTTCGGGCAATTACCGGCTGGCTTCGTCGCTGGGTGACGCGATCGGCACCGCAACCCAGGGCAGCACCGCCTACCTGTTGCGCGGCGGCTTTCGCAGCCAGCTCAGCGTGAATCTGCCGTCGATGCTGAACCTGATTTCGGTGTTCTCGCGCAAGGTGCACGGCTCGGCGGGAACCTTCGATCTGCCGATCGACCTGGCGCAACTCGTTTCCGGCGCGGTCACGGTGGAGCCGCGCAGCGGCGCCAGCGGCCACGCGATCGTGTTCCGCTTCGATGGCGCGGTGTCGGTCGCCGGGGTGGCGACCACGGCGGATGGCGCGGCGCTGCCGCTGGGGACGGCATCGGCCAGCGCGGCCGCCAATGAAGTCATCGTCACTGTGGCCGGGGTACCCGACAACCGCCGGCTCAGCATCAGCCTGACCGGCGTCAATGGCAACACCAATGCCGCGGCGGCGATCGGTTTCCTGCGCGGCGATGTCAACGGCAACCGGAACGTGAGCACGGCCGATACCAGCCAGATCCGTGCACGCGCCGGGCAGGTTGCCGGCAGCACCAACTTCCTTGCCGATATCAACGCCAGCGGGGTAATCGGCGCGGCCGATATCGCGGCGGCCAAATCGGCGGTGGGGCGTTCGCTGCCCTAGCCGTGGTGCCGGGAAACCCCGGCATTGCTGCCGGGAAAAAATAAATTCGTCGCGCAAGGGACCGGAAAGGCCAATTTTCCGCGTCGATTCCGTTCACTGGGGTATCCGCCATTCCGTCGCCGACCCCGAACCCACCATGCCCGTTACCTCACGCCGCCCGCTCCTTTCCCGATTGGCCTGGCCGCTGCTGTGCACGGCCGCGTTCGCCACGCTGATTCCTGACGCGCGGGCGGTCTCCGCCACCGCCGGGCTGACCGGACGCACCAACAAGTCCGGCGGCGCCGGCTGCAGCGGCGGCGGCTGCCACGGCGACCAGGCGCAGGATGGCGCGACCATGGGCGTGGTGATCAGCGGCCCGTCGTACCTGGCGCCCGGTGCCACCGGCAGCTATACCGTCACTGCCACCAAAGGCACGCTCGGCGCCGGCGCGCGGATGGGCGTCAACATCGCCTCGACCGAAGGCGGCACGTCGCTGTCCGAATCGGTCGCCAACCTGGTGGTGGCGAGCGGTGAAATCGTCCACAGCGCGCCAACCGGCACCCTCAACACCACCGCGGCCAACGGCTCGGCCGCGTATGGGTTCAGCTACACCATGCCGGCTGCGGCCAGTCTTGGTTCTGCGCACACGCTGTATGCGGTGGCGCGGCTGGGGTTTTCCGGCGGCTGGAAGCATGCGGCCAATGTCACCGTCACCGCCGCCACCGCACCGGGTGCACCGACCATCGGCGCGGCCACCGCCGGCAATGGCCAGGTGTCGGTCAGCTTCGGCGCGCCTGCCAGCAACGGCGGGGTCGCGATCAGTAACTACACGGCGACCTGCAGCGCGGCCGGACAAATTACCCGGAGCAATACCGGTACCGTGTCGCCGATCGTGGTCGCCTCGCTCACCAATGCCTTCACCTATTCCTGTTCGGTGACGGCAACCAGTCCGGCCGGTACCAGCGCGGCCTCGGGCGCGGCCAGCGCGACCCCGCAGCTGCCGGGCGTGGCGCCGCAGATCACCAGTGCCGCCGCCACCACCTTCACCGTCGGCATTGCCGGCAGCTTCACCGTCACCCGCAGCGGCACGCCGGTGCCGACGCTGGCCTTGTCCGGCAGCCTGCCGAACGGTGTGACCTTCAACGCCGGCAGCGGCGTGCTGTCGGGTACGCCGGCGTCAGGCACCGCCGGCACCTGGCCGGTGACCATCAGCGCCACCAACGCCACCGCACCGGATGCGACGCAGAATTTCACCCTGGCGGTGGTGAGGCAGAACCAGACCATCAGTTTTGCCGGGCCGGCCAGCCAGGCCTTCGCCGCCACCCCGGTCGCCCTGGTCGCCAGCGCCAGTTCAGCGCTCGCGGTGTCATTCTCCAGCGCCACCCCGGCGGTTTGCAGCGTAACTGCAAGCAGCGCGATGCTGATTTCGGCCGGTGTCTGCACCATCACCGCCTTGCAATCCGGCAACGGCACCTATAACGCGGCAGCGGACGTGACACGCAGTTTTACGTTGAGCCCGGTGGCACCCGGCGCGCCGGTCATCGGCACCGCCACCCCGGGCAACGGCCAGGCAACGGTGGGCTTCACCGCACCCACATTCAACGGCGGCACACCGGTCACCGGCTACACCGTCACCTGCAACCCGGGTGCGCGCACCGCCAGTGGCAGCACGTCACCCATCACCGTGACCGGCATGACCAACGGCACACCGTACAGCTGCGCAGTGATGGCAACCAATGGCGTCGGCCCCGGAACAGCATCGACCACGGTGGCGGTCACGCCCACCAGCGCACCGGTGGCGCCGATCATCACCAGCGCCAATTCGCTCACGCTGGCGCTGGGCGCCACGGCATCGCTTGCGGTCACTGCCAACGGCACGCCCAACCCGACGTTATCCATCAGCGGCCCCCTGCCCGCCGGCATGTCGTTCGTCCAGGTGGCCGGCAGCAGCAACCCCGCCACCGCCACGCTGGGCGGCACGCCGGCATTCGGCTCAGCCGGCACCTATCCGCTGACCATCACTGCCAGCAACGGCACGCCGCCGAATGCGACCCAGCCATTCACGCTGACCGTGCAGAAACTGAACCAGACCATCAGCGCGGCCCCGCCGCCCAGCCCGCAGTTTTTTGCCGGCGGCGCGGTGCCGCTGAGCGCCGCGGCCAGTTCGCTGCTGCCGGTCACCTTCAGTTCCGACAGTCCGTTCATCTGTTCGGTCGCCGGTTCCAGCGCCATCATGCAATCAGCCGGCAGCTGCAGCATCAGCGTGAACCAGGCCGGCAACAGCAACTACCACGCCGCCCCGACAGTCGGATTCAGCTTCAACTTCCAGGCTTCGTCGCAGACCATCAGCTTCCCGACCCAGACCGTCGCCACGCGCGCCTTCGTCAATGGCGGCACCTTTGCCATCAGCCCGCTTGCCACCTCATCCGCTGGCCTGCCGGTGGTGTATTCGGCAGCCGGCAGCTGCACCGTCAGCGGCACCACGGTGACCATGGCCAACTTCCCCGGCACCTGCCAGATCACTGCCAGCCAGCCGGGGGACAGCCGTGTCCTGCCGGCAACCCAGGTCTCGCAGTTTGTCCAGATCAATCCCGGCCCGCCCGGCGCACCGACCATCAGCAGCTTCAACGCCAGCAGCGGTTTCGCCACCTTCAACCTGACGGCACCGGCCAGCGACGGCGGCAGCCAGATCAGCAGCGTCGCCGTGACCTGCACACCGGGACCGATCAGCCAGTCGCAATCAGTACCGTTCTTCGGCACCCTGCCGCAAATCAGCCTGTTCGGCTTCATCGACGGTACGCCCTACAGTTGCACCGCCACCGCCACCAATGCCAACGGTGAAAGTGTCGCCTCGGCGCCGGTGACCTTCACCACCGGCTCGACCGGCAATGGACAAAGCTTGTTCCAGAACAATTGCGTCAATTGCCATTTCAACTTCACTCCCACCGGCACCATGCTCAATGCCGCCGGCACCACCGCCAACGTGCTGTCCTACGTACGCAGCAACGTGCCTGCGATGTCGTTTGACTTCCAGGTTGGCCAGCTGAGCGCCACCGATCTCGCTGCCATCGCGGCCTACATTAAGGAACAGCTGCCGCCGATCGTGCCCAGCACCATGCAGGACACGGCCGTGTTCATCGATGTCGGCAGCCACATCACGCTGGACACGGTCTCGTTCAAGCAGGTCGAGGTGGTTGACCCGCCGGCCAACGGAACGTTATCGGGCTTCAGCGGCACCGGCATTACCTACACCCCCAATCCCGGCTTTGCCGGCGTCGACAGCTTCAGCTACCGCGGGGTGCGCGGCGATGTCCAGCCGCCGCTGCTGGGCGACGCGCGCACGGTCACCATCACGGTGATCGGCGCGAGCTATTTCCTGTCGGTGAGCAATACCGCCGGCGGCTTCACCGGCAACACGGTGACCGGCAGCGGCATCGATTGCGGCTTCGACTGCAGCCAGAGCTACAACAGCGGCACCGTGGTGACGCTGACACCGCAGCCGGCGTTCGGCTACATTTTCACCGGCTGGGGTGGCGACTGCAGCGGCAGCGGTACCTGCAGCGTGACCATGAGCGCCAACCGCAATGTCACGGCCAGTTTCGACACCGGCTACACGGTGACACCCAGCGCCGGCGCCAACGGCTCGATCAGTCCGGCCATTCCGCAGGGGGTGACGGCCGGTGCGACGCGAAGTTTTACCGTCACCGCCAATGCCGGCTATTCGGCCTCGGTCGGCGGCAGTTGCGGCGGCGTGCTCAATGGCAATGTCTTCACCACCTTCAGCGTGTTCTTCGATTGCACCGTCACCGCCACCTTCCTGCGCGACCCGGTAACGTTCAACATCGTCTTCGAGCCCCGGCAGGTCTCGCCGTCCAACAACTCGCCGGCGTTTGGCACCGGCACCATCAATGTCAACACCGACGCGAAGACCATCAGTTACAGCCTGGCGCTCAATGGCTTGAGCGGCGCCATCACCGACATGTTTGTCCAGGGGCCTGCTGTTCGCGGTAACGTCGGGCCGGCGAGACAAAACCTCAACGCCAATCCGACCTTCGGCACCTTCAGCTACAGCCCGGCCGATGAGGCCGACATCCTGGCCGGCCTCTGGTACATCAGAGTGGCGACCGCCGCGTATCCGCTCGGCGAGGTGCGCGCACAGATCGACGCGCTGGGCGCCACGCCGCGCTACGTGGTGACGGTGATCAAGGCCGGCACCGGCAGCGGCACCGTCACCGGCAATGTCGGCGGCATCAACTGCGGCCTGGTGTGCACCGCCAACATCGCCCAGGGCGTGTTCGTCTCGCTCACCCCCACGCCGGATGCGGGCTCGGTATTTTCCGGCTGGAGCTTCGGCTGCGGCAGCAGCGGCAATTGCAACCTGCTGCCCAACGCGGACACCACCGTCACTGCCACCTTCTCGCCGATCCCGCCCAACTACACGGTCACACCCAGCGCCGGACCCGGCGGCAGCATATCGCCCGCCACGCCGCAGACCGTTGCCGGCGGCAACAGCACGACCTTTACCGTCACACCCAATCCCGGCTACTACGCCAACGTCGGCGGAACCTGCTTCGGCACCCATTCGCCACCCACATTTCAGACTAGCCCCATCACCGGCAATTGCACGGTCGAGGCAACCTTTGTTCAATTCGCCACCGTGCCGGATGCGCCGGCCATCGGCGTCGCCACTGCCGGGGACGGGCAGCTGACGATTGCCTTCACCGCACCTGGCTACGACGGCGGCTCGGCAATCACCAGCTACCAGGCGATGTGCAATCCGGGCGCCAAGACCGGCAGCGCCACCGCCTCGCCGGTTACTGTCAGCGGCCTCGCCAACAACACGCTCTACACCTGCAGCGTGACCGCGACCAATGCGCTCGGCACCGGTGCCGCATCGGGCACCGTATCGGCCACGCCGCGGCCGGCCCTCGCCCTCAGCAGCGTGACCTCCAGCCGCATGCACGGCGCGCTGGGGCCGTTCCCGATCACGCTCGACACCAGCAAAGCCATCAATGAAGCGGTGACGGTGGAGCCGCGCGCCATCGGCAGCGGTCACCGCATTGTGTTCACGTTCAATAACCCGATCGCCGCCACCGGCATCGTCACGCTGGTCAACACGCCGGGACCAGCCGGCAGCGCCACCGCCGCCATCGACGGCAATACGGTCGTGGTCACGCTGACCGGCATCACCGACAACTCGCGCGCGACCGTCATGCTGACCGGCGTAAACAACACGCTCAACACCTCGGTGTCGCTTGGTTTTCTGGTGGGCGACGTCAATGGCTTGCGCAGCGTGACCGCCAGTGACTTGTCGGCCATCAAGGCCAGCATCGCCGGCAGCCGGCCGGTCACGGAACTGAATTTCAAGCACGACGTCAACGCCAGCGGCTCGATCAACAGCAGCGACCTGTCGGCGGCGCGGGTGCGCGCGGGGCAGACCCTGCGATAGCACCGGCCTGGAACCGAGCACGGTTGCGGCTTCTGGCGGCATCGCCCCGGAGAGGCGCGCCAGTGCTTGGGTTTGGCGGGGTGGTCTGTTGGCCTGCCGCTTGGGCAACCATACTCGCACCTGCACTGGAAGCCAATTCAACCCGGGCGACAAGGCGCATCGACACAGTGGCCCCGCACGCGAAGCGGCAGCGGCGCAGGGACGGCGAAACCGGCGACCTCAGTTCGGCAAGAACTTCATCGGATCCACCGGCTTGCCCTGTCGGCGAATTTCGAAGTGCAGCTTCACCTGGTCGGCGTCACTGTTGCCCATCTCGGCGATCTTGTCGCCCTTCTTCACGTCCTGGCCTTCGCTGACGAGGATTTTTTCGTTGTGGGCATAGGCGGAGAGCCAGGTGGCGTTGTGCTTGATGATCACCAGCCGGCCGTAGCCGCGCAACCCGGCACCGGCGTAGACCACCTTGCCGCCGGCGGAAGCCAGCACCGGCGCACCCTTGCTGCCGCTGATGTCGATGCCCTTGTTGGCGTCGGTGAAATTGGCGATCACCTTGCCCTTGGGTTGCACCGGCCAGGACCAGTTGACGTCGTCGCCCGTGGTGGCCGCGGCAGCAGCAGCGGGCACCGCGGGCGTCACCGCGGCGGGCACCGCCGTGGCAGGAGCAGCAGCCGTTGCCGCGGCCACGTCTGCAGTCATCTTGGCGTAGGCGGCGTCGCTGTACGGCACCTTGGTGGCGAGCGGCTCGGTTTTCATCCGGTCGGTATTGCCGGTCGCGGTGCCGGTCACCGGCATCGGCGTGATGATCAGCGGGCTGGCAATCGGTTCACCCCGCTTCAGTTGCCCGGGCGCTGCAGCGGTGACGGCGGTTGCGCTGCCCGGCGGCGACAGCCGCAGCGCCTCGCCGAGCTTGATCACGTTCGGGTTGTCGATGTTGTTCCAGATCGCCAGCTCGCGGTAGTCGAGGCCGTTGGCGAGCGCGATGCTGATCAGCGTATCGCCCTTCTGGATCACGTGGATTTTCTCCCCTGGCGCAACCGGCCGTGCTTCGCCGGCCGCGGACGGCATCGAGCCCGGCTGGGCAGTGGTGTCCGTCACGGGGGCGGCGGCACCCTGGCCAGGGCGTGATTCGGTGACCGGCGCCGGGCGCTTGGCGGCACAGGCTGCCAGCGTGGCCAGCAGCAGCAGCGTGGCCAGGCGGCGGAAAACGGAACGGTGTTGATGAAACTTGCTCATGGAATCTTTCTCAGACGACGCCGGGTACCAGCGGTACGAAACGGACATCGTGGACAATTTTTTCGGTGTAGCCCTCGGCGTTGCGGTCGATCACATACAGTTTCTGCACCCCGCCGTCCTTGCCGACCGGCAGCACCATCCTGCCACCGACAGCCAGTTGCTGTTTCAGTTCATCGGGCACGTAGCTGGCCGCGGCCGTCATCAGGATGCCGTCGTAGGGGCCGCCATCGGCGTAACCAAAATGGCCGTCGGCATGCTTGAAGATGATGTTGAAATACCGCAGGTCGCGCAGCGTGCGGCGGGCCTTGTCCATCAACGGCGCAATCCGCTCGACGGTGTACACGTCGCGCGCCAGCTTGCCGAGCACCGCGGTCTGGTAGCCGCAGCCGGTGCCGATCTCGAGTACTTTTTTCGGCACCCCGTTCTCGCACAACAGCTCGGTCATGATGGCGACGATTTCCGGCGTCGAGATGGTCTGGCCGTGGCCGATCGGCAGCGCCTTGTCGACTTCATAGGCCCGCTCCTGCAGCGCTTCCTCGATGAACACGTGGCGCGGCACCTCGGCCATCACGTTCAGCACCCGTTCGTTTTTCACCCCGCGCTGCCGCAGCGCCTCGACCATGCGCACGCGGGTGCGGTCGGAGGTCATGCCCGAGCCCTGGAAGCGGCCGGTGGAGCTGGACACCGGTCCGCTCATGTCGCCGACCACTCCGCGGTGTATTTCATCTGCTGGTAATTGGTCAGGTCCATCTGCAGCGGGGTGATCGACACCCGCTTGTTTTTGGTCGCATGAAAATCGGTGCCCGGGCCGGCATCGGCCACCGCGCCGGCGGCGCCGATCCAGAACACGACTTCGCCGCGCGGATTGACCGTCTTCACCACCGGCTCGGCCTTGTGGCGCTTGCCCAGGCGGGTGATTTCGAAGCCGGCCAGTTCTTCGTACGGCAAATCGGGAACGTTGACGTTGAGCAGGATCGGCGTGGTCAGCGGGTTGCGCTGGTGGCGCTGCACCAGTTCCGCGGCGACGCGCGCGGCGGTCGCATAGTGCTTCGCTTCGTGGCTGGCCATCGACACCGCGATCGACGGCACGCCGAGCAGGAAGCCTTCGGTGGCGGCGGCAACGGTGCCGGAGTAAATCGTGTCGTCGCCCATGTTGGACCCGGAGTTGATGCCGGAGACCACCATGTCCGGCACAAAATCGATCATGCCGGTGACCGCCATGTGCACGCAGTCGGTCGGCGTGCCATTGACGAAATAGAAGCCGTTCGGCGACTTGCGGATGCTGAGCGGCCGGTCGAGCGTGAGCGAATTGGAGGCGCCGCTCTTGTCGCGTTCCGGTGCCACCACCGTCAGGTCGGCAAGCGGCAAAAGTGCTTCATACAGGGCGGCCAGTCCGGGAGCAAAATAGCCGTCGTCGTTCGATAACAGAATGCGCATGATTTCCGATCTCAGTGATCGCGAATTATGCCATGTTCACTGTCGCGGCTTGCAGTCCGCGTTGTCGCCGAAAGGACAAACCCCAGCACCGGCGCGGCTTTCCGGGCGATTGTGGCCGCCAAGGCGCACCAGTGCTGGAGTTTGTCGGTGGCCGCCGATCCGGACCGGCTACTGCGCGGAAAAGCGTGTTGACCGCCCCGGCCAAACACGCCGCGATGGCCCATCGTATAATCGTGCTGCACCGCAATAAGCCGGTTGATCCCAGGACCCATCATGCCTTTCCTCGCAGACCGCCTCTCCCGCGTCAAGCCTTCTGCCACCATCGCCATCTCCGCCAAAGCCGCCGCGCTCAAGGCTGCCGGCAGGAGCGTGATTGCGCTCTCGTTCGGCGAGCCGGATTTCGACACCCCGGACAACATCAAGGAGGCCGCGATCCGCGCCATCAAGGCGGGCGACACCAAATACACCGCGGTCGACGGCACGCCGAAGCTGAAGGAGGCGATCATCGCCAAATTCAAGCGCGAGAACGGCCTCACCTACAACGCGAAACAGATCACGGTCGGCACCGGCGGCAAGCAGGTGCTGTTCAATGCCTTCATGGCGACCCTGTCGCCCGGCGACGAGGTGATCATCCCGGCACCGTACTGGGTGTCGTACCCGGAGATGGTGCTGCTGGCCGAAGGCACGCCGGTTTGCATCCCCTGTACCCAGGAAACCGGCTTCAAGCTGCGCGCCGCCGACCTGGAACAGGCGATCACGCCGAAGACCAAGTGGGTGCTGCTCAATTCTCCCTCGAACCCCACCGGCGCGGCCTACACCCACGCGGAACTGAAAGCGATTACCGATGTGCTGGTGCGGCATCCGCATGTCTGGGTGCTGACCGACGATATGTATGAACACCTGGTGTACGACGATTTCAAGTTCGTCACCCCGGCGCAGATCGAGCCTTCGTTGTACGACCGCACGCTGACCATGAATGGTGTTTCAAAAGCCTATTGCATGACCGGCTGGCGCATCGGCTATGCCGGCGGACCGGAACAACTGATCAAGGCGATGGGCGATGTGCAATCGCAATCGACGTCCAATCCGTCGTCGATCGGCCAGGCGGCGGCGGTCGAAGCATTGAACGGCCCGCAGGATTTCATCCCCAGGAACAACGCGGAATTCAAGAAGCGCCGCGACCTGGTGGTGAAGATGCTCAACCAGGCCCAGGGTCTTTCCTGCCACACGCCGGAAGGCGCGTTCTATGTCTATCCCGGCTGCGCCGGCCTGATCGGCGCCACCACCCCATCCGGCGCCGTCATCAAGAACGACGAGGACGTCATCAACTACCTGCTTGATTCGCAGGGCATTGCCGTGGTGCATGGCGCGGCATTCGGCCTGTCGCCGCATTTCCGCGTCTCCTATGCCGCCTCGACCGAATTGCTGGAGCAGGCCTGCGCCCGCATCCAGAAAGCCTGTGCCGAACTGACGCTGAAGGAAGCGATCGCGGCCTGACCGGCCGGTATCTCGCAGCAAGTAAAAAACGGCGCCGCGGCGCCGTTTTTCTTTCCGGTTGGGAAGGGCTTGCGAGTGGCGGACAGCGCATAGACCGGAAATCTGCTTCAATGGCACCAGCAATGTCGGCGCGCGCGCAGCGGCAACGGCATTTTCTCTCAGCACAACGCAGATGGAGGTGAAACGTGCTGCATGGCTCTTGTCACTGCGGGGCGGTCGCCTGGCAATTCGACGGCATGCCGGACGGCGCCACGGCCTGCAACTGCACCGTCTGCCGGCGCTATGGCGTGTTGTGGGCCTACGATTTCGACGGCGAAGGGATCAAGGTCTCGGGCCTGACCACGGCCTACGTTCGCGGCAAGGCTATCGAGTTCCACTTCTGCCCGACCTGCGGTTGTGTAGCCTATTGGCGGGCGCAGAACCCTGGAAAGGACGGGCGGCGCAGGATCGCGGTGAACCTGCGCCTGACCGAACCGGATGCCATCGCCCGGGTACCGATTGACCACTTTGATGGCCTCGATACCTTCGACGACCTGCCCCGCGACGGGAAATGCGTGGCGGACTACTGGTTCTGAAGCGGCCGGCGCGCGGTCTCCATGGTTGACCGGCCTGGACGGCCGCGGTCAAACGCGATCGTCCCGTCCATCCGCGACGCGGCTGCCTGTCATTCCTCGGCGCTGGTCAGCACCGCTGCGGACTTGTCGTCGCCCCGAATCTTGTGGTCGCGCTGGCGGCCGATAATGCCGTCGATCATGCGCGCCAGTTTGTCCGCCGCGCCGTCGACGGCCATGTGCAACGTTGCGGCATGATGGGTAACGGCGACCGGCGGCCGCCCTTCGAGCCGCGCTTCCAGCATGCAGCGCATGTCATCCTGGCCACTCTTGGCGCCGTTCTCGTCGCTCAAATGCACCTCGACCCGGGTGATCTGGTCGCTGAAGTGGTCGAGTACATCCGCCACCACGCCGCGGACGTGTGCGGTGAGCGCCTCGGCGCCTTCAATGCTCTTGTCGGTGTTGACCTGAATCTGCATGTTTTTTCCTGTTGTGTTGGTTGGTCGTTCCATTCCGGCAATCAGCCTGCCAGCCGCGGATCAATGATGAAGATTGCGCGCCGCGCAGCATGAGGGTCTGTACGCTGCCGAACGATGGCGCGGCGCCGTGCGGGGGCGCTACCGGCTCTTGACCTGCCGCTGCCTGCGGCCGTCGATCAAGGTGTCGGCAAGTCCCCCGATACGATGCAGGCGGCATTGTAATCGAGCAGTCGCCGGATCGGTGCGCTGAAACGAGTCTGCCGGTACGTTACTCTGCCGTGTACTGCGCTATTTCAACCAGATTCAAATCCGGGTCACGCACGTAGACTGACTGCATCCGGCCGGTGGCGCCGGTACGCGCGACAGGCCCCAAGATGATGCCGACGCCTTGCTGTTGCAGGCGCTCGATCACTGCGGCGAGCGGTGTTTCCGTGATCAGGCAGAAATCGGCTGAACCGGGCGTCGGCCGGAGGACATTGGGGTCCGGCACCGCATCGGCCTGGTGCAGATTGATTTTCTGGTTGCCAAATGCCAGCGCGACGCGCGCAGTGCCCATCGACTCGAATCGCACCACCACCATGCCAAATACCCGGCTGTAAAAATCGCAGGCGGCGTCGATGCTGGCGACAGTCAGAACAAAGTGATCAATGCGTGCAATCGGTATCGGAGCGGTCATTGGTTTTCAGGTCGGCAGTTGATCGGTCGTGTCAATTATGCAAGCGTTGGAACAGGTACTATCGAACTTGACGCCTTTTGCATGCAACTCAACAGAATTTGCCGATGAAATCGTGGCGGACTGTCCTCACTGTCACACTGGTGTGCCTGGCCGGCATTGGTGCGTGGCTGTATTCGCCGGACAAATCGCGCGAGAGCCTGTCGCCCAGCTATGTGCGCGGCCCCGGCGACTTCGTCGAGGTCGCCGGCATCCGCCTTCACCTGCGCGACGACGGGCCGCGCGACGCGCCGGCGCTGATCCTGCTGCACGGTTTCGGCGCCAGCCTGCATACCTGGGAGCCGTGGGCGGCCACGCTGTCGCAATCGATGCGCGTGATCCGTTTTGACTTGCCGGGCTTCGGCCTC
>CAYQKN010000013.1:15167-23357 GCA_964417885.1 uncultured Burkholderiales bacterium | reverse complement strand
CTGATGCGCTTTGTGCTGCCGGCGGCGGCGGTCCGCATCAGCCTGGCGCCGGCCTACGGCGATCCGGCGTTCCTCACCGATTCGCTGGTGCGGCGCTATCGCGACCTGATGCTGGCGCCCGGCGTGCGCCAGGCAATGCTGGCCAGGCTTGAGCAGTCGATACTGGTGGAACCATCAGCGCTGCTCAGGACGATCACCGCGCCGACGCTGCTGATGTGGGGCGAGAAAGACCAGATGATCCCGTTCACCAATGCCGCGGACTATCAGCGGCTGTTGCCGAATGCATCGTTGAAAGCGTATCCCGCACTGGGCCACGTGCCGCACGAGGAATCGCCGGCCGAGACCGCGGCAGCAGCGCGGGAATTCCTGCTGCCGGCGGCGTCGCGCTAGAGCGCCCGCTCGATCGTCTCCACCAGCCGTTTCAGCGTTTCCACCCGTGCCCATGGCTTGTCGTTGGATGCGATCAGGTGCCAGGGCGCAATATCGGTCGAGGTGCGGTCGATCATGTCGGCCACCGCGCTTTCATAGGCCGGCCATTTCTTGCGGTTGCGCCAGTCCTCGTCGGTGATCTTGAATTGCTTGTGCGGGGTCTTGGCGCGTTCCTTGAACCGTTTCAGTTGCTCGGCCTGGCTGATCGCCAGCCAGAACTTGGCGACGATGGCACCGCCGACGGTGAGCTGCTCCTCGAACTCGTTGATCTCGTGATAGGCGCGCAGCCAGTCGTCCTCGCTGCAGAATTTTTCCACCCGCTCCACCAGCACCCGCCCGTACCAGGAGCGGTCGAAGATCACCGCGCTGCCGTGCGGCGGCATATGCCGCCAGAAACGCCACAGGTAGGGCTGCGCGCGCTCCTCGTCGGTGGGCGCGGCGATCGGCACGATATGGTAGAAGCGCGCGTCCATTGCCCGGGTGATGCGGCGGATGGTGCTGCCCTTGCCGGCGGCATCCATGCCCTCGAATACCATGACGACCGAGCGGTCGCGCATTTTCCGGTGACGGGTCAGCAGGTTCAGTTCGCCCTGCAGCTTTTCCAGTTTTCGGTCGTAGTCATCGCCCTTGAGCGCGCGGGTGTAGTCGGCGGTATTGAGGATGTTGACCCGGTCGATGCTGGGCTGCGGCAGCGGCTCCGCCGGCGTGACCAGCGGTGCCGTGCCTTTCAGCCGTCGCTGCATGGCATCGAGCAGCAGTCCGCCGGCGGTCAGCGAGCGATACTCGTGGTTGCTGCCCTCGATGATGTTCCAGGGTGCTTCGCCGGTCGAGGTTTCGCGCAACGCCAGCTCACAGACCCGGACAAACTGGTCGTAATGCTTGAAATGCTTCCAGTCGTCCTTGGTCACGCGCCAGGCGGTTTTTTTCTTCTCCGACAACGCTTTCAGGCGGGCTTTCTGGGCGTCCTTGGACAGGTGAAACCACAGCTTCAGGATCAGCGCACCCTCGGACACCAGCATCCGCTCGTGGTCGCGGATGCGCGCCAGGCGCTGCTCGAACTCGGCGCTGCCTTCGTTTTCCATCACCCGCTGCAGGATCGGATCGGTGTACCAGGAACCAAACAGGATGCCGATGCGGCCCTTCGGCGGCAGTGCCTGCCAGAAGCGCCACATCTCGGGCCGCGCCCGTTCGGCATCGGTCGAGGCACCGAAGGCATGGGTGTGGATATGGCGCGGATCCATCCATTCGTTGAACAGATTGACCGTTTCACCCTTGCCGGCCCCATCGACGCCGTTGACCAGGATGATGACCGGGAACTTGCCCTTCTGCAGCAGCGCGTATTGGGCATCCAGCAACGCGCGCCGCAGCTTCGGCTCCTCGCGCTGGAATTCGGATTTTTTCAGCTTGTGGCCGATCTCGGCGGACTCGAACATGAATGGGCTCCCGGGAAAACGCGATAGGTGGCGCGGCAGACGTGCCCAGCCAGCGTAGTGCGCGAGGCCACGCCTGTCCAGTCTGACGGCGAACGGCGGGACGGCTTTTGATTTGGGTCAGCCGGTGGTGTCGGGCGGGAACATGGACGGCTGGCAGGCAAACCCTAGCACTGGCGCGCCTTTCCAGCCATTTCCAGCCTGCAAGGCGCGCCAGTGCTGGGGTTTGCCTGCGTCGCAGATTGACAGGACGATCGCGACCCGGTGCGCGATCAACTTTCAATCAACAGCGGCGCTTGTTCGTCGTTCCTGATTGAATCGTCGCCGCGTGTAAAGAACTTGTTGCACGTCGAACAGCGGCAATGCGCTGTTACAAATGCCTGCCGCACTGAAACAGCGTGCTTACGTGGCTGCGATTAGATGGCGTTTTCCCTCCACATCGCTGCCGACATGACCCACTCGCTTTGCCTGTTCCCATCCGTCCGTGCCCTGCTCTCCATCACGTTTCTGGGTTTGATCACCGTACTCACCGGCTGCAAAGCCACGGAAGAATTGAAAACCACCGCGCAGATTCGTGTGGTGCATGCGGTGCCGGACGCCGAAGCGCTGACCATCAAGATCAAGGATGGCGACACCAAGGTTTCCAGTATCGCCACCGGCAGCACGCTGACCTACACGACCTTCGATTCCGCCAGCAAGGAATATGAAATCCGCTCCGCCACCGACGGCACCCTGCTGGCGTCGCGCACGCTGTCCTTCACCGGCGGCAGTCGCTACACCATCGTGCTCAGCGGTCGCCGCGGCAGCATCACCACCACGACGATGGACGAAGACAGCGTCAGTCCGTCATCGGGCAAATTCCGCTTCCGCGTCAGCAACCTCGCCAACGTCGGCGGCGTCGATGTCTACTTCGTCGCCCTGACCGCCAACGTCGCCAGCGAGCAGGCCAAGTACTACAGCGCTGCCGCCAGCGGGCTGACCGGCTACACCGAAGTCAGCGAAGGCGACTATCAACTGGTACTGACGACCGCCGGCACCAAGGACATCGTCTACGAGAGCGTCAGGCAGCGTTTCGCGGCATCGACCTCGTTTTCACTGGTCTTCACGCCCGGCAAGAGCACCAAGCTGACCAGCAACACGGTCATGCTCACCTACGGCGAAAGCGGCACGTCTTCCATCCTGCCCAACCTGCGCTCGCGCCTGCGCGCCCTGCACGCCTCACCCGACGGCCCGCTGCTGGCGTTCCGCAACGGCGGTACCACCATGTTTTCCAACGTGCCGTACAAGGGCAATTCGAGCTACACCACATCGCTGTCCGGCGATCGGGTGCTCGACATCGAAGCTTTCGGCATCACCGGTGCACCGGTCGCCAGCGGCACGTTTTCGCTGGCAGGAGGCGAGGACTACACGATGATTGCGGTCAATCGTGCGGCCAGCGTCGAACTGATCAAGCTCGACGACAACAATCTGCCCTCCACGCTCGGCAAGGCGCGGGTACGCTTTGTCAACCTGAGCCCGGATGCCGGCGCGGCGGACATGCTGGTCAATTTCAGCAAGACCGTCAGCAGCCTCGCGTTCAAATCGGCATCGGCGTATCAGGAGTTCGATACCGGCACCTACACCTTCGTTTTCAATGCGTCGAACACCAACGCTGCCATTGCATCAACCGCGGCACTCGATCTCGATGGCAGTAAAACCTATACCGTGTTTCTGATGGGGTTCAGTGGTGCGACGGAAACGAAGGTGATTACCGACAACTAGCCAACGCACAACGGCAGGCAACTGAGGATCGGGACCGGTCATGTCGTTTCCATCCGCGCCGTGGCCCGGGGCGGGGGAAACGCCGCAGTCAATTCCGCGAGGTCCTGATCAGCCAGTTTGAGGTCGCACGCGCCGACAATCTCCTCCACACCGTTGATGCGCGACGTTTTCGGAATCGGCATGACATCGTCAAATTGCAACAACCAGGCAAGCGCGACTTGCACTGCCGTCGCGCCGCGCCGGCCGGCGATTGTTTTCAACAACGGATGGCTGATCAGCCGCCCCTGATCCAGTGGTGAATACGCCATGGTCGCGATACCGGCCCTGCGCTGGCGTTCGATCAACCGCGCCTCGGGCCAGCGCTTGGCGAGGTTGTAGTAAACCTGATTGACGGCACAGTGAGCGCCGTCCGGCAGCGCCAGCAGTTCATCCAGATCGTCGCGGTCGAAATTGGATACGCCCCAATGCCCGATCTTGCCGTCGCGCCTGAGTTGTTCGAACGCCGCCACGGTATCGGCCAGCGGATGATCGCCGCGCCAGTGCAGCAAATACAGGTCAATGCGATCGGTGCCGAGACGCTCCAGGCTGCGTTCGCAGGCCGCGATGGTGCCGCGACGCGACGCATTCCAGGGATAGACTTTGCTGACCAGAAACAATCCGTCACGCTGCCCCCGGATTGCTTCGCCCACGACCTCTTCCGCGCCACCCTCACCGTACATTTCGGCGGTATCGATCAGCGACACGCCGCAGGCAATGCCGTGGCGCAGCACCACTATCTCCTGTGCTCGCGTGACAAGGGATTCGCCCATGCGCCAGGTGCCCAGCCCCAGTCGCGCGACCTTCTTTCCGCCGGAAAACGTCAGTGAGGGAATCATGACAACGCCATTTTTTTGAACCAGCGTTGAGCGTAGCAGATTGGCCGGATGATAGAGTGCGTGCGAGTCCATTTTCCGGCCATGCCATGCTGAACCTCGACCGCATCCGCAGCGAATTCCCCGCGCTGAACGATGATTGCATCTACCTCGACAACGCCGGCGGCTCGCAGGTACTGCGCGGCGTGGCCGATCGCATCCGCGACTACCTGCTGACCACCAGCGTGCAACTGGGGGCGAGTTACGCCAAGTCGCAGGAAGCCTCGCAGAAAGTACTGGATGCGCGTCGCTCGGTCGCGCGACTGATCCATGCCGCGCATGACGAGGAAGTGGTGATGGGCGGCTCAACCACCGGGCTGATGTTCCTGCTGACGCAGGCGATCCGGCCTTCAATTCGCGCCGGGGACGAAATCATCGTCACCAATACCGATCACGAGGCCAATATCGGCGGCTGGATGCGTCTTGCCGAAGCCGGGGCAACGGTAAGGATCTGGCAAGTGAACCGCGACAGCCTGCAACTGGAACTTGCCGACCTGGACAAGCTGCTGACGGCAAAGACGAAATGGGTGGCGATGACGCATGCCTCCAATGTGCTGGGCACGATCAATCCGGTAGCGGCGGTTGCCGGGCGCGCTCATGCGGCCGGTGCGCGGTTGTGCGTCGACGGCGTCGCCTATGCGCCGCACCGGCTGGTGGACGTGCAGGCCAGCGGCGCCGATGTCTATGTGTTCAGTTTCTACAAGGTGTTCGGCCCGCATTATGCTGTGCTGTGGGGAAAACGCGATTTTCTGCTGGGGCTGCCGACCCTGAATCACCATTTCATCGGCGCGGAAGTCTTGCCGTACAAACTGCAGCCCGGCAACGTCAACTTTGAACTGTCTTACGGGTGTGCCGGGATCGCCGATTACCTGACGACGATCGGCCGGGAACTGGGCGGCGCCGGCACCGAGCGCGCCGCCATGCAACTGGCGTTCGATCATTTCGCCCGCCATGAGGATACGATTGCCGAACAGTTGCTGGCGTATCTTCGCGGCAAGTCCGCTGTGCGGATCATTGGCCAGCCGCATGTCGCCAATGGCAATCGGGTGCCGACGATCAGCTTTGTGGTGGCGGGGAAAAACCCCGAATCCATCGTGCGGCATATGGACCAATACAATATCGGCATTCGATTCGGCGATTTCTATGCCAAACGCCTGATCGCGACATTGGGCCTGGCGGAACAAGGCGGCGTGGTACGGGTATCGATGGCGCACTACAACACCAAGGACGAGGTCGATGCGTTGATACGGCGCCTGGATGAAGTGCTGCCCTAGCCCGCCGGTGTCATCGGCAACATGACTTTCACCTCGAGCCCGTCGACCAGGTTGGCAAGCACGATACGTCCTCCTTGCGCCTCGACAATCTCCCTGGCGATCGCCAAGCCCAGCCCGGTGCCGCCGGTGGCGCGATTGCGCGAATCCTCGACGCGAAAGAACGGCTTGAATACATCCTCCAGGTGCTGCGGCGGTACACCCTGACCATGATCGCGGATGCGAATGACCAGTTCGCTGTTCACGGTCGACAGGGAAACGTCGGCCCGTTCGCCGTAGCGGACGGCGTTGTCAATCAGGTTGCTGAGTGCGCGCCGCAGCAGCGTCGGCCGGGCCCAGACAATGATCGCCGCGCCCTCATCCGTCGTCACTTTGTCGGCCCAGATCGGATGGTCATGGCAAATTGCCGACACCAGCGCACGCGCTTCGACTTGAACCAACGGTTCGCGATTTTCACTGCCGCGCATGTACTCCAGCGTGGACATGACCAGGCTTTCCATCTCCGCCAGGTCGGATTTGATGCGCTCGCTGATTTCGCCCTCGTCGAGTAATTCACTGCGCAATCGCAGCCGGGTAAGCGGAGTTTTCAGGTCATGCGACATCGCCATCAGCATGCGGGTGCGGCTGTTGAGATAGTTGGCCAGGCGTTCATGCATGCGATTGAACGCCGCGGCGGCGGCGCGCACTTCGGACGGCCCCTTGTCGTCCAGCGGCGGCGCATTCAGGTCACGCGCCAGCGTGTCGGCGGCATTCGACAAGCGCTTCAGCGGCCGGATCACCAGTTGCGCGGCGATCACCGACACCACCAGCGCCGCCAGCAGCAGCAACGTCCAGTTAAACATCAGCAGCGGGGAAAGCGAGAACACCCGCGTCGGCATCAGCGACTGGAAACGCAGCCAGGTGCCGTCGGTCAGGCGCACTTGAATCAGCGGCGTGTTGGCGCCCTCGGCTTTCATCACGCGACGGGTGTTGGCATCGAAGTCCGCCGGTCGAGACTTCAGCAACGGCGATAGCCAGCTGGGTGGTGGCGGCGACGTCTCGCTTCCGGATGGTGGTGGCGGCCTGGCGCCGGGCTCGCCGTTCATCCTGAAACCTTCGCCCGGCTCACGCCGGACACGGCTTCGATCGCTTTTGCGGATCATTTCATTGGTGACGGATTCGATCGCCGCGCCGATCAGCACCTCGTGCTGTGCGCCGACCCGACGCGCAAGATCTGCCTGCAGTACCTCCATCTCGGCATCCATTGGCGACGGCAGCGGCCGCACCTCGGTCTTGCCGGCGGCCACATCGATCAGAAACGGCATGCGGGATAGTGCGCTGGCGATCGGCTCGCGGTCCTGCGGCCGCAGCGATTCAAACAATGTGGTGAACGAGGTGATGCGCTCCCCCTGAATGGAAGCGAAGAATTCACTGCCGCCGCGCTGGTACTCGCGCAGCGACAGCATCACGCTGAACAGCTGCGAGCCGGCAATGCCGAGAACAATGATGAGGGAAATCTGGCCGAACAGGGTCCGTGGTACCAGCCAGCGCAGAGGTCGAAGTGCCTGCGACAGGAATGCGCGGGTCGTCACCGCAAGACTTCCACATTGGCGGCGAACAGGTAACCTTCGCCTCGAATCGTCTTGAGAAATTGCGGGTTGCGCGCATCATCTTCCAGCCGCAATCGCAGGCGGCTGACCAGCACATCGATGCTCCGGTCCAGCGGCCCCGCCTCGCGGCCCTGGGTAACATCCAGCAAATAGTCGCGCGTCAGGACGCGATTCGGCCGCCCCAGGAAGATGTGCAGCAGCTTGTATTCGCCGCTGCTGAGTGCCACCAGCACCCCTGCCGGGGAGCAGACTTCGCGCAGCATGTGATTGATTTTCCAGCCTGAAAATTGAAAGCCTTTCACACTGTCATCGTCATCGCGCGGTCCGCTACTGCGGGTGCGTTTCAGCACCACGCGGGCACGAGCCAGCAACTCGCGCGGGCTGAACGGTTTGGGCAGATAGTCGTCCGCCCCAAGCTCCAGGCCCAGGATGCGGTCGGCTTCCTCTCCCATCGCCGTCAGCATGATGACGGGAATGGTGTATTCGGTACGCAATCGCTTCAGCAGCGTGAGGCCATCGTCACCGGGCAACATCAGGTCGAGCACGATCAAGTCGAATTTGGCCTGATCCAGCGCACGCTGCATTTGCCGCCCGTCGCAAACGGTGGAAACGCGCAGGCCGCTTTTCTCCAGATATTGCTTCAGCAGGCGACAGATTTCGACGTCGTCATCGACGACCAGGATGTGGGGTGAGGTCTGCATCGGTTTTCAATCAGAACGTAGCCAGAATCATGCGCAAAATCAGTGGGTTCCCGGGTAATTTTTTGTAACAGGCACTGCCGCCACAACAATGCCGATAC
>CAYQKN010000013.1:8656-15067 GCA_964417885.1 uncultured Burkholderiales bacterium | reverse complement strand
CCTTCAATAAAAATACTTTGGGATCAAGTCATGCCAACCCAAGCTGAACAGAAAAAAACCGCTCTGCTCAATGAAATCACCCAGTCCGTCGCCAGCAAGGTGCCGGCCGCCCAGCGCGATCGCGCCAAGGCATTTGCCGCGAGGTACTGCAACGATATCGACGTCGATGAGTTTTTCGCCCGCGACGCGTCGACCTGGAGCGCCCTGGCGCTGTCCCACCTGGCGTTCGGCCAGGAATTCCAGCGCGGCGCGCCCAAGATGCGCATTTTTACACCGCGCCGCGCCGAACATGGCTGGGAAGCGCCGTGCACGGTAATCGAATTTGTCAACGACGACATGCCGTTCCTGGTCGATTCGATCGCGATGGAAATCAACCGCCACGGTATCGCCGCGCAAATGATCCTGCATCCGCTGTTTGACGCCACCCGCGACGATCACGGCGCCCTGACCCAGCTCAACGAAGCCCGCGACGGCCAGAAGCTGGAATCGTGGATCCACGTTGAAATCGAGCGCATCAGCGACCCGGCGCGAATCAAGGCGCTTGGCGACGGCCTGGTATCGGTGCTCAATGATGTGCGCGCGGCGGTCGAGGACTGGCCCAGGATGCTGGCCAAGGTGACCGAAGCGATCAATTCGATGGGCAGCGCGGCCAAAGTGGTGCCGCTTGAGGAAATCGACGAGGCACGGGCATTCCTGGCATGGGCCGCCGACGGTCACTTCACCTTGTTGGGCTACCGCGACTACGAACTGGCGGAAGTTGATGGCAACGATGTTCTCAAAATCGTGCCGAATTCCGGCCTCGGCATCCTGCGCGAGCCGCGCCTGGGCGGCATGTCGGCCAGTTTCAACGAGCTTCCGCCGGCGCTGCGCGCGCTGGCCCGCAAGCCGGACCTGCTGGTGCTGACCAAGGCAAATTCGCGGGCGACGGTGCACCGCGCGGGCTACCTGGACTATGTCGGCGTGAAGCGTTTCGATGAACACGGCAAGGTGGTCGGCGAGCGCCGTTTCATCGGTCTCTACACCACCTCGACCTATCACGCCAACCCGCAGGACATCCCGCTGCTGCGGACCAAGATCCGCCGGGTGATGGACCGCGCCGGCTTCCCCCATGCCAGCCACGCGGCCAAGAACCTGTTTTCCATCCTGGAGACGTTTCCGCGCGACGAATTGTTCCAGGTTGGCGTCGATGATCTGTTCGACACCACCATGGGCGTCCTGCGGCTGGCCGAGCGCGCGCGCACACGCCTGTTCATCCGTCGCGACATTTTTTCGCGTTTCTACTCCTGCCTGATTTACCTGCCGCGCGAGAACTACAACACCGAGGTGCGGATCAAGCTGCAGGAAATTCTCAAGCGCGCGTTTGGCGGTGAATCGGTGGAATTCAATGTCCAGCTGTCCGAATCGGTGCTGGCCCGGATGCACATGCTGGTGCGAACCTCACCCGCGACCGAGCAGAAGTTCGATCTGAAGGCGCTGGAGGCCGAGGTGGTCGCGGCGGTGCGGCGCTGGGAAGAAGGGGTATTCGAGCGGCTGGTCAAGCAGTCCGGCGAAGACGCCGCCAACGTGGCGCGGCGCGATTTTGTGTTGCCGTTTCCCGCCGCCTACACCGAGGACACGGCGCCGGACCAGGCGGTGGCCGATTTTCTCGCCGCGAAGTCGATAACCCCGGCAGCCCCCATTGCCATGACGCTTTACCGCGAGCCCGGCCGCAGCGAACGGCAGGCATTGCGTTTCCGGCTTTATCACCTGGGCAAGCCGGTGCCGTTGTCGGGCAGCCTGCCGATGCTGGAAAACATGGGCGTGCGGGTTGAAGGCGAACGCTCCTATACGATCGAGCGGCGGGAGTCGCCCGCGGTGTACATCCACGACTTCGCGCTGTCGCCGACGCAGACCGCGTTTCATCTCGACGACGTCAAGGAGAAATTTGAACAGGCGTTTGCGAAAATCTGGGCCAGGCAGGTCGAAAACGACGGGTTCAACCGGCTGACCCTGGCGGCCGGCCTGTCGTGGGAGGACATTGTCGTGCTTCGCGCCTACGCCAAGTACCTGAAGCAGACCGGGTTCACCTTTTCCCAGCAGTACATCGAGAATACGCTGGCCAATCATGCCGGCATCACCGAGGAATTGGTCGGCCTGTTCCATTCGCGATTCAATCCGGCGCTCGACGCTGACCGCAATGAAATGATCCAGCTGGGCGTGCATGCGATCGAAACCGCCCTTGACCGTGTTGCCAACGCCGACGAAGACCGCATCCTGCGGCGCCTGCTGGCGGTGATCCAGGCCACGCTGCGTACCAATTTCTACCAACGCAACGCGGCGGGACAACGCAAGGAGTATCTGTCGTTCAAACTTGACTCCGCCAAGGTGCCCGAACTGCCTGCGCCAAGGCCGCTATTCGAGATTTTCGTCTACTCGCCGCGCGTGGAAGGCATTCACCTGCGTGGCGGCAAGGTCGCCCGAGGCGGCCTGCGCTGGTCGGACCGACCGGAAGATTTCCGCACCGAGGTGCTGGGCCTGGTCAAAGCACAGATGGTCAAAAATGCCGTGATTGTTCCGGTTGGTTCCAAAGGCGGATTTGTGCTGAAGGCCGCGCCACCGGCGACCGAGCGCGAGGCCTACCTGAAAGAAGGCATCGCCTGCTACCAGATCTTCCTGCGGGGCCTGCTCGACCTTACCGACAACCTGGTCAAGGGTGCGGTGGTGCCGCCGCGCGATGTGGTGCGGCATGACCCGGACGACCCGTACCTGGTCGTGGCCGCCGACAAGGGCACGGCCACGTTTTCCGACTACGCCAACGCCATCAGCATTGAATACGGGCATTGGCTGGACGATGCCTTCGCCTCCGGTGGTTCGGCCGGCTACGACCACAAGAAAATGGGCATTACCGCCAGGGGCGCCTGGGAAAGCGTCAAGCGCCATTTCCGCGAAATGGGCATCAATACCCAGACCACCGATTTCACCGTGGTCGGTATCGGTGACATGTCGGGCGACGTGTTCGGCAACGGCATGCTTCTGTCGCAGCATATCCGGCTGGTCGCGGCCTTTGACCACCGGCACATTTTCCTCGACCCGAATCCGGACCCGGCGCTATCGTTTGCCGAACGCAAGCGGATGTTCGACCTGCCCCGGTCCAGCTGGGAGGATTACAACGCCAACCTGATTTCCGCCGGCGGCGGTATTTTCCCGCGCGGGGCAAAATCGGTGCCGCTGACGGCGGAGGTAAAGACCGCGCTGGGCATCGATCCCGCGATTGAGGCGATGACACCGATCGAACTGATGCGCGCCATCATCAAGGCGCCGGTGGACCTGTTCTACAACGGCGGCATTGGCACCTACGTCAAGGCCAGCTACCAAAGCCACGCCGAAGTCGGCGACCGCGCCACCGATGCGTTGCGGGTCAACGGCAATGAGCTTCGCTGCAAGGTCGTTGCCGAAGGCGGCAACCTCGGCTGCACGCAACTTGGACGGGTGGAATTTGCACTGCACGGCGGCCGTATCTGTACCGATGCGATCGATAACTCGGCCGGCGTCGATTGTTCCGACCATGAGGTCAACATCAAGATCCTGCTGCGCGCGGCCATCGATGCCGGCAAGCTCGCCGAATCGGATCGCAACGCCCTGTTGGCGGAGATGACCGACGAAGTCGGACAACTGGTTCTCAAGGACAATTACTTCCAGACCCAGTCGCTGTCGGTGTCCGGCCTGCGCGGCGAAAAACTGCTCGACGCGCAGGCACGCTACATCCGGCACCTGGAAAAAACCGGTCGCCTGCATCGCGCGGTCGAGTTCCTGCCGTCCGACGAGGTGATTGCCGAGCGCAAGGCGCACAAACTCGGCCTTACCTCGCCGGAACGGTCGGTGCTGCTTGCCTACAGCAAGATGGAGCTGTTCGATGAATTGCTGGCTTCCAGCCTGATCGACGACGAGTATGTCGCGCAGGCGCTGCTGACCTACTTTCCGACCGCACTGCAGAAAAAGTTCGCCGATGTGATGCCGCGCCATCCGCTCAAGCGCGAAATCATCGCCACCGAAATCGCCAACAGCACCATCAACCGCACCGGCAGCGTCTTTGTTCACCGCATGCAGGAGGAGACCGGCGCCACGGCGGCGGAAATCGTCCGCTGCTTCATTCTCACGCGCGATATTTTCCGCGTCGGCGACCTGTGGGCCGCCATAGACCGCATGGACAACCAGGTGCCCGCGGTCACGCAGTCGGAAATGCTGATTGACGCCGGCCGCCTGGTGCTGCGGGCAACACTGTGGTTCCTGCGCCGGCGTGCCGAGAGCATGCCGATCAGCGATGTGCTCAAGTTCTTTTCGCCTGGGGTTGCCACCATCAGCAAGTGCCTGCCCGACCTGCTGTCCCGCGACGACCTGACGGCCATGAAGGCGGCCGAAGCCAGGCTGGCCGAACAGGGGGTGCCCGCCAGTCTGGCATCCGAGGTCGCGCGTCTGGATGCCATGTATTCGGTGCTCGACATTGTCGAAGCCGCCAACGAACTCGGCCGGCCCGTCGAGCTGGCTGCCAGGGTGTACTTTGCACTGGTCGGAAAACTCGACCTGCGCTGGGTTGCCGGCCAGATCGGCGCACTGCCGTTCGATACGCACTGGCAGTCGATGGCGCGGGCGGCAATGCGTGATGACCTTGCCAATCTCCAGCGCCAGCTCGCAGCGGGCGTGTTGCGACTGTCACCGGCGGAGCTCGATGCCGGCAGGCTGATTGCGGCATGGGAAGGCCATCACGAAAAAGCACTGGGCCGCATGCGTGAAGTGATGGCTGATCTGAAGTCGGCACGCGAATCGGACCTGGCCATGCTGTCGGTGATGCTGCGGGAACTTCGGGTACTGGCCTGACGTCTGATTTCGATGCCGATAAAACTATCTTCGCGGGCCGTGTTCGGACTGGTCGGCGTCACCTGCTTTGCCTTGCTGGCAGCAGCCTGGTCGCTGCAGTACGGGCCGGACAGGCAGCAACCATGCCCGCTCTGCATCCTGCAGCGCTACCTGTTCATGGCCCTAGGCGGCGTGTGCCTGCTCGCTGCAGCCCACGGACCGGAACGGGTCGGGCAGCTGGTCTATGCCGCCATCGCCGATCTGCTGACCACCCTCGGCATCGGCGTTGCCGTCTGGCACCTGACCAAGGGTGTGTCGATGACCTCCTGTCTTGCCGATCCGATCGGAGACTTCGTCAATGGCTTGCCAATGGCGAACTGGTGGCCTGAATATCTGTTTGCCACGGGCGGCTGTGCGGACAAGCATCCCCCGATACTCGGTCTTTCGGCCGCCGGCTGGTCGCTGGTCTGGTTCTGCGTGTTCGCGATTGCCATTGCGGCTGTCGTCGTTTCAAATATCAGAACAAAGGCTTACAAATGAAATCTCTTGTAATTTGTGCGATCTGTGTTACATTCTTGTCAAGTTTTGCACCGGTTGCCAAGGCCGATGTCTGGAAAGCAAGCGCCCGGGGCGCCAAGCAAAACGCGCATTACCTGATCAATGCGGAGACCGGTGCGGTGGTATTCATGCGCGGCGAACGCTGTGTCCAGTCCTACACCGGCAAGGTCACGAAGGCAGCGGGCGCGTTTCCGGCCAGAGTGCAAGTTGACAGCGACCTGGGAGGCGGCGCAGGCGGTCCAAGCGGCAACCAGCGCATGACATTTGTGTTGCAGGAAGGAAAATCCGAAATTGGTGTTGAAAGCAGCTTCCGCGGCAATCGCCCCCCCCTGGTTGCCGATTACAGCAAGACCTGCACAGGCAAATCCTGCGTGCTGCCTGCGTGCGGTTGAGCAGCGCCATTTCATCCGCGCCGTTGTTCATGCCACCGCGCGGCACCGCCAAGTAGCGGCGGAGCGACACAATCGTTGACACAACATCGTGATTTATTTCACTTTTTTTCGCTATGGGATATGAAATACTCCACCCATCAAATTCTGTACTTCAACCAAAGGACGTCGACATGAAATCTTCAATTACCTTTTCCCGCAAAGCAATGGCCGCGGCTATTGCTGCCGGCATCGCTGGCTCCGCGTCGGCAGCGGTGACGGACCGTGTCTACTTCAGCGCCGCGCCATTGGTCCTGGTTTGGGGCACCGATGGTTCCGGCAACCCGGCCGTGGTCTCGGACTTTGTCCTGGTCAACACCACTTCCGGCACGGCAGGCTCGGACCTGATCGCCGCCAACGTGCTTCCGGTACTAACGGGTACGATGACCCCGGTGCCGCAAGTCCCAACTGGTGATTCGATCTATGCCGTCAACAATCCTGCCGCATTGCCCGCCGGTGGCGGCGTGGTAACCGACGGCGGCACCGCCGGCCAGCTTGATGCGGCTGACACGTATACCGCATTTGGCCTCGGCGCCACCACCAGCCTCGGGTTCGCCGCTGCCCCGCAGGCACACAGCTTTTATGTCGCCTC
>CAYQKN010000013.1:0-8556 GCA_964417885.1 uncultured Burkholderiales bacterium | reverse complement strand
CGTGAATACCATATGGCGATTCTGGTCACCAATCCGACCCCGACCGCCGAGGAGATGAAAAAACTCAACGGCATCTGGAATCAGGTCCAGGTTGCGTCGCTGTTTTACCTGACGCCACCCGGTGCCAAGCCAAAGCCGGTCATCGAGGCGGTCGCATTTGATGGTGATGCGGCAAGTGGCCCCTTTGTCAGGACCTTGGCACGCAATGATGGCAGCGCTCATGCCAGGTTGATTGCACAGTACAAGTTCCTCGATGAATCAGGAAAGACGATGATCGAGGCGGACACACCAGCGGTCCTGCTGCAGGGTCAAAAGCGGGATTGGCGCGCGAAGCTGAACGCCGAGACCCTGCCTGCCGGAACGTATCAGATCAGCTGGAAGCTCTATACCGTGTTCGACCCCGATCGCCCCAATGAGCGCGTCGGCGAATTGCTTCTGGAACAAAAATGGGCATGGACCAAGAAACCAGCCGCATCGGCAAAACCGGCGGCATCATCCGCGAAACCGCAAAAGTAGCGCTGTCAGCGCTGCTTGCGACGTGGCTAGGCTGCTTTGCCAGCCAGGCCAGTGCGACTTTTATCGACACCGATACCTATTGCATCAATTACGGCTGCGTGGTGGTAGGCGATGGCACCGATTTTGATGTCTACGACGCGTTCAATTTCGCGACCAACACCTGCTGCGTGGCAGCCAATCAGCCGCTCATCCGGTGGACCGGCGCGACCCTGGTCGGCGCCGGCGGCACTGTTGTGCCGGTAACCACGGGTACGCTGACGCCGCCGACGGCGCCTACCGCCACCCAATACACGCGCGTCGGTCTCGACACCAATGCCGACGGCACCGCCGATACGGCGTTCGTCGACACCAATGCCAACAGCTATCTGGACGCCGCCGATGTTCAGACCGCGTTCTCGGTTGCCGGCAACCAGCGCACGGCGCTGGTCACGCGGACCGTGCGCCGCAGCATTTACATCACGTCAAGAATGGATTTTGACGTCTATGCCTCGTCGTCCAAATCCTCCAGCACCGGTACGTTTGGCCCAGCCATCGCGCTGGCAGGCGTAGGCGTCGGTTTCACCATGACGCAAAACGGCAATGACGGCGCGGCCTATGGCGCGCAGGCAGCAAATCCGACCTTTGTGGCAAACGCCGCAATCACGAATCTTGGCCAGCTCAGTCCGGGCCCGACTCGCGTTGCCGAATTCCGCCGTGTCGCCGGCATCAGAAATGCCAATTCCGCCGGTGCCAACATCATGCCGCAATGTGTGCGTTTCAATATCGCCTACACCCTGCCCGCAGTGGATTTAGCGGCAGGCTCCGGTTCGTCCAATCTCGATCTTGCCCTCGACTTCTATCAACGGCCGTAGTTGTGATGGCGCTGTCCATCGCCGGCCGCGGCGCAGCAATGCGTTGGGTGATGACACCCGGATTGAGGCATCATAAGCGGTCGACAAAACTCTGCCCACGATGTCATTAATTGCCGTTGAAGACACGCTGGTAGCGAGATACGCCAGCCCAATCCGGAATCGCGCCCTTGACATCGCCCAAATGGTGATTGGCGTTGCCGCCCTGTTGCTGGCGGTTGTTTGCGGGCAGACAGCCGATGCAGCCGTGATGGTCGAAGGCAAGACCATCACTGCGGATATCCACCCGGGCGGCGAAATGATCGCCTATCGTTCCGTGCTGGACGCCCTGATGATCGAGCATACCTATAACCGGGACTTGCGCACGGTGCGCGCGCGGCGGCCCTATGACAATGCGATTATCGAACTGGTCCTGCCAGAGGGGCTGGTACGCGCAAATGGCCGGCCGGCGGGAATGCTGCCCGATGCCGACCGGGAACAGCCTGCCGACGGGTGGCTGACGCCAAATGCCATCGCGATCCTGAGCGGGGCCGTCGCAAGCAAAACCGCTGACGGCTGGAAGTTTGATCTGGATGAGCGCCTGCGCCCGGATACCAACCTGCAATTGTGGATCAACGGCAAGCGAGTCACACCGGGCGTCGCGCCCCGCGCCAGCGGTTCGCTATTGCTGGTGCCGCTACGCCCTGTGGTGGATGCACTGGGCTCGCGCGCCACACTGGAAGGCAACCAGGTTTCTGTGGTGCGGCTACAGGATGGCGCTGTCATGACGTGGAACGCGGTTTCCGGATTGGTCGCCGCCAACAAAAAACCGGTCGGAATCGTCAATGGCTCGGCGCTGGTGGATCTGAACGCCCTTTTGCTGCCAAAGGATGCGGTCGCGGCCCTTACCGGCACCAATATCACGCTGCAACCGGGGACAAATCGGGTCGACGTGAGTCTGGACGACCGTCTGGCCGATAACATGACGCCGAGTGCACGCGCGATTGACCGTGTTCGCAGCACGCCAACGGAGATCGAGCGCCTGACGTTTCAGCTGGGCACGTCAGGCAGCAACCTGCTGAATGTCCGGGCGCATAGCGGAATTTATGCTGGCACCTTTCGCCTCGAGGCACCCGCGTCGGGTGCCTGGCTAGGTCGCTTCGATAACGGCAACCAGCAGGTCGACAATCCGCTCAGGCCAACCTGGGCTTCGCTGGACTGGCAATCCCTGATGGGCTGGTCGGGTATCGTCGGTGACGGGGTCGCCAGCAGGCGGGAACTCGACGGCGTGCTGGTTTCGCGCTGGCGTGGCGCTGCCGTGGCGGTACCGCTTGGTCCGGAACCCGGCGCAAGTTCGATACGCTTTATTGCGGGAGAAATGCTATCCAATGAACCGACCGGCCCAACGGAAGGCGTCTTTTATCCACGCTTTGGCGGCGGCGTCGTGGGTGCGCGATGGTATGCAGGTGACGGCAACAATGAGTTCGGCGTCAATTTCAAGCGCGATCCAGTGCGCGAAGAAGGCAACCTGGCCGTCGCCAGCTGGAATCGGCAATCGCGCTGGCTGTCGTCAGTAATCAGCGGTATGTCGACCGCGCTCTATAGCGACTTGCACCTCGGTCATGTGGACCGCGACCTGGGCGGCTGGGGTGGCCGTGGATTGGTCACGCTTTCCGGCACGTTCGCCAGCGGCTGGAATTCCAATATTTCCGGCAATTACACCAGCGGCGCGATGAACGGTCCGCTGGCGCGCGACCAGGCGGGCCGGCTCAGCCGCCCGGCCGACAGCGGCGGCATCGACGCAAGTATTGGCGGCCCGCTCGGCCTGGCGACCAGCGTCGGCGCACGCGCTTTCGGCCGGCGGAGCGGCCTTGAGGACCCGTTTACCTCCCGATCGCACGGCTGGGGAGCGAACGTGGGGCGGCAATGGTCGGCTATTGATGCCACGGCATCCATCGACTATTCGACTGCGTCCGGCGACGCAAAGCTTGACGCCGTCACCTCCCATACCGCAGTCGACCGCATCTCGCTCACGCTGGACAAGCGCTGGAACGAATCAATCTGGTCCGCGCGGCTGGAGGATACCCGCAGCAAGGGCTTGATTGACCTGCGCCAGCGGTCGGCCACGATCACTTATTCGGCGGCACCCTGGCTCTTGGTCGGCAGCAAGAACCAGTCACTTTCTTTCGCCCCGCTCCTCAGCGCCTCCTGGAGCCGATCGGTCACGCCAGGCAGCAATGTCTCGAGTTTTGGTCGCAACCTTGCGGCAAATCTAGCGTTTCAAAGCGGCTCGCTGCTGGGCGAAAAGTGGCGCGTTGCGTTAAATGCCGGCTGGTCGGGATTTCACAATTCCGTTCGTGATGAACGCATCAATATCCAGCTGGCCGACCTGTTAACCGGCAACACGACCAAATTGATTAACGAGCAGAAGGCATCATCCACCGGCTGGTACTTCAATTTGCGTTCGCAACACCGTTTGTCGCGCAATTTGATACTCGAATGGGGTGGCAACAAGGCGCAGGGAGGTGACGCATACGGATATTTGCAGCTTAACGGCGCATTCGACTTTGCCCCGGTGCAAGTCAAGTCCTTGCCCAGGTCTGGCAGAGGGGTTGTCGAGGGGTTTGTGTTCCTGGACGAAAATGGCAACGGCGTTCACGATGTCGGAGAACGGGGTGTGCCGCTGGCAGAAATCCGCCTGCTCGGGACGCCATGGACACTTCGAACCAACGGCGCCGGGCATTTCACGGTGAATAATCTGCCGCAGGGTGCCTACGGCGTCACCGTTGATCTTGCTTCACTGCCGCTTGGCTACCGCATCGCGGATGCCGATCGCATGCGGTTCGCCATCCTGGATCAGCAGGTCACGGACATCAAAGTCCCGATTGTCGAAGCCGGCCAGATTCGCGGCCGCGCTTTTATCGACAAAAACGGCAACGGCATTGCCGACGACGGCGAAGATGGTGCCGTAGAACGCACCATTGAACTGACCGGCCGAAATTACAGAACGACCACGCGCAGCGCCGTGTTCGGGCAGTTTGTGTTCGACGTATTGCCACTCGGCATCTACAACTTGCGCATCGGCGAACGGCAGCAGACTGTGGAGATTACCTCGATGCAAAAATTCTTCGTGATCAACCTGCCTGTGGCCGAATAACACAAGGCCCGTCAATCCGGCCATGAAAACCATGAACCTGTCAGTTACCGAGAAAACCGCCTATGTGCTGACGCTGGCCGGAGCAGTGCCGTTCCTGGCTGCGGGTTTACTTGTATGGCTCGACACGCCAATAGCACCGGGCCAGTTTGCCCACGCTGCTACGTCCTATGCCGCCGTCATACTGTCTTTTTTGGGCGGCATACAATGGGGAACCGGCCTTTCGGTAGCCGGGTCCGCGCCAAAGAGCTCACGTAATTTGCTTATACTTTCGGTTGTACCGTCGATCCTTGCCTGGGGAATATTGTTTATTGAACCGCTATCAATCCGCATCTACAGCGCAATGGGGCTATTTGTAACGGTTTGGGCTGTCGATGCCCTGCTACGGCTGCAGGGCCTGATTCCCGACTGGTTTTTCCGCGTCCGATCGCTTGCGACGGTCATTGTGATTGGTTCCCTGGCATCGATTTCGATTCGGCTGTAGGGAAAGTCAGCAGTCTTCGCGAAAAAGTCCGCCTGGCCAAAGTCCCCGAGTTTTCCCGCGGCGCGGGATTTGGCGGGATTGCAGGGCAGAATCCGTATACTGGGCAAGAGCAATCGGCTTCTGATTGAGGATCAATGTGATGTTTTTCACACAGAAATTCACGGCGAGAAGCTGAAAATTGATTGGATGGTGCTCGGGGGATATGGGCTTGGACGCACGATAGCGACAGACGGTTGTTTCTATACCGCAATCGCGCGTTGTTGATACGGAATTTGGGTGGTATCCTGCATCCGCTGGATAGGCGGCGGCGTAGGTATGCTACCGATCGTTATGTTCGCTGGTCGGCCCGCATCAGGTAAGCGAAATCGGCATCAAAATACTCATTCGCGTAGAGGTACAAAAATGAACCTGACAAAAATACTCCGCCTGGCTTCGGCGATTACATTGACCGCACTCGGATTTGCTGCGCCCGCACAGGCTGCGCCGACCGCGTTCTGGTCGAGCACCGCCAACTGCCTGACGCCGACCACAAACGCGAGCTTTTCACCTGGCGGTGCCAACGTGCAGATGTCGCTATGCATGACAACGACGACTGCGTCGGATAATACTTGCGGCCATACCATCGTTTTGCAAGCCGCCAGTATTGCGGAAAGTGGGCGCTTTGTCGTCACGCAACGTACGCTGGGTGCAAACTATAGCGACCCCAACAGCGAGGTCTCGACTGTGCCGTTGGCAATCAGTAACCCGGCGCTGGTTGCCGATTTCGGCGCGACAAGTTCTGCGCCGGTCGGGCCGGCGGCAAACCAGCTTCTGGCAACGTTTAACTTGGCACCACAGAGTAATGCAACGGCCGGCCCGTACGTCATTAGCTTGGCTTCTGTATCCAGCGCGGCTGTACAAGCTTCATTGGCGGCGGACAGCACGTGTGGCGCGACTTTGGTACCGACGGAAGCCCCACTCACTGCAAGTTTTACACTGACCCGCAATGCGGCCCCTGTTTTCACCAGTGCCTCCAGCGCTACCTTCTCTACAATAGGTCCCAATTCATTCACCGTGACTGCTGCAGGTGATGCCCCGATGACATATTCGAGTTCAGCTCTCCCTGGCGGCACCTTGGCGTTTAATACAACAACTGGCGTACTTTCAGGAAACCCACCGGTAGGCGGCCCGTATGTCATTACATTTACGGCAAGCAATGGCGCGGGGCCAAATGCACAGCAGTCATTTACGCTAACCGCTGCCGGACAGTCGAGCCAAACGATTTCGTTCACTAATCCAGGGACGCAGACATTCAGTTCGTCTGTGGTGCCACTTTCTGCCACTGCCTCGTCTGGTCTGCCAATTACATTTAGTTCTCAATCGCCGTTTGTTTGTACGGTGGCTAGCGGCAACGTGACCATGGTAACGGCCGGAACATGTACGATCATTGCAAACCAAGGTGGCAATGCGACGTTCCTCGCTGCCACACCAGTCACGCAGAGTTTTGGTGTGGCTCCAACCGTCCCAGGTGCACCAATCATCGGGACCGCCACCCCTGGCGATGGTCAACTAAGCGTTTCCTTTGCTGCACCGAGTTCGTCCGGGGGTAGTCCGATAATTAGCTACTCTGCAGCCTGCGGCGGTATTTCTGCGAGCGGCAATTCCTCGCCGATTGCTGTGGTCGGACTGACCAACAGCGTAGCCTATTCCTGCGTCGTGACAGCAACCAATGCGTTTGGTACGGGTCCCGCTTCAGCAGCGACCTTGGGCACTCCCTCTGCGGCTGCAGCCATTGCGCTGGTTTCAGCGCACTCACGTAAGGTGCACGGATCGGCTGGCACCTTCAACCTGCCTATTGAAACAACGGCTGCCACACTGAGCGCAAGCAATTTGACTGTAGAACCGCGTTTAGTGTTGACGGGGCACCAGATCGTGTTCGGATTTAATAGTGCCGTGACTTCTGTGACCTCAGCGTCAACTGTGGACTCGGCGTCTGTAGTTGGCATTGGCGCACCGACATTTGCATTCGCCGGCAACGAGGTAATTGTTACTCTTACCGGGGCAGTTTTGGACAATAAGCGCCTGACCGTTCAACTGACTGGTGTAAATGGGACGCTAAATACCCAAGTCAATATTGGGTTCCTGATTGGCGACGTCAACGCTAGTAAGAGTACAACTGGAACGGATATCTTGCAGGTCAAGGGCCGGAGCGTTACAGCTACAAATACCTCGAATTTCATATACGATATTAATGCCAGTGGATCAATTACGGGCACGGATATCCTGCAAGTCAAGGGACGCTCAATCTCGTTCCTCAACCCGTAAAACTCATGCAGCCAGCTCATAAAATGAAATCACATTGCTATGCTTCGAATCGATTTGTGCCCACGCACTGCGTTCCAGCCAACTCTAGTTCAACGCGTTTTGGAGGTATCATGAGTCGTTTCGCCCTTGTCGCACGCGCACATCTTCTATGGGTCGTACTTTCCATTTTGGGGATGGCAAGCGCAAGTGCGCAGACCGTTTACTGGAGTGCCGGCGCAACGTGCGCAGGTGGTGCGTCGACAACCTTCTCTACCGGTGGGCCCAATTTTCAAATCTCGCTTTGCGCGGATACCTTGGCGTCCGGTAGGGGGCTATGTAATGCAACAATTCAACCACAGGCAGCCAATGGCGGCGAGAGCGGAAGATTTGTCATTGCGAGTCGGGTAATTGGAGCCAACATTTCAGACGAAACATCCGTAAATCCAACCAATATTGCTATTGCCAACCCTCCTGACCCAACTGATTTTGGTGGCACCACAAGCAACCCGGCTGCTGCCCCGGCGGCGGCAAATGGCCAGATTTTGGCAACATTTAATGTTACGCCGCAGGCAAGCGCAACGAATGCATCCTACGTAATCAGCTTAAGCGGAGCTTCCTCGATTGACACCGCGCCATCAGGCGCAAGCTGCTTAGGGGGTAGCACCTTGGCCACAGCTCCCTCGATTACTCTCAATCTTTTCGTCGCTCCCTCAGCGCCAACATTTACCAGTTCGCCACCGCTCCCAAGTGGCACAGTTGGCGCGGCGTACGCAGGGTATACCTTTACCGCCACAGGCAACCCGCCAGCCATTACTTTTTCTGCGCCTGCCCTTGCCCTCCCACCAGGCCTGACACTCAGCGGCGCTGGCGTATTGAGCGGCACACCAACAGCTGCTGGCACGTTTCCGTTTACCGTCACCGCGCAGAACACCACGGGTTCAACGACGCAGAATGTCTCGGTGACAATTGGGCAAGGGTCCCAGGTGCTGACGTTCCCAGCGCAAACCGCGACGCAACCCTTCAGCGCTGGATCATTTGCCATCAGCCCGCTGGCCACATCAGCGGCGCCAAATTCAGGGAACGCAATTACCTACTCGTCGACAACCGCTGCAGTTTGCACAGTAGCAGGCACGACGGTCACGATCGTTTCAGCCGGCTTGTGCACGATTGCCGCCAATCAGGCGGGGAACAGCAACTACACGGCAGCTGCACAGGTGACCCAAAGCGTTACCATCAACGCGAGTGCACCTGCCGCGCCGACTGGCGTTACTGGCAGTGCAACAGGACCAACA
>CAYQKN010000012.1:0-49296 GCA_964417885.1 uncultured Burkholderiales bacterium | reverse complement strand
CGTGGCCGGCCCAGACCCGTACCCGCGCATGGTGCGTGATTTCAATTCCGTGGTCGGCAAGGAATGTATCGGCCAGATGCCGGAAATGACCGGCCGGCAGCCGGACGCGGTGCTGGCCTGCGTTGGCGGCGGTTCGAACGCGATGGGCATCTTCTACGATTACATCCCGCATACCGGGGTGCGCCTGATTGGCGTCGAGGCGGGGGGCGAGGGGATTGAAACCGGCCGCCACGCGGCGTCGCTTTCTGCCGGCAGTCCCGGCGTACTGCATGGCAACCGAACTTACCTGATCCAGGACGCGAACGGCCAGATCATCGACACCCATTCGGTGTCGGCCGGACTCGACTACCCCGGCGTCGGCCCCGAGCATGCTTGGCTGAAGGACTCCGGTCGCGCCGAATATGTGGCGATCAACGACGACGAGGCGCTGGCGGCGTTTCATCGCCTCTGCCGCACCGAGGGCATCATTCCTGCGCTGGAGTCGAGCCACGCCGTGGCCGAGGCGATGAAGATGGCACCGAAAATGGCGAAGGACAGGATACTGCTGGTCAACCTGTCAGGCCGCGGCGACAAGGACATGGCGACCGTGGCCGAACGTGCCGGAGTACCACTGACACCGGCCAGGGCTAACTGATGTCACGAATCGCCGCGACATTTGCCAGGCTGGCGGGTGAGAAGCGCAAGGCGCTGATCCCGTTTGTCACCGCCGGTGACCCGTCTCCCGCGATCACGGTGCCGCTGATGCATGCGATGGTCGAAGCAGGGGTGGACGTGATCGAACTCGGCGTGCCGTTTTCCGATCCGATGGCCGACGGGCCGGTGATCCAGCGTTCGTCCGAGCGGGCACTGAAGTTCGGTGTCGGCCTCAATGATGTCCTGTCCTATGTGAGGGAGTTTCGCCAGGCCGACGCCGTCACGCCGGTGGTGCTGATGGGCTATGCCAATCCGATCGAGCGGATGGGCATGCAACAGTTCGCCACCGAGGCCAGCGCGGCAGGCGTGGATGGCGTGCTGGTGGTGGACTATCCGCCGGAAGAAAGCCAAAATCTGCTCGCCACCATGGACGCGGCCGGCATCGACATCATTTACCTGCTTTCGCCGACCTCTTCAGCTGCCCGCATCAAGCTGGTTGCCGACACGGCGCGCGGCTACATCTATTATGTGTCGCTCAAAGGCGTGACCGGTGCCGGCAATATCGACACTGGCGAGGTCGAGGAAATGATCCGGCGCATCAAGGCCCAAACCCGTTTGCCGGTCGGCGTTGGCTTCGGTATCCGCGATGGTGAAACGGCGCATCGCATTGCCGGTTTTGCCGATGCCGTGGTGATCGGATCGCGCCTGATCCAGGAAATGGAAAGCGCGACGCCGGACACGGCGGTGGCACGGGTGCGAGAACTCTTGCGCGGTATTCGACAAGCAATGGACAAGTGAGCGGATCAATGAGCTGGTTCAGAAAACTGCTGCCACCGAAAATCAAGTCGAATGCCGCCAATCAGCGCAAGGCGGTGCCCGAGGGCCTCTGGAGCAAGTGCCCGTCCTGCCAGGCGACACTGTATTTCACCGACCTCGAAAACAACCAGCACGTATGCCCGAAGTGCGATTATCACAACCGCATTTCGGCGCGGGTCCGGCTCGACATGTTCTTTGATCCCGAAGGGCGGGCCGAACTCGGCAGCGAGGTGGTGCCGGTCGACACGCTCAAGTTTCGCGACAGCAAGAAATACATAGACCGCCTCGAGGACGCCGAAAAATCGACCGGTGAGACCGATGCGCTGGTTGTTCTGCAGGGCACCGTGAAGGGTGTGCCGCTGATCGCCGCGGCGTTCGAGTTCAATTTCATGGGTGGTTCGATGGGCTCGGTGGTAGGTGAGCGTTTTGCCCGCGCGGTCGAGGCCTGCTCCGACGAGAAACTGCCATTCCTTTGCTACACCGCGACCGGCGGTGCGCGCATGCAGGAAGGCCTGCTGTCTCTGATGCAGATGGCAAAAACCACTGCGGCGCTGCACATGCTGTCGCGCGCGCGCCTGCCGTTCATTTCGGTGCTGACTGACCCGACGATGGGCGGTGTTTCTGCCAGTTTCGCCATGATCGGCGACGTGGTTATCGCCGAACCCGGCGCACTGATCGGCTTTGCCGGTCCGCGGGTGATCGAGCAGACGGTGCGCGAGACCCTGCCGGACGGTTTCCAGCGCGCCGAGTTCCTGCTGGAAAAGGGCGCCATCGACATGATTGTCGACCGGCGCCAGATGCGCGACAAAGTCGCGCATCTGGTCACCTTGCTGCAGAAAGAACCTCTCCCGGCCTGAGCCGCACCGGAAAAGTCGAGCACTGGCGGGGCTTTCCAGCCATAAATGGCCTGGAAGCGCCTGCCAGAGCCGACCTTCGACCTTGGGTCAATTCACAACCGCCTGTTGGTTTCACTCTGAACCTGCGCCGAATGCTGAACACGCTAGACCAGTGGCTTGACTATATTGGCCAGCAACACGCTGCCGAAATCGTCATGGGCCTGGATCGTGTGCGGGCGGTCTGGGAGCAGATGGACCGGCCGGCAGCACCGGTAAACATCGTCGTTGGCGGTACCAACGGCAAGGGCTCCACCTGCGCGATGCTGGAGTCGATCCTGCATGATGCCGGTTACAAAACCGGTTTTTATTCGTCGCCGCACCTGGTTCGTTACAACGAGCGGGTCCGGATCAATGCCGCCGATGCCCAGGACGCCCAACTGGTGGCGGGCTTTGCCGAGGTCGAGCGTGCGCGAAACCTGACCAGCCCGCCGACGCCGCTGACCTATTTCGAATACGCCACCTTGTCCGCGCTGTGGTTGTTTCAACAGCAGCAGGTCGAGGTGGCGATCCTTGAAGTTGGTCTTGGCGGCCGCTTGGACGCGGTCAACATCATCGACGCGGACGTCAGTATCGTGGTGAGTGTCGATCTCGATCACCAGGCCTATCTCGGCGACACGCGCGAACTGATCGGTCTCGAGAAAGCGCATATTTACCGCACCGGTCGGCCGGCGATATTTGCCGACAGCGACCCGCCGCAGTCGCTGCTCGACCACGCCGCAGCGATCGGTGCTGACTTGCGGCTGTTCAATCGCGATTTCCGCTTCCGGCGGATGGACGGCCAGTGGCAGTTTTTTGGCCGCGATTCGGCGCGCCACGCGCTGCCATTTCCGGCATTGCGCGGCAATTACCAGCTGAAAAACGCGTCCGCCGCGCTGGCGGCGCTGGATGCGTTGCAGCCACGTTTGCCGGTCATGCAACAGGACGTCAAGCGCGGACTGCTGGAAGTCACATGGCCGGGCCGGATGCAGGTGCTGCCCGGCCGTCCGACGGTGGTGCTGGATGTGGCGCACAACCCGCACGCAGCACGTGCGCTGCACGATGCGCTGGGCACGATGGAGTTTCACCAGAATACCTTTGCCGTATTCGGCATGTTGAAGGACAAGGACATCGACGCGGTGATCGATATCATCAAGGACCGGATCGACTTCTGGTTCGTTGCCGGCCTCGATGCGCTGGCCGGCGAGCGGGGCGCAACGGTCGACATGCTGGCCGCCAGGCTCGAAGCACATGGAGCCGGGGAACGTGTTTCACGCCATGTCAGCGTGGCCAAGGCCTATGCTGCGGCACGGGAACGTGCGGGTCAGAATGATAGAATTCTGGTTTTCGGATCGTTCTACACCGTGGCGGAAATTCTGCGGCTGGCGAGAACGGCCTGACCTGACTGCACTGCGATATGGCCACCTCCAAACCTGCTGAACCAAGCGCCACGGAACTTGAACTGAAACGGCGCGGTCGCCGGCGCCTGATCGGCGCCATCACACTGGGCCTGCTGGCGGTGGTCTTTCTGCCAATGATCTTCGACAGCGAGCCGCGGCGTTCCGGCAGCGTCATGAAGCCGCAGGAGATTTCCGTCCAACTGCCTGCCAGGGACGGGCAGGGCGCACTGCCTGCGCCATCGGTGGCGCCGACGGCAGCTCCGCCCGCGGCGGCGGTTGCGGCACCGACTGCCGTAGCTGCTGCCCCAGCCGGGCCGGCCACCAGCACGGCGCCGGCAGCGGTTGAAGCCGTGAAACCGCCGGTTCTGGAGGCAGCCAAGGTGGTGACGAAGGCGGATAAGCCGGCTGCCACGACGGAAAAGCCAGCGCCGGCTGACAAGGCCGCCAAAACCGAACGCAGCAAAGTTGCGGACGCCGACATAAAAGCGCCGACTGATAAGAAGGGATTTGTGGTGCAGCTCGGTGTGTTCAGTGATGCCGACAATGCCAGGCAGTCGATCAGCAAAATGAAAGAAGCCCGGCTGCCGGTGTATACCGAAAGCATCCCGATCAAGTCGGGCACGGCTACCCGCGTGCGGGTCGGGCCTTTTGCCACCAGGGAAAAGGCCGATGCCGCTCTGGCGCAGGTCAAGCTTGCCGGCGGCGATGGCAAGATCGTTCCGCTGAAGTAGTGCCGTGAATGAGCTCGACTACGCCATCGCGGTCCTGATGGTGATTTCCATCGCCGTCGGCGTTGTCAGGGGCGCCATACGCGAAGTCATCAATGTTGCCGGCTGGATCATCGCGTTCATGCTGGCGCGCGCATTTGCCCCGGACATTTCAGGCTACTTCGCCGATTGGATGACGGAACCGGCCTATCGGGTGGCACTGGCGTGGATGGCGATTTTTCTAGCCGTGCTCGTGATTGCCGGCCTGCTTGCGAGTTTGCTTTCGGAACTCGTGAGAAAATTGGGGTTGAGCGGCCTCGACCGCACACTCGGCGCAATGATCGGCGTGCTGCGTGGCGGCCTGGCGATTTTGCTGCTGACACTGGTCGCGGGCATGACCAAGGTGCCGCAGACGGCGTTGTGGAAGAACGCGGCGTCGACACCGTGGCTGGAAACGGTGGCGATGCATGCACGTGGCGTGTTGCCGGAAAATCTGGCGGCACGAATCAGCTTCCGCTTGCCCCGGCCGCCACAGGTCGCAACGTAGCAAACATGTGAAAAGGTTGTTCTTATGTGCGGCATAGTCGGAATCGTCTCCAAGAACCCGGTCAATCAGCTGCTGTATGACGGGTTGACGGTGCTGCAGCATCGCGGACAGGATGCTGCCGGAATCGTCACCGCGGATGGCCGGACCTTTCATATGCACAAGGATCGCGGCTTGGTGCGCGACGTGTTCCGCACCCGCGACATGCGGGCGTTGACCGGCCACATGGGGATCGCCCATTGCCGTTACCCGACTGCCGGCTCGGCGTCGAGCGCAGCGGAATCGCAGCCGTTCTATGTCAATTCGCCGTTTGGCGTGGTGCTTGGACACAACGGCAATCTGGTCAACACCGTCGAACTGCAGCGCGAGCTGTTCCAGGACGACCTGCGTCACGTCAACACCAATTCCGATTCGGAAGTGCTGCTCAACGTGCTTGCCCACGAACTCGCGCGTGCGGCGAATGGTGCGCGGCTCGATCCGGACGCCATCTTTGCCGCCGTGGCGGGCGTGCACCGGCGCGCGCGCGGTGCTTACGCGATCGTCGCGATGATTGCTGGCTACGGCCTGCTGGCATTCCGTGATCCCAATGGCATCCGGCCACTGATCATCGGCAAGCACGAAAGCGACAACGGGGTCGAGTTCATGGTGGCCTCGGAAAGTGTTGCGCTCGACACGCTCGGCTTCGACGTGATGCGCGATGTGGCCCCGGGCGAGGCGATCCTGGTCGATACCTCGGGAAATTTTTTCAGCCGCCAGTGCGCGCCCAATGCCAGCCTGCACCCGTGCATTTTTGAGTATGTTTACCTGGCCCGGCCGGACTCCGTGATCGACGGCATTTCCGTCTATGAGACGCGTTCCCTGATGGGGCGCTCGCTGGCGGAAAAAATCCTGCGCGAGCAGCCGGGACTGGCGATCGATGTGGTCATTCCGATACCCGACACCAGCCGTCCGTCCGCGCTGGAGGTTGCCCAGGTGCTGGGTGTCAAATATCGCGAGGGTTTCATTAAGAACCGTTATATCGGCCGGACCTTCATCATGCCGGGCCAGGAGCAGCGCAAGAAATCGGTGCGACAGAAACTCAACGCGATGGCGATCGAGTTCAAGGACAAGAACGTGCTGCTGGTGGACGACTCCATCGTGCGCGGCACCACGTCAAAGGAAATCGTCCAGATGGCCCGTGATTGCGGTGCGCGAAAGGTCTACTTTGCGTCAGCGGCGCCACCGGTGCGGTTTCCCAATGTCTACGGCATCGACATGCCGTCCCGCTCGGAATTGATCGCGACCGGACGCAACGCCGCGCAGATTGCCGACGCAATCGGCGCCGATGCGGTGTTCTACCAGGAACTGCCCGACCTGATCGAGGATATCCGCTCGTGCAATCCGGCAATCAAGAGTTTTGATGCGTCCTGTTTTGACGGCATCTACATTACCGGTGGCGTGTCGGACGAATATCTGGCCGGCATCGAGGCGGATCGCAACGATGGCGAAACCAAGGGCGGCAATGGTGAGGAGGCCGGGCAGACGCACCAGCTGGATCTCGGTCTCTCCACGGTGGATCCATAACCATGCCGGACCGTCAACAATTCGACACGCTGGCGGTTCGTGCCGGCCTGCTGCGTAGCGATTTTCAGGAACACTCGGAGGCCCTGTTCCTGACCTCCAGTTTTGTCTATCGCGACGCTGCAGAAGCGGCGCGGCGATTTGCCAATCAGGAACCCGGCTACCTTTACAGCCGCTTCACCAACCCGACGGTGACGATGTTCCAGGACCGGCTGGCCGCGCTCGAAGGGGCGCAGGCCTGTACCGCCACCGCCACCGGCATGGCAGCCATTGCCAGCACCGTGCTCGGCCTGCTGAAGAGCGGGGACCACATCGTTTCGTCACGCAGTGTTTTTGGCACCGTGGTCCCGCTGCTGGACCAGATCTGCAAGCGACTCGGTATCGACACGACCTGGGTAGCGCCATCCGATCTTGACGCGTGGCAGGCAGCGGTGCGTCCCAATACCCGCCTGCTGTTTTGCGAGACGCCATCCAACCCGCTGGCGGAAGTTTGCGACATTGCGGCGCTGGCCGACATTGCCCATCGCGCCGGCGCCTGGCTGGCAGTCGACAATTGTCTGCTGACGCCGGCATTGCAGCGGCCGCTTGAGCACGGCGCCGACTTGGTGATTCATTCCGCCACCAAATATCTCGACGGGCAGGGAAGGGTGCTGGCCGGCGCGGTGTGCGGCAGCAAGGCGCTGATTGAACCGGTTTATGGATTTGTGCGTACCGCCGGCCCGGCGCTGTCGCCGTTCAATGCCTGGATTTGCCTGAAGGGAATGGAAACGCTGCGCCTGCGCGTCGAGGAGCAGTCGCGGTCGGCGTTCCGTCTGGCACAGTGGCTTGAAAGCCTGCCGCAGGTGTCGAAGGTGCACTATGCCGGACTCGAATCCCATCCGCAGTATGCCCTGGCCTATCGCCAGGCCAATGCGCAGGGCGCGGTAGTGTCGTTCGACGTCAAAGGCGGCCGCGAGGCGGCCTGGAAGGTGATCGACGCGGTGCGGATGATTTCCATCACTGCCAATCTCGGTGACACCAAGACCACCATCACCCATCCGGCAACGACGACGCACGCGCGCATCTCCCAGGCCGAGCGCGATGCCGCCGGCATTTCGGAAGGGTTGCTGCGGATCGCGGTCGGGCTCGAGAACGTGTCTGACATCGAGCAGGACCTGGCGGCCGGTTTGGCCGCCTGACGCGAAAACAGCATGCCGATGTTCGGCAAGCGGCGGCACGGCGATGCAACCTGGCATTCAAGGCTGACCAGTCTGGCGTTCGGGTTGCTGCTGTTGTTGATTGCTGCCGCGTTTGTCGAATCGCTGCAGAAGTGGTCGGCATTGACACCGTTCGACTACGACGCGAAAGCCTTTTACCTGCCCCTGGCAAAGCGTCTGCTGGCTGAAGGTCCGCCGTTCCTGCTGACCGAAGCCGCGGTGCAGGTCCCGCCCCTTTCCTACGTGTTTCCAGCGCTGTTCGACGCTGATCTGGTGCTGCAGAAAAACATCAGCATCGGCCTGGCGACGCTGGTGATTTTCCTGCTGTTCCGTGCAGGCTGGGTGCTGCACTCGCGCGTTGCGGGCGTTGCGGCAGCATCGTTCTATGCCGGGTCCAGTCTATTCAAGACATTCTTGCCGACTGCCGGCGTGGAGCCGCTGTTCATTTTCCTGACCGCGGTCTGGCTGTGGGGGATGACCGAAGGCTGGTCCCGTTCCAGGCGCTGGCCGTTCATGGTGGCCGGAATCGCCATTGGCATGGCGGCCTTGACCCGGGCGACGATCGTCTACTTTCTGCCGCTGATGATATTCGCAACATGGTGGCTGGGCCGGCGCTCGCTGGCTGGTCGTGACAAGTGGCGCGGCCTGATGATTGGTCACCTGCTTGCGCTTTCACTGGTCTTGCCGGTACTGGCAAAAAATCTGGTCCTGTTCGGCCTGCCGGCGGTATCAACCGGTGCCGGTATCGCACTGTTCTTCGGCAGCAGTCCGCTTACCTGGGGATTTGACCAGAACTATTTCACGGTGGGTCTCGATATCGTTGCAATCATCCCGCCTGGCGCATCGCATCTTGAAGTGGCGTCCGACCGGCGGCTGATGGCGGTGGCTAAACACATGCTGCTCACCCAGGATCCTCTGCTGACAGCCAAAATGTGCCTGCTCAAGCTGCACGCCTTCCTGTTGTTGAGCGACCGCGAGTGGTTTGGCGTCGTCAGCGAATTCCGCAATACCCGCATCCTTCTGTTTGCCCTGTGCTGGCCGCTACTGTTGCGCGTGCGCAGCTATCCGGTCGCCGGCGTGGTCGCGGCACTGCTTGCCTACCAGGTCATTGTGCATGTACCGGTTTTATACGCGATGCGCTACTCGGTCGTTGCCCTCGACCTCGGGCTGGCCTTCCTGGCCGGGCTAGGCGTCGCTGAGCTGCTGATCCGCCGCCGCTGGCTTGGGCTGGCCGCGACGCTGCTGGCGGCATGGCTGCTGTCCTTGATGCTGAATCGCGCTGCCGATGTGCCGCCTTATCCCGAGCTGAACCTGCAGGCGGTCGAGAGCCGATCCGTCGTCCGTTGGTCTGCGCACCAGTTGCGACTCGCGTCCACCGCCAACGTCCGCCAGACAGCTGCCGGCGAATTCGAGGTTGGCGGAACCGGTGAGGCAAATATCGATTTCGACTTGTCCGCCGAGGCCGGGCTGTTCAAGATGACCTCGCATGTGGTGTCGTTCGATGCTGCCATCCTGGCGACCGGCACGAGCGGCGGTGCAACCTGCAATCCGCGGGTAACTTACTACTATCGCAAGTTGCGGCAGCCCGAGTTCACGCTTGAGCGGGCGGTACTCGGAAAATGGCATGTCGATGAACTGCCGCACCGGTATTTTGTCGGCGGTTTCATGAATCTTGCGATCTACGAACCGGGTACATTTCGGATCCAGATGTCGTGCCAGCCCGGCACCCGCATCCGCTTCAGTCAAATGGAAGTCGTCGAGCCGAATACCGGGGCGATCTACCGCGACCGGCTGTTTGCCGACCGGGGCTGGACCCGTTGGCCCGACGGGTTCTGATAGGATTCACTTCACTGCCGACCTGCCAATGGCCATGAGCAAATTCCAATCCCTGTCGTTGACTGTCCTGTGTGTGCTGCTGATTGCCGCCGGACAGATATTGTTCAAGGTCGCGGCGATGCACGCCGCCGCTGCCGCGGGCAAGCCGCTGCTCGAACAGTGGTTGAGCGTGCCGCTGGTCATCGCGCTGGTGATCTACGGTGTCGCAACCATCCTGTGGATCTGGGTGCTGCAACATGTGCCGCTCGGTATCGCCTATCCGGTGTTCGCACTGGCATTTTTCGTTGTACCGCTGCTGGCATGGATGTTTCTTGGCGAAGCCCTGTCGATGCGGCAGTTTGTTGGCGCCGGCCTGATCATGCTGGGCATCGTCGTCGCCACGCAGGTCCAATGAGGCGCGGCACGCAATGAGCCTGCCAGCCGCGGCGCGAAAACGCATCGCCGTCGTCATCCCTTGCTATAACGTGCGCGCCAAAATTCTGGGCGTGATCCGCCAGCTGCCGGATTTTGTCGAACGTATTTATGTTGTCGACGACGCCTGTCCCGAACAGACCGGGCAGTACGTCGCTGAATCGTGCAGCGACCCGCGCATCGTGGTCGTTACGCATGCGATCAACCATGGCGTCGGCGGCGCGATGGTGTCCGGCTATCAGGCAGCGCTGTCGGATGGCATCGATATCGTCGCCAAGCTGGATGGCGATGGGCAGATGGATCCGGCGCTGCTGGCGAAGTTCATCCAGCCGATCGTCGACGAGCGGGCCGACTACACCAAGGGAAACCGCTTCTTCGAGCTGGAATCGCTGCGATCCATGCCTACCCTGCGGCTGCTTGGCAACGCGGCACTCTCGTTCGTCAACAAGTTGTCCTGCGGTTACTGGGATGTCATGGACCCCACCAATGGTTATACCGCCATACACGCCAAGGTGCTGCGCCGGGTTCCGCTGCAGAAACTTGCACGCCGCTATTTTTTTGAAAGCGATATGCTGTTCCGCTTGTCGACATTGCGGGCGGTGGTGATGGACGTGCCGATGGATGCCAGGTATGGCGACGAAAAATCGGGCCTGAAAATCGCGCCGGTGCTGTTCAGTTTTCCGCCGAAGTACCTGAAGCGCATGGTGAAGCGGTTTTTCTACAACTATTACCTGCGCGATTTCAACGCCGCGAGCGTCCAGTTCCTGCTGGGCATCTTGCTGGTCGGGTTCGGTTCTTACTGGGGCGTCACGCACTGGTTCGCCAGCATGGAGACCGGCGTCGCGGCAACCAGCGGAACCGTGATGCTGGCGGCGCTGCCGCTGCTGGTCGGATTTCAGTTGCTGATTGCCGCGCTCAACTACGATATTGCCAATGTGCCGCGGCGTTGTCTTCACCCCATGCTGAATTAGAATTGACCGACAAGACGCTCCGGTTTCAGCGAATGGGGCTTTCAATCTACCGGCAGGCAACTGTAACCATTTCGGACAGACCATGATTCAACCCCAAGTGCTCGATAAAGCCCTGGAACTCCAACACCAGTTTCAGACGGCAAAACCGTTCAAACATATCGCGATTGACAACTTTCTGGATGCGGCGGTGTGTGAGTCGCTGCTGGCGGATTTTCCGGCATTTGATCCCGAAAAGGCGCGCAATGAGCTGGGCCAGATCGGCGCCAAGGCGGTGAACGAACGGCTGAGCGGGATCAGCACTGCTTACCGGAGCTTCTACGAATACATCAATTCGAAGCCGTTTCTGGAGCACCTGAGCGAGCTCACCGGTGTGCCTGACCTGATGGCCGATGCGACCCTGTTCGGCGGCGGCACACACGAGAATCGCGACGGACAATCACTGGATGTCCACATCGATTTCAATATCGACGAGCGTCGGATGCTGCATCGCCGGCTGAATCTGCTGATCTACTTGAACAAGGAGTGGGAGTCGGAGTGGGGCGGCGATATTGAATTGCATTCGGATCCGCGCAACGCGGTTGCGAATCAGGTGACTTCGATCAAGCCCATATTCAATCGCGCGGTTATTTTTGAGACCAACGAGTACTCGTGGCACGGTTTCAGGCGCATCGTGCTGCCGCCGGAGAAAAAACATCTGTCGCGAAAATCGGTTTCAATTTATTTGTACACCAAGGACCGACCCGCTGAAGAGATTGTGGCCCCGCACACCACGTTCTATGTGGCAGCGCCGATGCCAAGCAACATCAAGGCTGGGCATACCCTGTCCCAGGAGGATGTAACGCAGTTGACGATTCTGATGGCAAGCCGCGACGGATTGCTGGGTATGTATCAGAACCTGTTGATTGAAAAAGAGCAGCGTTTGCGTAACTTCATGCGGGCGCATCAGGATGGTCTGATCGACCACAACGTCATCCTGGGTTCGCGCTCATGGCGATTGTTGATGGGGTTGCACCGAATTCGCTATAACGTCAGCCAGTTCTTCAAGCGAAAAGGTGGGCATTGATGAGTTCGGCATCATTGGAGGAAACGACCTTTATTCGTCCTTGTCCGGTCTGCAACACGCATACACCACCAGCGCATTTGATTGGCCGCCTGCCAAAAACTTTTCACGGCACACTCGTGCAGACCGAGTATGACCTCGCGTACTGCGCCTGCAGATCCCTGATCTACATCAGTCCTTTGCCGCCTGCGGAGGACCTGGAGACGATCTATGTAAAGTCGGAGCAATTCAGCGATCCACTCTATACCGATCCGACACGAGTTGAAGCGATTCTTGAATATATCGGCGGATGCCTGCAAAGGATTGTGGAATTTCAATCCGAGAAGAAAAGTATCGCTCGCCTTGCCGGGAATGGATTGACGAGGCGGCTTCGAGAGCGGATTTCACATTGGTTTCCCGCGCAGAAGACGGAAATATCCCGCAAGGAGACGGCGACAGGCGTTGCCGTGCTCGAGATCGGCGCGGGGCGGGCCTGGATGTGCAGGTCCGCCAAACGCCACAGCCCGACGGCAAAGACGACCGCGCAGGATATTTCCGCCGAGGCGTCAGCCGCATGCGAGTGGGTTGACGATTACCTTGTGTGTGATCTTGATGACTCGCGCATTGATGCACGCGGGCCGTTTGACGTCATCTCCATTACCCACGTGATTGAACATCTTACCGACCCGGTTGCGACAATCAGGCGTTGCAAGCGCCTGCTTGCGGATGGAGGCGTGATATTTGTTACCGCGCCGCATCGGCCGGTTGGCTGGAAAGATGGCGACACGGACGTGGAGGCGTGGAAAACCTATTCCTACAATCATATTCCCGCTCATATTCAATATTTTTCCAGGGGATCCATGGAGGCGCTCGCGGGCAAGGCAGGTTGCGAACTGGTGTACTGGATAGACCGGCATGAAGATGGCCAGGCTTTCGAGGCATGGCTCCAATGACCCCGACGATTGCGATCGAACAGGTTGAGAAAAGCATGCAGATTGAAAAGCTGATTGCCGATTCCGGAGCCTTCCTGGAAAAAATACGGGAGACCAAGGCAATGTGTGCCGACGCGGATTTCCCGTGGTATCCGTGGGGAACGATTCACAATCTGGGGCACCTGAACAATCTTCTCACCGGCAGTCATCGCAATCTTGCCAGTTTGATTGGAGCGATGCCGGTGGCTGATGTCGGCGCGGCCGATGGCGATCTTTCGTTTTTCCTCGAGCAGTACGGGGTGCACGCCGACATCGTTGATTTCGGACCGACGAATCACAACGGCCTGCGCGGTGCCCGGGCGTTGCGCGATGCATTGAATTCACGGGTGGAAATTCATGAAATGGATCTTGACGGATACTTCAAATGGCCGCGCGAGCGATACGGCCTGATTTTTTTTCTGGGAATCCTCTATCACCTGAAAAATCCGTTCTACGCGCTTGAGTCGCTTGCGAAAGTCGCGGAGTATGCGTTGATCAGCACCAAGATTGCCCGTTTCTCGGCTGACAGGAAGACAGTCATCGACAATCACCCGGTCGCCTATTTGCTTGACTCGGGCGAAGCCCACAATGATCCGACCAATTACTGGGTGTTCACCGACGCAGGGCTCAAACGAATACTCAAGCGGACCGGGTGGGAACTGCTTGACTACACCCGGGCAGGGAATACGAAAAATTCCGACCCTGCCAGACCGGATGGGGACGAGCGCGCGTTTCTCCTGGTGAGAAGCCGGATCATTCAGCGCGCCGCGCCCATCAGTCCGTAAGCCCGGCTTGTGTGGATCCTTGCCGCATCGGCATGGCGGTGGACCGCTTGATGCTCAGTTGCGGGATGCCATTGCTACCCGCCAGTGGCAATGGAAATCGTGCTCAATGCCGTCGCCGGAAAGGCAAGAAAGCGTGCGCTTTCATGCCAGTCGGACAGCACCCATCTTATGCACGGCTTCATGTCAATCGAGAAGACATGCTTTGCCGGCCGATGCGTGTGCCCGTGGATGAGCGTCGGGTAGTCATGGCCCGCCACGGTGGCGGCTAGCGTCGCCGGATTGACGTCCATGATGGATTCGGATTTCAGGGCTTTTTCCACGTCGCTTTGCGAGCGGATTGAGTGCGCGAGTTGCAACCGTTCGCCAAAGGGTTTGGCCAGAAGCGTCCGCTGCCATGCCGGGTCTCGTACCTGTTTGCGGAATTGCTGATAGGCAGTATCGTCGGTGCAGAGGGTGTCGCCATGCATCAGCAGCAGCGTGCTGCCGTCTACAGAGATGCCGGTCGGGTCAGGCAGGATGCGCAGCCCGGCTTCATGTGCAAATCGCTCGCCAATCAGGAAGTCGCGATTGCCGTGCATGAAAAAGATTTGTAAGCCACTATTCGCCAGTTTGGCTAGGCAGCCGGCAACTCGTCGCGCCAGCGGATCGTGATCGAGTTGATCGTCGCCAACCCAGTACTCAAAGAGATCGCCGAGGATGTAGAGAGCGGTCGCAGCCGGCGCAATTTCGGCGATGAATTTTTCAAACAGCGCGGTGGTTTGCGGGCGCTCCGCGCACAAGTGCAGGTCGGAGATGAAGAGCACGGTCATGCTCTGACTATAGAACAAAAAGGGCAGCCGGCTTGTTCAACGCGGCTGCCCCGGCATGCGACCTGACAGCGCCTTTACAGGCACTCAGCCTTTTCAATCACCACCATCTCCTGTGGCACATCGGTCGGGAACGGGCCTTTTGCGCCGGTCTTTACCGCCTTGATCTTGTCCACCACGTCCATGCCTTCGACGACTTTGCCAAACACGGCGTAGCCATAATTGGACGGGCCGGCGTGGTTCAGGAAATCGTTGTTGCTGACATTGATGAAGAATTGCGCGGTGGCGGAATCGACCACGCCGGTACGCGCCATGGCAACGGTGTAATTGTCGTTCTTCAGGCCGTTGGTCGCTTCATTCTTGATTGGCGGATTGGTCGGCTTCTGGTTCATGCTCTTGTCGAAGCCGCCGCCCTGAATCATGAAGTTGCCGATGACACGATGAAAGATGGTGCCGTTGTAATGGCCGCTTTCGACATACTTCACGAAGTTCTCCGTCGAAAGTGGCGCCTTTTCCTTGTTGAGTTCGAGCGTGATGGCGCCCATGCTGGTGGTGAGTTTGACTTTCACGGGGTTGGTTCCTTTGTCATCGGTTTTGCATGCGCTGGCCTTGGCTGGCGCGGTTTTTTTGGCCGGCGCCTTGGGGGCGTCAGCCGGTTTTTGCGCCAGCGCAGCGGACATGAACAGGCTTGCGAACAGCGCGGTGGAAAAACGGGATAGGTGCGTGGTGCTTGTCATGGGAAAAAATCTCCTGGAGTGAGAACCGGGTAACGGGATTCGGGATGGCGGGTGCGGCTAGGAAGCAGCGGCTTCGTAGAGAATCTTCCACTGGCCGTTTTCACGCTGCCAATATTGGCGTTTCTTCATTTTTGCCGAATTGTTGCTGCTCTTGTACTCCTGGTCAAACGTCACCATCAGCATCGGCGGGCTGGCCGGCGAAATAGGGTACTCGAAAACGGAAAGATTGTTGATTTCGACTTTGACGTAACTCTTTGCGGCATTGATCCGCCGCTTGCTGGCAGACCAGTCGTCCAATCCCTTGCCGTCGGCGTTGAAAGCATTTGAATAGTGGGTCAGGTAAGCGTCCATCCGCAGGCTTTCCCAATCGCTCTTCCAGCGATTGAGCGTGTTGGTGAAGTCGCCGCGTACCTCCTGCCACTGCTCGCGTGACTGCCATTGCACGGTTGGCACAATCACCACTGGCGTGACGCCCGGCTCGATGAAACCGGAAATGCGTGAAAAGTCCTCATTGGTCAGCACCACGCAGCCGTCACTGGCGCGCGGCGGTCGGCTGTAGGTATTGGAAGGCGTGCCGTGGATCCAGATCCCGGAACCGTTCTTGCCAAGCCGCTTGTCCCATTCGTTGGGGTAATTGATCGGGAACGCGCCGGCGCCATAGAAATCGGTGAGCTTTTCCCGTGCCATGCTGGATGTCACATGGTAGACGCCAAGCGGGGTGCGCTGGTCGCCTTCGCGCACCTTTTCAAAGCCCATCTTGCCGCCGGAAATATAGAAGTCGGCAACCTGCCGGGGCAGTCCGTCCTCGTTTCTGAAGACGTAAACGCGCGATTTGTCACTGTCCAGCAACAGTACGTGTTGCTGTCCGGGAGCCAGTTGCAGCAGGGCGGTCGGCAAGCTGTCGGGTGGCGGCGCGTCGAAATAACGATTCAGGCGCACCCGCGCCTCGTCGCGCAGGCTGGCAACGAGCTCAGGCTGGCCACTGCCGCCGAATGCCACCGGCGAGCCGGATTTGGCCATCAGCAAGTCACCCTTGATCAGGTGGCCCAAGCGGAAATTCGGGTTTCTCGCCAGCGCAAGGTCGATCTCGCGCAGCGCCGGTTTGATGCCGCCGACTTTGAGCGTTTCCAGCGCGCGGACCAGGGATGCCTCGACTTCGTTGCTGAAAGCAACGGCTGACAGCGGTGGTGTCTGCGCCTGCGCCGCATGCCCGGCAAGCAGAAGGCCGGCTACGCCTGCCAGCAAGCTGCGTCGAAAACGAAACGGATGCGACGACATGACAGGCAGCAGGCGATGGTCCCGGGATTGGTGTCGCACTAGCTGCCGGCGCGCTCGGAGCGAATCAGCCATTTGTCGCCTGATTTGACCAGCTTCAGCGTCTTGGTGTTGTTGCTCTTGACTGCGTCGGACCGGTAGGCCTGGCGGAACACCGCGGTTGCCTCGTCACCCTTAACGGTGACCTTTGACATTTTTATCTCGACTGTAATGCTCTTCGGCCGGTCGATGCGGTCCTTGCGCTGCGCTTCCCATGCCGCCCGCGTCAGGCCATCGGGTGTATCAAAGTCTGGCGCGTAGTGAGCCAGGTAGCCAGGAACATCTTTGCCGGCCCACGCACGTGCCCACGCCATCACGGTTGCTTTCACCTGTTCTTCGGCATTGCCGACCGGTTTGGTGCTGGCAGGCTTGGCCGGATCCGGCTTGCTGGCAGCGGCGACGGTCGTTGTTGGTTTTGGCGGCTCGGTCCTGGCTGCGGAAACGGCCGGTGCAGAAGTCACCAACGGCGCGGTCTTCGCCGGTTCAGACGACGCAACCGCAATGTTTTTTGGCGGGTTGAACAGGTCCTTCACCATGGCCAGCTTGCTCTGTGCGCTGGTGTTGGACTTGTCCAACTGCAATACCTTGTCGTACGAGCGCCGCGCGAGTTGGGCATAGATATCACCCAGGTTTTCATACGCCGTGGCGTAACTGGGGTGGGTATGGATGGCCAGTTCGAGCGCGGCCTTCGCCTTGTCGTAGTTACCCTGGCTGGCATAGAGCACCGCCAGGTTGTTATATGGCTCGGGGAGTTCCGGGTAATCCTCGGTCAGGCCGGTGAAAACCTGGATCGCATCGGCAGGCTTCTTCTGCTCGGTAAGGATCAATCCCTTGATGAAGCGACCCTGTGCATCCTTGGGTTGCTGCGAAAGCGCCGCATTGATCTTTGCCAGTGCCTGGTCGAGTTTGCCTTGCTGGTAAAGCTTGGTGGCATCCTTGATATCTTCGACCGGCCCGGCCATGGCCGTCGCCGCCCAGCCGAAAGTCGCAAACAGCAGGGAAGTGAGCAACAGGCGAGGCGTTCGAGCGAAGGGCAAAGTGAGCATTCTGTTATAATTCATTGAATTTAATAAAAAACTAATAGCCAGCAAACTGCGTCTATTCTACCAAGAATGCCTTCCCACCACACAATTTCTGCAATTGGCTGGCGTGATGCTGCGGCACAAAAAGCCGCCAGTCGTGAACCTGCCGGCGCCGACTTGCGCCGATGTTGCATCTAGACCGCCTCGCGGCATCCGTCATCCAGCGTTGAGGGAAATGGGCGCAGATATTTTGCCCAAACCCGACCTTCAGACGGCGTGCATCGACAACAGTTCATCCCGCACCGGTTGGCGCTACCCTGCCGGCTTATTGTTGCCCCTGTTACCGATTCAATTTTCCCATGCAAAAGATCTACAACACCCTGACCCGCCAGAAGGAAACGTTCACGCCAATCGAGCCTGGCAAGGTAAAAATGTATGTCTGTGGACCAACGGTCTACGATTTTTTCCATATCGGCAACGCGCGCACCTTCACTGTCTTCGACATGGTTTTCCGCTGGTTGCGCGCTACCGGCTATGACGTCGCCTATGCGCGGAATGTCACCGACATCGACGACAAGATCATCGATCGCGCCAACGAAAACGGTGAACCGATCGACGCGCTGACCGAGCGCATGACCGCAGCCATGCATGAGGATTTCGACCGGCTGAAACTGCTGCGGCCAACCCATGAACCGCGGGCCACGCGTCACGTCGCCGGCATGCTGGAGATTATCAAGCTGCTGGAAGACAAGGGCCTTGCCTATCGCGCGCCGAACGGCGATGTTTACTATGCGGTGCGCCATTTCGACGGCTACGGAAAATTGTCGCGCAAGAACCCCGACGACCTGCGATCCGGCGAACGGGTGGCGGTGGACACGAACAAGCGCGATCCGCTCGACTTCGCCTTGTGGAAGGCGGCCAAACCAAACGAGCCGCAATGGCCGTCTATTTTTGGCGGCGGGCGGCCGGGCTGGCACATCGAGTGCTCGGCGATGTGCAAGGCGGTGCTGGGTGAGCGCCTCGATATCCACGGCGGCGGCTGGGACCTGCAATTCCCCCATCATGAAAACGAGATCGCGCAGAGCGAAGGCGCGCTCGGCCATTCATTCGTCAATGTATGGATGCACGCCGCATTTCTCAATTTCGACAGTGAGAAAATGTCCAAGTCGCTGGGAAATTTTTTCACCGCGCGGGAAGTGCTCAACAAGCTCAACCCGGTGCGCGGTGGCGAGGAGGTGCGGTTTTTCCTGCTGCGCGGCCACTACCGCAGCGAAATCAATTACACCTATGAAACACTGATGGACGCGGGCAACTCGCTGATGGGCCTGTACCGCGTACTCAAGGACGTGCCGCCGCTTGATGCCCCGCTCGACTGGGCAAATCCATTTGCGTCCCGCTTCAAAGCCGCGATGGAGGATGACTTCGACACGCCGGCGGCGTTTGCCGTGTTGCACGAGTTGAAGGACGAGGTTCGCAAGTCCGGCTCCGGGCAACTTTCCGGCCTGCTGAAAGCGCTGGGCGCAACGATTGGGTTACTGCAGGCGGATCCGGGCGCATTTGTCGCCGGTGCCGACGCAGTCGCGGACACCGACGGCCATCCGGTCGAACGACTGATTGAGGAACGCAATGCTGCCAAGAAAGCGAGGGACTTCGCCCGCGCCGATGCGATCCGCACGCAACTGGACGCGATGGGCATTGTCCTTGAAGACAAGCCGGGCGGCACGACAGAGTGGCGTCGCAGATAGTTGCCAGATAAACCCCAGCACTGGCGCGGCTTCCAGGCCATTTATGCCCTGGGAACCGCGCCAGTGCTGGGGTTTGGCATTTGATTTTCAGTCCGGATAGCGGCCTGCGCTTGCAAAAAGGTGTTCCAGCCCAACCCTTTGCGATAATCGTTGTCCAATCCGCGGTATTCCCGTTTCTCACCGTTACTCTTTCCGGCCCCATTCATGTCCGCTACATCCCTTGGCGTTGCCCAGTCTGTTCTGCTCACTCCCTACGGCCTCAATGAGGCAACCATTGAGTCAGTCTTTGGCGAGATCCTGACCCATGACGCCGATTACGCGGACCTGTTTTTCCAGTATTCGCGCACCGAGGGCTGGAGCCTGGAAGAGGGGCGGGTGAAGTCCGGCAGCTTCAATATCGACCAGGGCGTCGGGGTCCGCGTGGTCTCCGGCGAGAAAACCGCATTCGCCTATTCCGACGACATCAGTCATGCGGCGCTTTCGGCTGCCGCCGCAGCAACGCGAAGCATCGCGCGCGCCGGCGCCGACGGCAGTGCCGGCAAATCCAACCGGACCGTCAGCAAGACCGGTCACAGCCTGTATACCGTCAACGATCCGGTTTCCAGCTTTTCCGATGCGGAAAAAGTGCGCATTCTCGAGCGGCTGGAGCAGTTCGCCCGGGCCATCGATCCGCGCGTGAAAGAGGTGATGGGGCGCCTGTCGGGTGAGTATGACGTGGTGCTGGTGGCGCGCCATGATGGCACCATGGCGGCAGACGTTCGGCCGCTGGTTCACATCGGACTCACGGTCATTGCCGAGCAGAACGGCCGCCGCGAGCAGGGTGGAACCGGCGGCGGCGGGCGATACGACTACACCTATTTTTCGGATGACATCCTGCGCGAGATCGCCCACCAGGCGGTGCGCGAGGCGCTGATCAACCTCGATGCCAGGCCGGCGCCGGCCGGCCAGATGACCGTGGTCCTCGGCTCCGGCTGGCCGGGAATCCTGCTGCATGAAGCGGTCGGACACAGCCTGGAGGGTGATTTCAACCGCAAGGGCAGTTCGGTGTTTGCCGGACGCATCGGCGAGCGCATCGCCGCGCCTGGCGTGACCGTGATTGATGACGGCACCATTTCCGATCGACGCGGCTCCCTCAACATCGATGACGAGGGCAACCTGACCCAGCGCAACGTGCTGATTGAGGACGGCATCCTGCGCGGTTACATGCAGGATTCGATGAATGCAAGACTGATGAATGTCCCGGTCACCGGCAATGCGAGACGTGAATCGTATGCACATATCCCGATGCCCAGGATGACCAATACGCTGATGCTGGGTGGCGACAAATCTCCCGAAGAAATCATTGCCAGTGTCAAACACGGACTTTATGCGGCAAATTTCGGTGGCGGGCAGGTCGATACCACCAGCGGCAAGTTTGTGTTTTCGGCTTCCGAGGCTTACATGATCGAAAATGGCAAGATCGCCTATCCGGTGGTCGGCGCCACCCTGATTGGCAACGGCATCGAGTCGCTCAAGCACGTCGGCATGATCGGCAACGACATGCGGCTTGATTCGGGCGTCGGCGTCTGCGGCAAGGAGGGGCAGAGTGTTCCGGTCGGCGTCGGCCAGCCGACCCTGCGGATCGAAGGCCTGACCGTTGGCGGGACCGGCTGACGGCGGCTGCAACCGGAGCGCGCACCGGTGCGTATACGCTGTGTAAACTTTTTGCCGGTCAATCGACCTAACCATTACTAATTCAGTCGCCAAGCGGGATCAAAAATGAATCGTCGAAATTTTCTGCGGGGTCTGTTTGTCGCCAGCGGCGCCGCCTCATTGCCAGCATTCACCGCTGCCCAGCCGTCCAAACCGGTGCTGTCGGAACAGGTCAAACTAGCCCTTCAACAAGCGAACCAGCCCATGCCAAAAATCGAAAAACTGTCACTTTCCGAAGCGGAATGGAAAAAACGCCTGACCCCGGCCCAGTTCAATGTGCTGCGTGATGAAGGCACCGAGCGCGCCTTCACCAGTCCGCTCAACGATGAGAAGCGCCAGGGCGTGTTCCATTGCGCCGGCTGCGATTTGCCGGTCTACACCTCCGAGATGAAATTCGACAGCGGCACCGGCTGGCCAAGTTTCTTCACCACGCTGCCGGGTGCGTTCGAGAAAAAAACCGATTTCAAGCTGATCTACCCGCGAACCGAATACCACTGCGCGCGCTGTGGCGGTCATCACGGCCATTTGTTCAACGACGGCCCGCAGCCGACCGGACAGCGCTGGTGCAACAACGGCGCGGCGCTCGTGTTCAAGGCCGCCGCCTAGCGCACGGCAGCTTGCGTCGCTGCTGCGATCCCTGCTAGTATTTGATCCATGAACATTCGTGCTTTCTACTTCTGGTACTTCTATTTTTCGATGCCGACGGCGGAGAAAGGGTAGTGCACAGTCGTTAAGCGCACCACAGTTTCAAAGAACCGCCGGCCAACAAACCGGCGGTTTTTTTATGCCTGCCGGTTTCGGCAGGGCAAATTGCAGTGAGACAATCACCTTGTGGAAATCCGCCATGAACGCCCGTAACAGCAATCTTCAACTTGTCACACCGGAGCACGATATGACCTACAACACCGACGACCTGCGCATTCGCGATATCAAGGAACTGTCGCCGCCGTCGCACCTGATGCGCGAGTACCCGTGCAGCGAGAAAGCTTCCACCACGGTCTTTCGCGCGCGCGAGGAAATCCACCGCATCATGCACCGGGGCGACGACCGGCTGCTGGTCATCGTCGGGCCCTGCTCGATCCACGACTACGACGCGGCAATCGACTATGCCAAGCGGCTGCAGGCTCTTCGCCTGACGCTCGAACCGGACCTGACCATTGTCATGCGCGTTTATTTCGAAAAGCCGCGCACAACGGTCGGCTGGAAGGGCTTCATCAATGACCCTGACCTCAACGACAGCTTTGATATCAACAAGGGGCTTCGTCTGTCGCGAAAATTGCTGATGGAAATCAACGAATTGGGACTGGCGGCCGCCACCGAGTACCTGGACCTGATCTCACCGCAGTATCTGGCCGACCTGATTGCATGGGGTGCGATCGGTGCCCGGACCACCGAGTCGCAGTCGCACCGCCAGCTGGCATCCGGTTTGTCTTGCCCGGTCGGTTTCAAGAACGGTACGGACGGCAATATCCGGATTGCGGTGGATGCGATCAAGGCCGCGTCGGCGCCGCATCATTTCCTGTCGGTGACCAAGGGAGGGCATTCGGCGATCGTATCGACGGGCGGCAACGAAGACTGTCATGTGATCCTGCGCGGCGGCAAGAGCCCGAATTTTGATGCTGCCAGCGTCGATTCGGCCTGCCAGGAATTGGCCAAGTCCGGCCTTGCGCCGCGTGTGATGGTCGATTTTTCGCACGCCAACTCCAGCAAGCAATACCAGAAGCAGATGGATGTCGCGACTGATGTCGCGGCGCAAATCGCCGGCGGTGACGCGCGCATCATCGGCGTGATGGTCGAAAGCCACATCAACCCCGGCCGCCAGGATATTGTTGCCGGCAAGCCGATGGATTACGGGGTATCGGTGACCGATGCCTGCATCGGCTGGGACGACACGGTGAAGATGCTCCAGCAACTCGCGGCTGCCGTGCGCGCGCGTCGTGCCGCCAGTTCGGAATAGGCCGTGGCGATCGAACTGCGCATCCTCGGCCGGCACCAGGCCGACGAACACGACACCGGTTTTGAATACAACGGGGTCACGTTTTCCCAGGACAACCTGCACACCTTCGCCGGTTTGAACGCCGTCGACACCCGGGAATACGTAGAACAGACCTTTGCCTGTTTGCGAGAACACGGCCAGGTCTGCGCGCGGATGGGTGCCTACAAGCCGCGCACCAGCCCGTATTCGTTCCAGGGCATGGGCAAGGAGTGCCTGCCATGGGTATTTGAACTGGCGGGCAAATACGGCATCAAGGTGATTTCGATGGAGGTGACGCGCGAGGCGCACATCGAGGAAATCAGCGAGGCCTTGCGCGTTACCGGCAACGCGACCGGTGCCATGCTGCAGATCGGCACCCGCAATACGCAGAACTTTGAATTGCTGAAAGCCGTCGGCCGCCAGAAGGAATTTCCGGTGCTGCTCAAGCGCGGCTTCGGCATCACCCTCGATGAATCGTTGATGGCTGCCGAATACTGCGCTTCCGAGGGCAATACGCGCATCATCTTCGGCCTGCGCGGCATGAAGACCAACTTTGGCGACCCGCACCGGAACCTGGTCGACTTCGGCCACGTCCCGGTGGTACACCGGCTGACCCGGATGCCGGTATGCGTCGATCCTTCGCATTCCGTCGGGCTGCGCACCGCGTCGCCGGACGGTATCCTGGATATCTTTCACGTTGCGGCGCAGGGTGTCATTGCGGGCGCCAACATGCTGCTGGTCGACATGCATCCATTGCCGAAAAAATCGCTGGTCGATGCAGCGCAGGCCATCACGCTGGAGGAATTACCGTATTTTCTCGAGGATGTTGCGATTGCCCGCGACGCCTATGAGAGACGGCGTGCCCTGGCGCAGCGCGTGCTCGGCGGACTGAGCAAGGCCGCATGAACCCGGCGCCGCGACTGGCGCTGGCACTTGCAGCATGTTGCCTGGCAATCGCGACGTTGGCTCAACCGGCCCCGCTGTGGCGGGACAGGGACGGCAGGCCGGCAAGTGCGGGCGCACCGGCTGTGCGCGTCGTCTCGCTGGCGCCATCGCTGACCGAACTGGTCTACGCGGCCGGCGCCGGCGACAAACTCGTTGGCGTGTCGGCCTTCAGCGATTTTCCCGCGGCCGCCGCCAGGCTGCCCACTATTGCCGACGCCAGCGGCATCTTCTGGGAACCGTTGCTTGCGATGCAGCCTGATCTGGTATTGGCATGGAAGGGCGGCAGTCGGCAGGCTGACATTGCCCGCCTGCGTGCGCTGGGTATCCGGGTGTTCGTGGTTGACATCAGCCGGTTTGCCGATGTGCCGCGCGCGATGCGAGATATTGGCGGGTTGATTGGTCGTGCCGATTCCGCCGAGCGTGCCGCCGCCTTGCTCTCGCAGGAAATGCGTCGACTGGTGGAGCAGTATGCCAACAGGTCGCCGGTTCCGGTGTTTGTGGAAATATCGGCGAAGCCGCTGATGACAATAAATGGCGAACATGTCCTGTCGGAATTGCTGGCAGCCTGTGGCGGCAACAATGTATTTGCCGATGCACCCGGTCTGGTGAGTGAGCCGTCGCGCGAAGCGCTGCTGAAACGCGCGCCGGTCGCCATTCTGCATGCGCGGCCATTGGGCGCCGCACCGGCAGCGGACTTGTCGATTTACGCCGGGCTTGATGCGGCTCGACGCGGCCGGGTCTACAGCATTACGGCCGACCACGCGTTCCGGCCCGGCCCGCGGCTGCTGCTGGCGGCCCGGGAAATTTGCGCGGCCCTTGAGCGCGCGCGCGAAAGCGTTGGGACGCCGGCGCGGAACTAGATCTGTGTACCCGGCCGCGATGACTTCACCGGCATCCAGGCAATTGATCCCTGGCAGACCACCTTGCCGGTTGGCGCGCCGGTCGGCGAACCGCCCGGCGGTTCGAGCGACACCGCGAACGCCGCACCATCCGCCAATCTGGCATCGAGGCCGGCGAGCCGAATCTGCGTATCCGTCGCGTCGTTGATGACGCCGACCGAACGCGGCGCGCCCTGCTTGGGGATGACCCACAGTTCATGGGCGAAACCGCTGTCGGTGCGCCACGGTTTGACCATCTTTACATTGAGCAGGCCGGCACGCGGCTGCTCCACCACGATGCGCACCACATTGTTTTCCTCGGCCAGCACCGCCGACAGTACGCGTTCCGGCTCAAGCGGCTTCAGGGCGAATACGGCCATCAGCAGAGCAGTTGCCAGTCCGGTGGACGCCAATCCCAGGTTGCGCCAAAAAGCGAGGCTGCTCCAGATGCCGGCAGGCGCGGGCGCGGCGCGGCCGGCAGCATTCCGGTCCAGTTCGGCTTCAATACGCTTCCACACACTGTCCGGCGGAGCGACGGGCGGCAGACGGTCGGCTAGCGGCAACAGGTGCGATTCCCAGCGCTGCACCTCGTGCTGAAGCGCGTTGTCGGCCTGCAGGTAGGACTCGAATCGTCGCCGCGCCGCACCGCGCATGGTGCCAAGCACATATTCGGCAGCCAGCGCGCTGCGCAGTCCGGGATGTGCCAGCTTCATGGTTCCAGGCATCCCTTCAGTTTTTGCAATCCGCGGCGAATATGCGTCTTGACCGTTCCAAGCGGGCGCCCGAGGTGGTCAGCAACCTCAGAATGCGTCAGGCCCTGGAAAAATGCCAGGGAAATGGTTTGCAGCTGTTCCGCGTCGAGTCCCTTCAGGCAGCGCTCGATGCGTACCTGGTCCCGCCGGATATTCAGCTGCTCGGGCGGTCCCGGCCTCTCATCCTGCATGTTCAGTGCAAAGACATCATCCTCGTCGGCAATCTCCACCAGCGGCCGGCGCACGATATCCAGGCTCCGATTGCGCACGATTGCCGTCATCCACGTCATCGGCGCGGACTTGGCGCTGGCATATTTGGCGGCATTGTTCCAGATGCTCACAAAGCTGTCCTGTAATACTTCCTCGGCAATGTGCCGCTCACGGACTATACGAAGCGAAACGGCAAACAGTTTCGACTTGCTGGCTTCGTAGAGTTCGGCGAACGCCCGGCGGTTGCCCAGCCCGCACTGCGCGAGCAATCCAGCCAGCTTGTCGCTGGTGCCGTGTTCAGTCATCGTCAGGCAGCGGCTTGGCCGGCGGGGCGGCGCTGCCACAGGACGTCGGCGACACCGGCATCGCGGTTCAGGATGCGCGCGAGAATGAAAAGGAAATCGGAAAGGCGGTTCAGGTATTGCAATGCAAGCGGCGACACATCTTCATGCTCGGACATTGTCACCAGCGAGCGTTCGGCGCGCCGGGCGATGGTACGTGCGAGGTGGGCAAGGGACGCCGCACGGCATCCGCCGGGAAGGATGAACTCCTTCAAGGCTGGAAGTTGCGCGTTGAGCACGCCGATTGCGGCATCAAGTTCGCCGACGTGCCGGTGGTCGATCGCGCGGTGACCGGGAATGCAGATTTCACCGCCGAGGTCGAACAGGCTGTTCTGGATCGATGCAAGATGGCCACGGGCCTCACTCGGCAGCGGTTCGCAGCAAACCAGCGAGAGCACGCTGTTCAGTTCGTCGATATCGCCAAGAACCTGCACACGCGGCGCCGACTTGCGGATGCGGGTGCCGTCGCCGAGGCCGGTGGTGCCATCATCGCCGGTGCGGGTGGTGATCTTGGTCAGTCGATTTGCCATCGCCAAATTATAACCACGACTCTTGGTATCATTACCGATTGGTAAACAATCGCACAGGCGCATGACGACAGCAAAATTCAATTTTCTCGATTTTGAGCAACCGATCGCGGAACTGGAATCAAAAATTGAGGAATTGCGTTACGTTCAGGACGATTCTGCGGTGGATATTTCGGCGGAAATCGACAAGCTCGCGAAGAAAAGCCAGACCCTCACCCGCGACATCTACGGCAAGTTGTCCGCATGGCAGATTTCGCAGGTGGCGCGCCATCCGCAGAGGCCGTATACGCTCGATTACATCGGCATGATCATGACCGACTTCGAGGAATTGCACGGCGACCGCTCCTATGCGGATGATCCCGCCATCGTCGGCGGACTTGCGCGATTCAATGGTCAGACGGTCATGGTTATCGGCCACCAAAAAGGGCGCGACACGAAGGAGCGCCAGTATCGAAATTTCGGCATGCCGCGCCCGGAAGGATATCGAAAAGCGTTGCGATTGATGCTGCTGGCCGAAAAGTTCGGCATCCCGATTGTGACCTTTATCGACACCCCTGGCGCCTATCCCGGGGTAGGCGCCGAAGAGCGCGGGCAGTCGGAGGCGATCGGTCACAACCTTTATGTTCTGGCCGGTCTGCGGGTTCCGGTGGTATGCACCATCATCGGTGAGGGCGGCTCCGGCGGTGCGCTGGCGATTGCCGTCGGTGATGTGACCTTCATGTTGCAGTATTCAACCTATTCGGTCATTTCGCCGGAAGGCTGCGCGGCAATTCTCTGGAAGGATGCCGGTCGTGCGCCGGAAGCGGCCGAAGCGCTCAATATTACGGCGCCGAAACTGAAGGCCCTGGGCCTGGTCGACAAGGTTTTGACCGAACCGCTGGGTGGTGCGCACCGCGATCCGGCCGCGATGGCGCTGACGCTGAAAAAATCCATTGCCGATTCGCTCAAGACGCTGGCTGAAAAATCGCCGGACAAACTGACCCTGGAACGGCAGCGGAAGCTGCTGGAACTCGGCAGATTCAAGGAGCTTTCGGAGTAGGAGCACCGGGCAGAACACCAGCACGGGCGCGGTTCCCAGGCCGGAAATGGCCGGAAAGGCGCGCCGATGCTTGGGTTTTGGCTGAAGGCGTGCCTGCCGGATGCAATTCTGAGCCTTTCTGCATGGATGCCGAACTCGCCATTTTCAACGAGGTTAAGGACTGCCTGGAACATCTCCAGGTGCGCCACCGGCATGTCTGCGTCGGCCTTTCCGGCGGTCGCGATTCGGTGGTGTTGCTCGACGTGTTGGGCCGATTGCGCGAATCGATGCCGTTCAAGCTCTCCGCACTCCATGTTCATCACGGCCTGAGCCCCAATGCCGATGAGTGGGCCGCATACTGTGCGGCATATTGCACTGCCATGGGAGTAGATCTGGCGCAGGTCAGAGTGGCGCTGGATCGTTCGGCACCGGGTGGTTTGGAGGCGATTGCCCGTGCTGCGCGTTACCAGGCATTTTGCGACTCCGGCGCCGACTTCCTGGCGGCCGCGCAGCACGCCGACGATCAGGCCGAAACGGTGCTGCACCAACTGTTGCGCGGCACCGGCTGGAAAGGGTTGGCCGGCATGGGTCAGCAGCGTGTTTTGCAGCACGGATTGGTGCTGATCCGGCCGCTGCTTGGCCTGACGCGCAATGCAATTCAGGAATACGCGCTGGCGCGGAAGCTGCAGTGGATTGACGATGAGTCAAACGAGGATTGCCGGCATACGCGAAATTTCATCCGCCACCAGGTATTGCCACCGGTCGCAGCACGATTTCCCCACTATCGGGAATCACTGACCCGTCTTGGCCGGCACGCGGCTGATGCCGACGCCATGCTGGCCGAACTCGCCATGATCGATTTGCACTGGGACGGAGTTCATGCGTCCGCTGCCGCGCTAGACAGTTTGCCGCTCAGGCGCCAGGTCAACGCGCTGTATCACTGGCTGCAGTGGCAGCAGCTGGACGGCGTGACCTTCCCCTCGCAGGCGCAGCTTGCCGAGTGGGCCGGCCAGCTGTTCCGGCAAAAGCCCGTCGATCGGCTGCATCAGGCTGGCGGTCACGACTTCGTCATCGAGCGCCGCAACAATCGGCTCGCGCTGAAGCGTAAATAGGGGAATTGCCGATACAGGCACCCGCTTTCCGTGATAAAATTTAACGTTTTCATCAAGTTATCAAGGATTCCTGAAATGGCAATTGAACGTACACTCTCGATCATCAAACCCGACGCTGTCGCCAAGAACGTGATCGGCGAGATCTATTCCCGTTTTGAAAAGGCTGGTCTGAAAATTGTTGCCGCCCGCATGGCACAGCTTTCGCGCGCCGAGGCCGAAGGCTTCTACGCGGTGCACAAGGCACGCCCGTTCTTCAATGACCTGGTCAGCTTCATGATTTCCGGCCCGGTGATGATCCAGGTGCTGGAAGGTGAAGGCGCGATCCTGAAAAATCGCGACCTGATGGGCGCCACCGATCCGAAAAAAGCGGACAAAGGCACGATTCGCGCCGACTTCGCCGACTCGATCGATGCCAATGCGGTCCATGGCTCGGACGCGCCGGAAACCGCAGCGGTGGAGATTGCCTATTATTTCCCGGCACTAAACGTTTATTCACGCTGACTGAAGAGTAGCCCGTGGCAGTTCCCCAACACGCGAAAGGCGACAAACCGAATCTTCTCGGCATGACGCTGCCGGAGATGACGGCGTTTTTCGCCGGGTTGGGGGAAAAGCCATTCCGTGCCAAGCAGGTGTTTCGCTGGATCCACCACTTTGGCGCGGATAATTTTGATGCAATGACCGATCTTGCCAAGTCGTTGCGTGAAAAGCTGCCGCAAGAGGCGGTCATTCGTCCGCCGCAGTTGATGACGGAGCAGGCGTCGAAAGATGGCACCCGCAAGTGGTTGCTGGATGTCGGCACCGGTAACGGCATCGAAGTCGTGTTCATCCCCGAGGACGAGCGGGGCACGCTATGTGTTTCGTCCCAGGTTGGCTGCGCGCTGGATTGCACATTCTGCTCCACGGGCAAGCAGGGTTTCAACCGCAACCTGACGGCCGCCGAAATCATTGGCCAGCTGTGGTGGGCCAATCGCGCTATGGGGCGTGATCCCAGGGGCGAACGCATCGTCAGCAATGTCGTGATGATGGGCATGGGCGAGCCGCTGGCAAATTTTGACAGCGTCACCGCTGCCATGGACATCATGCTCGATGACCATGGCTATGGCCTGTCGAGGCGGCGCGTGACCCTGTCGACCAGCGGCGTGGTACCGAACCTGAAGCGCCTGAAGGACCGCTGCCCGGTCGCGCTGGCCGTGTCACTGCATGCGCCAAACGATGCGCTGCGGGATGTGCTGGTGCCAATCAACCAGAAGTATCCGCTGGCGGAATTGCTGGCCACCATTCGCGATTACCTGCAGGCCGCGCCGCGGGACTTTGTGACCTTCGAGTATGTCATGCTGCATGACGTGAATGACTCGACGCAACATGCACGTGAACTGGTGGCGCTGGTGGGTGACCTGCCGTGCAAATTCAACCTGATTCCGTGGAATCCGTTTCCCGGCGCGCCGTACCAGCGATCCAGCAACAACGCGATTCACCGCTTCCGCGAAGTGCTGCAGGCGGCGGGATTCGTGGTCACCGTTCGCAAAACCCGCGGCGATGATATCGACGCCGCCTGCGGGCAACTGGCCGGGCAGGTGGTCGACAGATCCACCCGGACGCAAACGATTACCATCAGCCGCGCCGCGGCCTGATGCCGATGGGAATCAACAAGAGGACATCACCTTGAACAAGAAACAGGTCGCGATCGTCTTGCTGGTCATGCTGTTGGCGGGCTGCGTGTCCCAGAGCACGGTTGAAGTTAAGGCTGCCGAGCAGGCAGGGGTTACCGGTCCGGCGCAGCGGGCGCAGATTCACACCGAGCGCGCGGGCGAATACTACCGGCTGGGCAATTACAGCGTGGCACTCGATGCCGCCCTGCAGGCGGTCGCCGTGATGCCGGCTCACGCGCAGGCGCACAACATGCTCGGCATCATCTACATGCAGTTGCGCGAGGACAGCAAGGCAGCCACTGCTTTTGAACAGGCATTCAGGATCGCGCCGAACGACCCCGAGATCCTCAACAATTACGGCTGGTTCGTCTGCCAGCGCCAAAATGCCTCCCAGTCGATGCAATATTTCAAGGCTGCCCTGCGTGATCCGCTTTATGCCACGCCGGAGCGTGCCATGTACAACGCGGCAGTATGCGCCCGCAAGGCCGGCGACAATGCCACTGCCGAAGCGCAGCTGCGGGCCGCGGTGCAGCGTCAGCCCTTGTACGGTCCCGCGCTGATTGAACTGGCAGACATTCTCTATGGCCAGGGCCGGATGAAGGATGCCGAGAACATGATTGCCCGCCATATGGCCGTGGTGCAGCAGCCTACCGCCGATGCGCTGGCGATCGGCGTGCGGATCGCCAGGGCAAACCGCGACAAGGCCTCTGAAGTCAGTTACCTGCAGCAGTTGAAGCGACGGTTCCCCGATTCGCCGCAAACGCAATCCGTTATCGAGGCGCGCTAGGCGCGTCGTTTCTTGCAATGGATGAACCAGGCGCCATGTCAGGCCAACAGGAAAGCACATCATCGGAATCGCCGGCGGCGCAGTCTTCGGGCTTGACCGCCTCCAACGATCCGGCCGTGAACGAAGACGGCGGCGCTTTGACGCCACCAGCGGTGCCGGAAGTCGGCACCTTGTTGCGGTCGGCTCGCGAACAACAGGGGTTTTCCGCCAGCGATATCGCCGGCAAGTTGCGCATGGGCGTCAAGCAGGTAAGCGCACTGGAGTGCGGCGACTACAGTACGCTGCCGACCGGGACTTTCCTGCGCGGCTTTGTCCGCAACTATGCCAGGGCGGTCAATCTGAACAGCGAAGAGATCATTGCGCTGCTGGAAAAGACCCACCGCGGCGCGGCATCCGTTGCGGCGGCGTCGGTGGTTGTGCCGGCGCAGCAGAACATCGCCGTCAAGCCACCGGGCGGCGACCTGGCGACGCCAAAGGGCCGCATGATGATTGTCGCGGCAATCGCGGTGGCGCTTGCCGGTGCGGTTTGGTATTGGTGGGAATACGTCCGCCCGGCAAAGACCGGCGCTAGCGCCGTCCAACAGGTTGCCAGCCAGCCGGTCGCCGTGCCTGTTTCGCCTGCAGGGCCAACGCCAACCGCAGCCGCACCCGATGCCACGGTCGTGGTCCAGCAGCCGGCAACAGCGACCGCGGATGGTGTGGCGCCGACCGTGCCGCCACCAGCCGGCGCGGCGGCGACCATGCCGCCCCCGCCAGCTATGGCAGGGGCACCTGCGCCAACCCACGCCGGCAACGCCGCGGCGACAGTGGCGGGGCCTGCAGCTGCAAACTCTGCCGTACCCGTCTCGGCGCCGGTCAAGCCGCCGGCCGCTGTGGCCGGCGGTGCAACACTTGGATTTACCTTTACCGGTGAGTCCTGGGTCGAGGTCGTCGATGGAGCTGGCAAGACACTGCTGTCGAAGCGGTTCAAGGCAGGGGACGCCGAAGAGGTCTCTGGTCGCGCCCCGCTGTCGGTGGTCGTCGGCAATGCACAGGTGACGCGCATGGCATTCAATGGCCGCGAATTCGACCTGGCGCCGCATACCCGGGTGTCGGTGGCCCGCGTTTCCGTCAAATAACGTCCGCGTCGCGGGCAAACGGGATTTCCAGCATGTTTGATCAAATTTCACGCCGGCGCACCCGGCAGGTTCGCATCGGCAACGTATTGGTAGGCGGTGGCGCGCCGATCATGGTGCAGTCGATGACCAATACCGATACCGAGGATATTTCCGCCACGGTTTCGCAGGTGGCTGCGCTGGCCAGAGCCGGTTCGGAAGTGGTGCGCATCACCGTCAATACGATGGAAGCAGCGCGTGCGGTGCCGAAAATCCGCGCCGCGCTGGACGCGCAACGGTTCGACGTTCCGCTGGTCGGTGATTTTCACTTTAACGGCCATAAATTGCTGACCGAGGTGCCGGACTGTGCGCTGGCACTTGCCAAGTTACGCATCAATCCCGGCAACGTGGGACACGGCAGCAAGCGTGATGACCAGTTCGGCGCCATGATCGAGGCGGCAGTCCGGTTCGACAAGCCGGTCCGCATCGGCGTCAACTGGGGCTCGCTGGATCCGGAATTGATCGCCCGCATGATGGACGAGAACGGCAAGCTTGATCAGCCGCGGGACGCCGACGAAGTCATGCGCGAAGCGCTGATCGTTTCGGCACTGGAAAGCGCTGCCAAGGCGGAGCAGATCGGCCTGGCCGGCAACAAGATCATTCTTTCGTGCAAGGTCAGCGCCGTGCAGGATCTGATCGCGGTCTACCGCAATCTCGCCAAACGTTGCGACTATCCGCTTCATCTTGGCCTGACCGAGGCCGGCATGGGTTCCAAAGGCATCGTTGCCTCGACTGCAGCATTGTCGGTGCTGCTGCAAGAGGGTATCGGCGATACGATCCGCATTTCGCTGACACCGGAACCGAATGGTGATCGTACGCGCGAGGTCATCGTGGCGCAGGAAATATTGCAGACCATGGGTCTGCGCGCATTCACACCGATGGTTGCCGCATGCCCCGGATGCGGCAGGACCACCAGTACCTACTTCCAGGAATTGGCGGAGAATATCCAGTCCTACCTGCGTGACCAGATGCCGGTTTGGAAAGGCAAGTATCCCGGCGTTGAAGACATGCACGTCGCCGTGATGGGCTGCGTCGTCAACGGGCCGGGAGAATCCAAGCTGGCCGATATTGGCATATCGCTGCCCGGTTCCGGCGAACGGCCGGTTGCTCCGGTTTACATTGACGGCGAAAAAGCGGTGACATTGAAAGGCGACCGGATCGCCGAGGAGTTCCAGGCGCTGGTCGATGAATACGTGCAGCGGAGCTATGCACCAGGTGCGCTGCCGAAGACAAAGTCGCGCAAGAAGGAAATCCCGATCAAGGTAGTCGATCCGGGCACGATAACGAGCAACTGAGGCGTTTCCCGCCACTCTCGCCACCCCCCGCGCATGCGGCAAAACCCGGCAGGATGCGTTTCGACTGGTGCGTGACAGGTCGCGCCAGGCCCTGCACGGCACACTCGCGTGGTTGCGACAAGTGGGTCCAAAATCGCGCCGCGCCGGCCGCGAAAGACGTTCAACTACAGGTGGCGGAACGCTACTAAATACCTGTAAAATAGCGAGTTTTCCGCTTCCCTTGTCCTTTCCCCCATTCGCATGAGCAAAACCCTGCAAGCCGTTCGCGGCATGAATGACCTGTTGCCGCAGGATGCGTCCGTCTGGCAGTACTTCGAGGATACGACCCGGGAGGTATTCGAGCAGTATGGCTATCGCTTGATGCGCGCGCCGGTGGTTGAACCCACGGCGCTGTTCGTGCGCTCGATCGGCGAGGTGACCGACATTGTCGAAAAGGAAATGTACTCGTTTGAAGACTCGATGAACGGGGAGAAGCTCACCCTGCGCCCGGAAGCGACCGCCGGACTGGTGCGGGCGGCGATCGAGCACAATCTGCTTTACGACGGGCCGAAGCGAATCTGGACCTCGGGACCGATGTTTCGCCATGAGCGGCCGCAGAAGGGCCGCTACCGGCAGTTTCATCAGTTTGACGTCGAGGCACTCGGGTTCGCCGGTCCCGATGTGGATGCCGAGCAGATACTGATGCTTGCCCGCTTGTGGCAGCGGCTCGGGTTCAAGGGAGTCGAACTGCACATCAATTCAATCGGCGATGCGGCGGCACGCAAGTTGCACCGCGACGCGCTGGTCAGCTATTTTGAGGCGAACCTTGATCGCCTCGACGAAGACGGCAAGCGGCGTCTTTACACCAATCCGCTGCGGACGCTTGATACCAAGAATCCGCGCATGCAGCCGCTGGTCGATGGCGCACCGCGGCTGGCCGATTTTCTCGGTCCGGTCGAGCGCCAGCACTTTGACGGCGTCAGGCAGCGTCTCGACGATGCAGGATTACATTACAACGTCAATCCGCGCCTGGTTCGGGGCTTTGATTATTACAACCGGACGGTGTTCGAATTTGTCGCCAAAGGCGGCGACTGGGAACTGACCATTGCCGGCGGCGGTCGCTACGATGGTCTGATGGAGCAACTGGGCGGCAAACCGGCACCGGCATGCGGATTTGGTGTCGGAGTGGAACGGGTGCTGATGCTGCTGACGGATAATCCGCCGCCGGTTGCGGACGTACTCGACGCCTATGTAATCTTTGGCGAAGGCCAGGAAGCCGCCGGCTTCGTGGCCGCCGAACGACTGCGGGACCACGGGCTCAGCGTCGCCCTGCACGCAACGGCGGACGGCAGGGTCGCCAGCTTCAAGTCGCAGATGAAGAAAGCCGATGTGAGTGGAGCGCGCTTTGCTATCATTCTGGGCGCAGAGGAAGTCTCGGCGGGCAAGGTTGGCGTCAAGCCGCTGCGTGACAGCGGATTGCAGGTTTCAATGACGCTGCATGAAGCGATCGATCGCGTATGGAGCGTCACTGCCGGCTGAAGCGGGCAGTGGGCAGCAAATTCAGTCAATCAGGCAACAGAAATAGGGTCAAGGAAAAAATGGCAGCTTACGATCTGGAAGAGCAGGAACGCATCGACGCATTGAAAGACTGGTGGGAAAAGTGGGGCAAGCTCGTCTATGCGGTGGTCGGTGCCTTCCTGCTTGGCATGGCCGGTGTGAATGCATGGCGCTACTACCAGTCGAGCCAGCAGGCCGATGCCGAGGTGTTGTTCAAGAGTGTCGAGAAGACCGCCCAGGAAGTGACGGCAAGCAAGGAATTCAAGAAGTTGTCCGAGGCCGCCAATGCCATGGCGGAGAAGTTTCCGCGCACTTTCCAGGCCACCGACGCTCAGCTGCTGGCGGCGAAGGCCGCCTTCGAGGCAAACGACCTCGCGGCGGCAGCGGCCCACCTGCAGTGGGTTTCCGACAAGGGACGCGACGCCTACAAGCCATTGGCCAAGGTCAGGCTCGCCAGCGTGCAACTCGATGAAAAAAAGTACGACCTCGCCCTGCAGACGCTTGACCAGGTCAAGGACGAAGGCTTCGCCGCCATGGTCGCCGACTTGCGTGGCGACATCCTGGCGGCCCAGGGCAAGAAAGATGAGGCGCGTGCCGCCTATCAGGCCGCGGTCGACAAGGCGGGTGATCGTAGTGCATTGAAAACCGTATCGCAAGCCAAGCTGGACGCGTTCGGCGGCAGCACCGCAAAGCCGCCCGAAAACAAAGACTCCAAAGGAACCAAACAGTGAACGTAAACCGCATGTCCCCGACTGTCACCGCGATCAGCAGGTGCCGGCTTGCGGCAATGGCGCTTGCCCTGTTCGGCTTGTCCGGATGTGCATGGCTGGGTATTGGCAGCAGCGACAAGAAACCGGTGGTGCTTTCGCCACTGGCAAGCAATGACGCGGCGATTGTCTGGTCCGCCAGCACCGGCAAGGCTGGCGGCGCGCTGTTTGTGCCCGGCTTTGGCGATCGAATCATCTACGCCGCCGGTCGCGACGGCACCATCCATGCGCTGGCCGAAGAAGGCGGCAGGACGGTCAGCCGGCTGGAAGCAAAGGTGCCAATCGCAGGCGGCGTCGGGGTGGCGGATGACATGGTCATTGTCGGCGGCAGCAAAGGTGAGGTAATCGCCCTTGACGCGTCGGGAAGGCCGCTGTGGAAGACGCCGGTTGCCGGTGATTTGCTTGCCGTACCGGTGGTCGCCTCGGGCAATGTCATCGTGCGCACGGCGGACGGCCGCCTGCTCGCGCTGAATCGCATCGACGGCAAACGCAAATGGGTTTTCCAGCGCTCGGCACCGGCATTGACGCTCAGGACCAACGCCGGTGTACTGGTGAACCGGGGCGTGATTTATGCAGGCTATCCGGGTGGCAAGATCATCGCCATTGAACTGGAAAGCGGCAAGCCGATCTGGGAAGCCACGCTGTCGCTGCCGCGCGGTTCGACCGAGCTTGAGCGCATTGCCGACGTAGCCGGCTTGCCGGTGCTGGACGATACGCGCATCTGCGCCGCGGTTTACCAGGGACGGACCGGGTGCGTGGAAACACTCAATGGCAATGTGCTGTGGTCGCGCGAGGTGTCGAGCGCCGACGGTGTGGCCATCGATGCCAGGCACGTCTACGTCGCGGATGTGGATGGCAACGTATTCGCGCTGGACAAGACCAGTGGTGCCACAGTCTGGAAACAGGACAAACTGCAGCGCCGTGACCCGGGCACACCGGTGCTGGTGCGCGGCAAAGTCGTGATCGGCGACCGCGACGGCGTTGTCCACGTGCTGTCGACCGAGAACGGTGAACTGAGCGGCCGGATTCCGACCGACGGCAGCCGCGTCATGGCGCTGCTGCGCAGTGGCGACCGGGCAATTGCACAGACCATCAAGGGCGGCGTTTTTGCCATCTCGATCAAATAGCGGCCTGACTGCCGCCCCGACTGCCGCCCTGTGAAACCCACCATTGTCATCGTCGGACGACCAAATGTCGGCAAGTCGATGTTGTTCAACCGGCTGACCAAATCGCGCGACGCCATCGTCGCCGATATGCCGGGCCTGACCCGCGATCGTCATTACGGCCACGGACGCGGCGCGTCCAAGCCGTTCCTGGTGGTCGACACCGGGGGCTTCGAGCCGGTCGTGACCGAAGGCATCATGCACGAAATGGCCAAGCAGACGCTGCAGGCCATTGCCGAGGCCGATGCGATTATTTTTGTTGTCGACGGCCGGCAGGGACTTACGCCGCAGGATCAGATCATCGGCGAGCGCCTGCGCAAGGAGGCCATGTCGCGCGGTATTCCGCTCGCGGTCGCGGTCAACAAGACCGAGGGCATGGAAGAGTCGGTGGTCACCGCCGAGTTCCACGAACTCGGCCTTGGCCATCCGGTCGCCATCTCAGCCGCACATGGCGAGGGCGTTCGCCAGTTGATCGAGGATGTGCTGGCAAATTTCCCCGAGGCGGAAGACGAGCCGAACCCGGATCATCCCAAGATTGCGGTGGTCGGGCGTCCCAACGTCGGCAAATCAACCCTGGTCAACCGGCTTCTCGGCGAAGACCGGGTAATTGCATTTGACCAACCGGGCACAACGCGGGATTCGATTTACATCCCGCTGATTCGCCATGGCAAGCCATACACAATCATCGACACCGCCGGCATTCGCAAGCGTGGCAAGGTATTCGAGGCGGTCGAGAAGTTCTCGGTCGTGAAAACGCTGCAGGCGATTGAGGATGCCAATGTCGTTGTGCTGCTGCTCGACGCCAGGCAGGAAATATCCGAACAGGACGCACATATCGCCGGCTTCATCCTCGAGTCCGGTCGAGCACTGGTCGTGGGCATCAACAAGTGGGACAACCTTGACGATTACACGCGCGAACGGACCAAGGCGGAATACGATCGCAAACTGCACTTCCTCAATTTCGCCAATTTTCATACCATTTCGGCCAAGGACGGCATGGGTGTCGTGCCGCTGTTTGCGTCCATTGACCTGGCCTTTTCGGCCGCCATGGCAAAGTTGTCCACACCCAAGCTTACCCGCGCCCTGATCGCGGCCGTTGCCCTCCACCAACCGCCAATGAACGGCCTGAATCGGCCGAAACTGCGCTATGCCCACCAGGGCGGGCACAATCCGCCGGTGGTCGTGGTGCACGGTTCGGGACTCGCGAATCTTGCCGATAGCTACAAACGCTACCTGGAAAACTCGTTCCGCGATGCGTTCAAGTTGCGCGGCACGCCGCTGCGTGTTGACTTGAAACAGGCAACCAATCCCTACGCCGACAAAAAACCGCAGTTGCTGACTGCCAGCCAGGAACGCCAGCGTCGCCGGGGACGCATCCGGTCGAAAAAAATGTACAGCTGAGTCAATCGCGCCTGCTGTTCGAAAATGGCCGTTTTTTGCCCCCGGAAACGCTATTTTTGCGATATTTCTGTCCAATACCGGAACCCGGCCCGGGTTTTGCGGTCTTGAAGGAACGTAAGCCTTGGCGCATTTGCCGGTTTGCGATACAGTAAGGCGGGTATTTCCCCTGAATAATTGACCGGCACGGCATTCAGCCACGCGGTCGTCAAGCAACTGGAGAATAAGAACATGAGTGGCAAAGGGCAATTACTACAAGACCCGTTCCTGAACATTTTGCGCAAGGAACACATCCCCGTCTCGATCTATCTCGTGAACGGCATCAAACTCCAGGGCCAGATCGAATCGTTCGATCAATATGTGGTGCTGCTGAAGAATACCGTTACCCAGATGGTCTACAAGCACGCCATTTCAACGGTGGTGCCTGCGCGTGCGGTCACGGTCCCGTTCGAGAATCCCAACGAAACCTGATTGGCATCCCGAAGGAGGGCGCCACGGCGCCCTGGCCTGCCTTGTGATTCGCCCGGCGGCCCCCACTGTATATCGCACGGCGCGGACAATTGACGGCGCTTTTCGTCAAGAAGCTGCCGCCTGCAATCGCCCATGAAACCCCAACACTCTTCGCTTCAACCTTCTCGCAGCCAGGCCGTCCTGGTCGGTATCGACCTCAATGACGTTTTGTTCGAGGACCGTCTCGCCGAGGCGGTTGAACTGGTAACGAGCGCCGGGGCGGCCGTTGCCGAAACGGTCACCGGCAGGCGCGCCAAGCCCGACGCATCGACCTTCGCCGGCAGCGGCAAGGTCGACGAAATCGCAGCCGCGGTCGCAGCCCACGACGCAAACCTGGTGGTGTTCAATCACCAGCTGTCACCGATCCAGATTCGCAACGTCGAGAAGGTGGTTGGCGTCCGGGTTATCGACCGGACCGACCTGATCCTCGACATCTTCGGCCAGCGCGCACGCAGCGCCGAAGGCAAGCTGCAGGTGGAACTCGCGCAAATGCAGCACCTGCTGACCAGGCTGGTGCGAGGTTGGACTCACCTTGAGCGGCAGCGTGGCGGTATCGGCGTGCGCGGCGGCCCGGGCGAGAGCCAGCTGGAACTTGACCGTCGCCTGGTGGGCGAACGCATCAAGCGGCTGAAGGAAAGGCTGAAAAAACTGGAGCGTCAGCGCGGGACCCAGCGTGCCAGTCGCAAGCGTGCCGGGGTGTACAAGGTATCGATTGTCGGCTACACCAATGCCGGCAAGTCCACATTGTTCAATCGCATGACGCGGTCGGCATCGTACGTGGCGGACAAGTTGTTCGCTACCCTGGATACCACGACGCGCAAGCTCTATATCGACCCCGGCATTCATGTCACGTTGTCCGACACGGTCGGCTTCATCCGCGATCTCCCGCATGGCCTGGTGGCGGCATTTCATGCCACGCTGACCGAAGCCATGGAGGCGGACCTGCTGCTGCACGTGGTCGATGCAAGCAATGCCATGCGTGATCAGCAGATACTCGACGTCGACCAGGTGCTGACTGAAATTGGCGCGATCACGGTCCCGCAGATCATCGTGCAGAACAAGATTGACCGGCTCGACGGCGCGCCGCTCGCGGCAGTGCTGCGCGACGAAAATGGTAACATTCGCGAGTTGCGAATCAGTGCGCTGTCAGGGCTGGGCATGGACCTGCTGCGCGATGCGATCAGGGACGCGGCACTCAAGGCGGGTTACCCGTTTGCAACCGGCAGCATTGAACCAAGCAGCAGTATTTCCGAGGGCCATGAACCGGCCGATCCCGTTGAAACCGAAACCCGGAGCGAATTGAATGCGATCGTTTGATCGAAGTGTATTGGCCTTGCCGCTGGCACTGGCTGCTTATCCTTTCTACTGGGCCAGGCATCGCCTGCTGAGGCGTAAACCGGCTGACGGTGTGCTTGAAATGGCGAACGAGGATCCGCAATGGGGCAAGCGCGGCGGAGGCAACGACGGTCCGCCGGATCTCGATGAAATCCTCAGGAAATTCAACCAGAAGCTGGGTAACCTTTTTGGCCAGAAGCCTGGTCCCAGCAGCAACAATCCGGGAGGCGGCTTGCCGGCCGGGGCGTTGGGCGGCGGCTTTGCGCTTGCTGCCGGGCTGGCCATTTCCGTCTGGCTGGCCAGCGGCTTCTACATCGTCGAGCAGGGCAGCAAGGGCGTTGAACTGCGGCTGGGCAAATACACGCAAACCACCGAAGCCGGTCCGCGCTGGCATTGGCCGTTTCCGATCGAGTCGGCCGAGGTCGTGAACGTACTGCAGGTGCGCGCAATCGAAGTCGGTCATCGCAACAACCAGAAGACCAAGGTGCGCGAAGAAGCGCTGATGCTGACCGAAGACCAGAATATCGTCGACGTCCAGTTCGCCGTGCAGTACACGCTAAAGTCGCCGGAAGAGTATCTGTTCAACAACCGCAATCCGGACGAAGCGGTTCGCCAGGCGGCCGAAACCGCCATGCGCGAAATCGTCGGCCGCAGCAAAATGGACTTCGTTCTATATGAAGGGCGGGGCGATATTGCGGCGCGGGCGAAGGTGCTCATGCAGCAGATCCTCGATCGCTACAAGACCGGCATTCAGGTGTCGATTGTCAACCTGCAGAACGCGCAGCCGCCCGAACAGGTGCAGGCCAGCTTCGACGATGCGGTGCGCGCCAAGCAGGATCGTGAGCGCCTCAAGAACGAAGGCGAAGCCTATGCCAACGACATTCTGCCGAAGGCCAGCGGTGCCGCGGCGCGCCTGATGGAGGAAGCCAACGGCTACAAGCAGCGGGTGGTGGCGAATGCGCAGGGTGATGCGTCCCGCTTTACCCAGGTGCTGACCGAGTACGACAAAGCGCCCGGCGTTACCCGGGAACGACTCTACCTGGACATGATGCAGCAGGTGCTGCAGAGCACCAGCAAGATCGTGGTCGACCAGAAGGGCGGCAACAGCCTGCTGTACCTGCCGCTCGACAAGTTGATCCAGTCAACCGCCGCGCAACAGGCCGCGCCCGGCCTGGTCGAATCCGCGCCGCGCGCGCAGACCGCACCGGAAGTCGCCGCGACGCAGGTTGAACCGCGCCGCGACTTGCGCAATCGCTGATACCTGGAGAAACCAACATGAAGAAAAATCTCCCGGTCATCATTTCGGTCGCACTCATTGTCCTGCTGACGATGGTGTTCACCGCCTATACCGTCGACCAGCGCCAGGCCGCCATTCGCTTCCGCCTCGGCGAAGTGGTCGCCATTCAGCAGGAGCCCGGCCTGTATTTCAAGCTGCCGCTGATCGAGAACATCAAGCTCTACGACACCCGTATCCAGACCCTGGACACCAAGGATGCCGAACGCATCCAGACCAAGGAAAAGAACAACGTGCTGGTGGATTCGTTCGTCAAATACCGCATCATCGACGTCAAGCAGTTCTTCGTCTCCACGCGCGGTGACCTGAATGCCGCCGAGATTCGCCTTGCGCAGTCGGTGAACAATGACCTGCGGGAGGAATTCAGCAAGCGGACACTGGCCGAAGTCATTTCCGGCGAACGCGACAAGATCATGGAAAGCCTGCGGGCCAAGACCGACAGCGATGCGCGCAGCATCGGCATCGAAGTGCTTGATGTGCGGATGAAGCGCGTCGACCTGGTGCCGGAAATCAGCGCCGACGTCTATCGCCGGATGGATTCCGAACGCAAGCGCGCCGCCAACGAGCTTCGTTCGACCGGTTCAGGCGAAGCTGAGAAGATCCGCGCCGACGCCGAGCGGCAGCGCGAGATCATCCTGGCCGAGGCATACCGGGACGCGCAGAAAATTAAGGGTGAGGGCGACGCCACGTCGGCACGCATCTATGCGCAGGCATTCAGCAAGAACCCGGAGTTCTACTCCTTCTATCGCAGCATGGAGGCGTATCGCAACTCGTTCCGCAACAAAAGCGACGTCATGGTGCTGGAGCCGAGTTCCGACTTCTTCAAGTACCTGAAGAACCCGAACAAGGGTGGAAAGTAGCGGAATCGGCACAACCCGGCTGACTTGCGTATAATTCGTCAACGGCGCGTTCCAAACAGGGGCGCGCCGTTTTTTGTTGCCTTTTTTCACCCGTGAAGTCCGTTGCCGGCATTGTTTGCCGCTTTCCTTACAGGCGCTGATTCTTGATCGACATCCTGCTTGCCGGCCTGGCCATGATGCTGGTGTTTGAGGGGCTGTTGCCGTTGCTGGCGCCACAGGCGTGGCGCGACGCGATGACGCGCATCCTCGCCTTGCGCGATGGCCAGCTGCGCTTTATCGGACTGGCATCGATCCTGGCCGGGACCGTCGTATTGCTGATGGTGAACTGAATGAGAACCTGGATACTGCCCGAGCATATCGAAGACCTGCTGCCAGCCGATGCCCGCAAGCTCGAGCGGCTGCGGCGCGTGGTGCTGGACAGATTTTCCCGCCATGGCTACGAGCTGGTGATGCCGCCGCTGCTGGAATACCTGGAATCGCTGCTGTCCGGCACCGGACACGACATGGATCTCGCCACCTTCAAGCTGGTGGACCAGCTGTCCGGCCGGACCATGGGTGTTCGCGCCGACACCACGCCGCAGGTGGCACGGATTGACGCGCACCTGCTGAACCGGCAGGGCGTGACCCGCCTGTGCTACGCCGGCAGCGTGCTGCATACCCTGCCGGCCGGCCTCGGCAAGAGCCGCCAGCCGTTTCAGGCGGGCGCGGAAATATACGGCTATGCCGGACTGGCCGCGGATATCGAGATACAGCAGCTGATGGTCGATGTGCTGCACGAACTCGGCGTGTCAGGCGTGCAGCTTGATATCGGCCATCCGGCAATTTTCCGCTCCCTGATCGAGGCGGCCGGCGCGTCGCCGGATGTTGCCGAGCAGGCCTTTGTTGCGACCGAGGCGAAAGACATTCCCGCGCTGCGCGCACTTGCGCCCCGGCTCGGTGAATCCGCCCAAGCCCTGTTGCTGCTGCCGCAGCTGTATGGTGAGTCGGCGGTGCTCGCGGAGGCGGCGGCCCGGCTGCCCAGTTCCGACCGAATTGCCGGGTCGCTGGCCCAGCTGGCGCAGGTCGAGCGACATTTTTCCAGTCAGGGGATACGCGTCAGCATCGACCTCGGTGAACTAGGCGGTTTCAACTACGAGAGCGGGATCAGTTTTTCCGCCTACGCCCGCGGCGCTGCTGATGCGGTCGCGCGCGGCGGGCGTTACGACGAAGTCGGCAAGGCATTCGGGCGGGCGCGGCCGGCCACCGGTTTCAGCATGGATCTCAAGGCCCTGCTGCCGCTGACGGCGGATGACCCGCCACGCGCGGCAATCCTCTCGCCACCGGCGGGTGATGCCGATGCGCGGGCCGAGGTGGCCAGGCTGCGCGCGGCCGGCGAAATTGTCGTCGATCGCCTGCCCGGCGCCGATGAGCACCTTGCGGAGCTGGGGTGCGATCGCGAACTCAGGCAAGTCGACGGGCGCTGGGTTGTGGTCTCCCGGCAATAGGCAATCAACAGTGCAGCAATCCGGAACGAATCATTAAGGAATCATCATGGCAAAGAACGTGGTCGTCATCGGTACCCAGTGGGGCGATGAGGGCAAGGGCAAGATTGTCGACTGGCTGACCGACGAGGTGGCGGCGGTGGTGCGCTTCCAGGGTGGACACAACGCCGGCCACACGCTGGTCGTCAATGGCAAGAAAACCATCCTGCGGCTGATACCCTCCGGCATCCTGCACCCGCATGTCACCTGCTACATCGGCAATGGCGTGGTGGTTTCGCCGCAGGCACTGCTGCAGGAGATCGACGAACTGACGCTGGCCGGCGTTGACGTGATGCAGCGCCTTCGCCTGTCCGAAGCCTGCCCGCTGATCCTGCCCTATCACGTGGCACTCGACCAGGCGCGCGAAGTCGCCAAGGGCGAGGCCAAGCTCGGCACCACCGGCCGCGGCATTGGCCCCTGCTACGAGGACAAAGTCGCCCGTCGCGCGATCCGGCTGCACGATATCTATCATCCGGAGCGATTCCGCGAAAAGCTGGTCGAGGTGCTCGACTATCACAACTTCGTCCTGATGAATTACCTCAAGTCGAATCCGGTCTCGGTCGATGAGGTTTTCGACATCACACTGAAAATGGGCGAGCGACTGAAGCCGATGATCGCCGATGTGTCCGGCGACCTCAACCGCCTGATCACCGCCAACAAGAGCCTGCTGTTCGAAGGCGCCCAGGCGGCGATGCTGGACGTGGACCATGGCACCTATCCCTTCGTCACCTCGAGCAATTGCCTTGCCGGTCAGGCGTCCGCAGGCGCTGGTGTCGGGCCGCAGGCGCTCAGCTACGTCCTGGGCATTACCAAGGCCTACGCCACACGCGTCGGGTCGGGTCCGTTCCCGACCGAACTCGATGATGAGACCGGTGAACGGCTGCGCAAGCGCGGCAACGAGTTCGGGTCCGTCACCGGACGGCCACGGCGCTGCGGCTGGTTTGATGCGGCGGCATTGAAGCGCGCGGCGCAGATCAATGGCCTGAACGGGCTTTGTGTCACCAAGCTCGATGTGCTCGACGGCATGGAAACGCTGCGCATCTGCACCGGCTACAAGGTCGACGGCAAGGTGACCGATGTGCTGCCGTATGGCGCCGACAGCATCGACCATTGCGAGCCGATATTCGAGGATCATCCGGGCTGGACCGAAAGCACCTTTGGGGTAAAGACCTGGGACGGCTTGCCGAAGAATGCCCAGACCTACCTGAAGCGTGTCGAACAGCTGGTCGGTGCGTCGATTGACCTCATTTCCACCGGGCCCGATCGCGACGAAACCATTGTTCTCCGACATCCGTTCCGCAGCTAGGAAAGCCCGGATCCGGTAGCCGGATCGCGCGCCGGCTTCGCTGGCGCCGCTGCCGGGCAGCTCGATTGGCATCCGGTTGAGACAGATCAAATGCCGTTGCGTGCGGCTGGCTAGCATGGCGTATCGGAGGATGCCATGTTCGACCAGCCCATAAAAAACGTCATGGAGCGGAACAGCCTGCTGATCGCTCCGCCGGAAACGTCAGTCAGCAATGCCGCCAGGTTGATGGCGGCGCAGAATGTCGGCGCCGTGATCATTGTCGAGAATGATCACGTGACCGGCATTTTCACGGAGCGGGATGCCGTGTTCCGGGTCATCGCCCAGGAACGCGATCCGCACGCCACCAGGCTGCGCGACGTGATGACCGTCAGTCCGAAGGTATTGGCCTCTGACAAGTCCTACGGCCACGCGCTGGTGCTGATGCAGGAGAATGGTTTTCGTCACGTGCCGGTGATCGATGATGGCCGGCTGGTTGGCGTGGTGACCTCGCGCAACGCGATGGATCCCGATCTGGAGGAGTTCATTTCGGAAGAGCGGCGGCGGGAATACCTGCAGCGATAGTGCTCGCCCCGTATCGTCCGCCGGTGCGCGTATTGATCGATCCATTGGCGTAGAACCAGCATGCGCGCGGCTTCCCGGGCAAAAGTGTCTGGAAAGCCGCACCAATGCTGGATCTTTGCCCCCGGATAGTCGTCAATCTGCCTCCGGATTTCGACTGGCGCCGGTGTTCTGGCGGCGACGTTTCTTGCCTGGCGCAGCTGGCATCGATGCCGCCGGCTCAGAACTTGACCACCACCTCCGCCAGCCCCGTCATTCCCGGCTGCTTGTAAAAATCGAAGTATTGCCGGTTGGCGAGGTTGTCTAGCGACAGCCCGAGGCTTACCTGCGGGTTCACGCGATAGGAGAGCTTTGCATTGACGACGGTATGCGCGTCATACGAACCATAGACGCCCTCGACCACGTTGACGTTGAGATCATCGCCGGAACCAAAAATATGGGACACGCGCCGCGCGATCAGCGAACCGGACCAGGCACCGCGCGTAAATTCGACTCCCGCGTTAACCATCGTGCCCGGAACATCGGTCAATTTCTTGCCGACGCTGGCTGGCAGCGCGTTATTCTCCGTTACCTCGTAGCGGGAAAGATAGGACGCGCTGGCAAACACGGTCACACCCTGGCCGGGAAAGGGCTTGCGCAGTGACAGTTCGATTCCTTCCACGCGCGCCCGTCCGGCATTGCTCGACTGGGTCAGGGTGGCGGAAATCCGGCTGCGGTAAATCAGGTCCGAAAGCCGCTGCGAAAAGAGGGCGGCGCCGATGGTTGCGTCCTGTGCGGTACGCAGGTCGATGCCTGCCTCAATGGCCTGGATTCGTTCCGCCTTCAATCCCGGCGCCGGCTCGTTGGTGCTGAATACGCCGGCAACGGTGGTTGGTGATACCGCGCGCGAATACAGGTCCAGAAGTGTTGGCGGCCGGAAGCCGCCGCCGTAGCTCGCACGGAGCGTAACCCAGTCGCTGGTTTTCCAGACCACCGCGAGCTTGGGGCTGGCCTGGTGGGCGCTGCGGCTGGCGTAGGCAGTGAAGAATGCCGGGGCGGTGTTCTGCCTGACTTCGCCGGAGGTGGTGAAACGGTCCAGGCGGGCGCCGGCGTGCACCGTGACATTGGCGACCGGCTGATACTCGGCCTGGAAGAAGAGTGCGGCGATCCGGCTGCTACCGGTGCCGCGGACTTTTTCAGCGTTGGTCGAGTCAAAATCGCGCCATGCGGTGGCGGCAAGGGCGCGCCGGTCAAGGTGCTGCGTGCTGAAGGCGGCACCGGCGGTCAGCCACAGGCTGTCACTGGCCATCCAGCGCAGGTGCGCGTCGGCGTCGCTGCGCTGGTTTGGTTGGTCCGCCCATTCGCCCGGGCCGGTCTCGAAACGGGCACCGGCGCCCGGCTGGGTGAAGCGAAAGTTGTGGTTCATGTGACCGGCGTTGGCCACCATGCGCACGCCATTGGCAAGGTTGCGTTCCCAGCGCGCGAACACACGCCAGTCCCGTTCCGATGATGGCGTCAGGGTATAGAAATCAATCTCTGCCAGGGCAACGCGAGCGTTGCCGGGAACGGTGGTAGCGACGTTGCCGCTGGTAACCGGCAGGCCCGCGGCAGTGGCGAGAAACGTTTCAGGTGGACGATAGCCGACGCGATAGCCGGCGAACGCAAGTCCGCCGGTCAATGTGCCGGCGTCGCCGAAGTCCTGCGCCAGTTTCAGCTCGGCATTGCGCTGGTCCCAGGGCCGCTCCCCCTTGTAGCCGAGCCACGCCGCAGCACGGCCGTCGGTGGTGGTGGTGGCAACCGCGCCGGCCGCGGGCAACGTGCCGGTACCGGCGCTGGTGGTCTTGACCACGTAGTCGCTGTCGCGCCAGCCATTGCTGTTGCGGTAGCCGATGGCAAGCGACCATGCGAGGCCGCTTTCCAGCCGGTCGCGGTAGACCAGCGACGCCGCGGACGAACGCACATCGCCGAATCCGCCTTCGATCTTTCCCTGGAATTCGCGCCGCACCGGGGTGCGGGTCAGGATGTGGATCACGCCACCCATGGCGTTGCCGCCATACAGGGCCGAATAGGGACCGCGCACCACTTCGATCCGGCGTACGTTGTCGAGCAATATGGCGGACAGGTCGATGCCGCCGGACAGGGCGTTGTTGATCGGCTGCCCGTCGACCATCACCAGCGTGCGGGTGGTGCGCGGTACGCCGCGAATGGCAATGCTGGCCTGGCCCGACGAGGGAAAATGCGCGCCTTGCGCGTTGTTGCGCAGGTAGAGTCCGGGAACCTCGCCGAGCACGTCGCCGATGCGTGACGTGCGTCGCTGCTCGATCTGCTCGGCCTCGATGATGGTCACGCTGGCCGGCGCCTCGCTGAGTGCGATGCTGCCGCGCGTGGCGGTGACGACCAGGGGCGCGATCGCCTGCCGCTCGCCGGCGTTTTCCTCGCCGCGCGCCGGCGCGGCGGCGGCCAGCAGGATCGCCGCGCAAACGGCCAGATGCAGCGTGTTGTGGCCGCTGGCCGGATGGGGCGGGTTGCGCATGATGGTGGATTTCACAGCATTTTCCTCGGTGATTCATGGCCGTTGCCATGTTGAGACCGAGTCTATCGACGCCGAACGCGCAAACCTTAATCTGCCTTAAGGATTGCTGCAGCGCAATGCACGATGCTTCGTCTGCAGGCTGCAACACCTCAGCAAGCACGTTTCAGGCTCTTGGGGTGGCGCCGCTGGAATCACATTTCACAACTCTCCACAGGAGCTCAGCATGACCCGCGCCCTCATCCGAAACCGTACCGCGCCGCTGGCGCTGTTCCTGGCGCTTGCCGCCGGGGCCGCGTTCGCGCAGACTGCCGCACCCTCGCCTGCCACGGATCCCTCCAAGAAGCACGTCACGCCGGCCGAGGTGAAATACCAGGCCGGCGGCTCGCCGCTGGCCGAGGCCGACATGTACCAGAACGTCAATCCCAAGGCGCCGCCGATGACCAAGGCGGAATTTGACAAGGGCCGCAAGGTTTACTTCGAACGCTGCGCAGGTTGCCACGGCGTGTTGCGCAAGGGTGCAACCGGCAAGGCGCTCACCACCGACAAGACACTTGCCTCGGGTACCGAGTACCTCAAGGTTTTCATCAAGTACGGTTCACCGGCCGGCATGCCGAACTGGGGCACCTCGGGTGAGCTGACCGACGATGAGGTCGACCTGATGGCGCGCTACATCCAGCAGGAACCGCCGACACCGCCTGAATACGGCATGCCGGAAATGAAGGCCACCTGGAAGGTTCTGATCGCGCCGGACAAGCGTCCGACGAAAAAGCTGAACAAGTTCAACATCGACAACATCTTCTCGACCACGTTGCGTGACACCGGCGAAGTGGCGCTGAT
>CAYQKN010000011.1:0-49483 GCA_964417885.1 uncultured Burkholderiales bacterium | reverse complement strand
GCGTGCCGATGCCCTTCCTTCAGACGAGCAAATGCCAGCGCCGCCACCAGCACGCCGATCGCCCCGCCGATGATGATGCCGCGCGTGCCGGCAATGGCGGTGACGGCGCCGGCAATGGCGAGACCAGCCGACTGGCCGGTAAAAAAGCAGAACGCGAACGCCGCCACCGCCGCGCCGCGCTGCTCGGGCGCCATCTGCGTGGCGTTGGTCTGCAGGGTGTTGTGCATCATGTAGAAACCGAGCCCGGTGGCGAAACAGGCCGGCACCGACCACCACCATGCCGGGCCGAGGGCAATCGCCAGCAGCGAGGCGAACATCACCATGCCGCCCCAGCGCGCCAGCCCTGGTTCGCCCAGCCGCGGCACCAGCCAGCGCGAGGTGGTGGCAAACAGGAAGCCACCAAAACCGAACAGCATCACCACCGCGCCTGCCGCGGCCAGTGAAAGACCGTGCACCTGGTGCAGGTGGGTGGCGATGAAGGCGAACGCGCCATAGACGAACGCGCCTTCGAGAAACACCGTCAGCGTGATCACCCGCGCCCAGGGCTGGGCCAGCACCTGACGGAAGGCGCGGAACATGCGCTGGAACATATGCCCGTCGGACCGGGTGACGGTCAGTGCACGCGCGGGCAGCTGGCGCTGCATCGAGAACAGCAGCGCGCTGACGCAGACGAAGCCCGCCGCCAGCAGCAAGAACGGCGCCCGCCAGCCGAGATAGTCCGCCGCCAGCCCGCCCAGCAATTGCCCGGCCGACACACCGAGGATCTGGCCGATCAGGAAGCGCGCCAGCACCGGCTGGCGCTGCTCGTACGGCACCACGTCGCCGATCCAGGCCATCGACAGCGGAATCACCGCCGCCAGCATCGCACCGGCCACCAGCCGCGCCGCCAGCAGCATGGCAAAACCCTGCGCCAGCGCGCACAGCAGTGAGGCCAGCCCGCAGGCCACACAAGCCCAGGCGATCACGCGGTACTTGCCGAAGCGGTCACCCAGCGGGCCGAACATCAGCTGGTTGAAGCCGTAGGCCAGGGTGAAAATCGTCACCACCCATGAGGCGGCGCCGATCGAGACGCCGAACTCGGCGGCAAACCGCGGCAGCAGCGGATCGGTGACGCGCTGCGAAATGCCGCTGCCAAACGCGGCCAGCGACAGCGCGATGAAGGCGAACGGCGAAATATCCGGCGGCGTGCGAACGGTCATGCCGCACGGTAGCACCGGTGCGCGCGCTTGGACATCGCACCGGTCAAGGCGTAGCCTGCAATCCTTGATCTGACCGGAGCCCGCGCATGATTGCCGTCATCTTTGAAGTCTGGCCCGACCCGGAGCAGCGCGACAACTACCTCACCACCGCCGCCTCGATGCGCCCGCTGTTCGAGAATATCGACGGCTTCATTTCGGTCGAGCGGTTTGAGAGCCTGACCGAACCCGGCAAGCTGCTGTCACTGTCGATCTGGCGCGACGAGCAGGCGGTGGCGGCGTGGCGCGCGGTCGACGCCCACCGCGCGGTACAGGTGAAGGGCCGCAAGAAAATGTTCCGCAACTATCGCCTGCGGGTGGCCGGCGTGATCCGCGACTACGGCATGCATGAACGCGAGCAGGCGCCGGCGGATAACCGTGCGGTGCATGGCTAGAAGGTGAAACTCCAGCACCGGTGCGGCTTTCAGGCCATTTTTGCCCGGAAAGCCGCACCGGTGCTGGAGTTTGACGTGGGCGTGGACGCCAGCCCGGTCGTCTGTCGCCGCCTATTTCGCCTTCGGCTTCTTGGCGGCGACTGTTTTGGGCTTGGCGGCCGCCGGTTTTTTCGCCGCTGTTTTCTTGGCCGGCACGGGCTTGCTGCCGGCCTTTTTCGCGCCCTTGCCGGTTGACGCCAGCACCGCCTGGTAACGCTCAACATAGGTCGCGGCGGGCACCCGGCGGATGGCCTCGCCGATCACATCGAGCGCCAGATCCTCCACCTTCCGGAACCGCACGCAGGCCTTGCCCATGTCGAGTTTCTTGCCGGTCCTGGCCCACGCCTCGCGAAACCACCTGGCATCTGCGGTCTCGCTGCTGCCCGGCCCTTCGGCGCAGCCGCAATAGACACCCATCATGTACAGCGACAGGTGGTTTTTCTGCGAGGCCAGCGCGGCAAACGGCAGCGGCTGCTTCGGATCGCAGTGGTAGCCGGCCGGGAACACGCGGTGCGGCACGTAGTAGCCGATGGTGCCGTATTGCATGCCTTCCTCGTACTGCGGGTCGAGGTTGGCGCGGATCACCTTGCGCACCGCCTCAACGGCAACGCGGCGATCTTCGGGCAGGCTGGCGAGATATTCAGCGACGGTGGCGGCTCTGGATTGCATGACGGGCTCCGGTGGATGGCGTGACGACTGTCAGCGTAATCAGTGTTTCGCTGCCAGGCAACTGGCACGCGATGGCGGAGTTGTGTGATGCGACGTGGTCAACAGTTCTGATACTTCCAGTTGCGCGACTTGCCCTCGGCCATCCACGCGATCGCCTGGGCCAGGCGCCGCTCGCGCGTGGCGTCGGTCTTCGCCTCGACGTACCACTCGACGTATTCTTTCTTCTTCGATGGCGGGAACGACTCGAAGGTGGCCAGCGCCGCCTTGTTTTTCTTCAGCGCCGCCATGAACGCGGCGGGAAGTTCCAGCGCGCCTTTCTCCGCCGTTTTATCCCGCGATGGCAGCCTGGCCCCGCTGTCATGCAACTTGATCGCGGCGCGGATCAGGCGCGCGATTTCCGGGTCGGCCGGCAAATCGTCCCGCGAGGCGATGCGGCCAAAATCTCCCATCGCCCGTTCGTTCTTGCTGTCGATCGTCAGCAGCTCGCCCATCCAGAAGCCGAACGCGCAGTGCTGCTTGAACGCGGCCATGTGGCAGAAGATGCCGCCCCGGTAGTCGAAGTGCGGCATGCCCCACTTGATGGTTTCGGTGCAATCGGGACAATGCGCATGCACCAGCGCACGCAGGTGCCGCAGGATCGGCTGCGCGAACGCGGCGGACTTGGCGATGTAGGCGTCGACACGCGGGTCGGTGGTTGCCATGGCGGGACTCGCGGAAATGGTTTCGATGCGGCAAATTTACCCCTGTTCTTCGCCCGCCAGAAGCCCGCGGCGACCGGCCAGGGCCGTGCATGGCAGAATCGGCACATGACCACCGCCACCCACCGCGCCGATGTCGCCATCATCGGCGGCGCCATCATCGGTTCCGCCACGGCCTGTTTTCTGAAGCAGCTGGCGCCGTCCCTGTCGGTGACCGTGATCGAGCCGGACCCGACCTACGAGTGGTGCTCGACCCTGCGCGCGTCGGGCGGCGCGCGGCGGCTGTTCTCCTGCCCCGAGAACATCGAGATGTCGAAATTCAGCATCGACTTCATCAAGGCGTTTCCGCGGGCGATGGCGGCAAATGGCCGCGAAGCACCGGTTGACTGGGTGGAGGGTGGCTACCTGTTCATCGTGCCGCCGGCCGGCATCGGGCTGCTCGAATCCAATTACGCCGTGCAGCGCGCGCACGGCTGCGATGTGCATCTGCTGAGTCCGGCCGAGCTCAAGGCGCGCTGGCCGTCGATGCATGTCGACGACCTCGCCGGCGGAGTGCATTCGCCCGGCGACGGCTGGTGCGATCCGAACGGACTGCTGCAGGGTTTTCGCCGCAAGGCATTGTCGCTGAGTGTTTCGTATCTGAAGGACCGTGTGGTCGCGCTGGCCGTCTCCGGCCATGCCATCCAGAGCGCCGGCCTTGAATCGGGTGCCACGCTCGCCGCCGGATCGTTCGTCAATGCCGCCGGCGCCTGGTCGGGAATGGTGGCGGCCATGGCCGGCGTGTCATTGCCGGTGTCGCCGCTGCGTCGCTTTGAGCACTATTTCACCTGCGGCAATCCGATCGAGCGATTGCCGTACGTGAAAGACCTGGATCGCATGGCATTCCGCTCCGAGGGCGCCGGTTTTTCCGGTGGCCTGGTCGATGGCGACACGCCGCGCGGCTTCAACTTCGACATCGATCACGACTACTTCGAGCGCGTGGTGTGGCCGGCCGCCGCGCACCGCTTTCCGCCGCTGGAATCCGCCAAATGCCACCGCACCTGGGCCGGCCTGTACGAGCAGTGCGAACTCGACGGCAACCCGGTGATCGGCCGCTCCACGCTGGGCAATTTCTATATCGTCGCCGGCTTTTCCGGCCACGGCATGATGCACGCGCCGGCAGCGGGACGCGGCATCGCCGAGCTGATCGTCAACGGCCGCTACGAGTCGATCGACCTGACGCGGCTCGGTTATGAGCGGGTGCGGAAGGGCGAGCCGTATCGCGAGGCGGGAATTCTCTAGCGTCTGTTCACGGTGCACAGCCGCCGGGCTTGAACACGCGCTCGGTCGAGGCCGGGTGCCTGGCGAGATTCGCGGCTGGCCGGATCGGCCGCGGCGCGAAGTTGCCGCCGCAATTGGGACAGACGCCACGCAGCCTGGTTTGCACACAGTCGCGACAGAAAGTGCACTCGTAGCTGCAGATCATCGCGTCGGCCGATTCCGGCGGCAGGTCGCGGTTGCAGCATTCGCAGTTGGGGCGCAATTGCAGCATGGTGATAGCGCTTTCATGGCGATGTTGATGGAAACTGACGAGAGGAGCCGGCGGACCCCCTCCCCCACGGTTGTGGGGGAAGGAGACGAATGCGTCGGATCGAACGCTGGCAAACATTGCAGGCGCTGCAAAAAGCGCGTTCATTCCGGGCAACTATTGATGTTTCCCTTAATTGCGACACCGTTTGCCCTCTCCTGGCCTGTCGGCCACCCTCTCCCGCACGCGGGAGAGGGGATGGGGGAGAGGGCGTGCATGCAACTGCGTAGTTGACATGCATTTTGGAACTCTCAATAAACCGCTTCCAGCAACGCCACCGTCCCCAGCCCGCCATCGGCGCAAATGCTGACAATCGCCTTTTTCCCCGGCCCCATCGCCGCCAGCGCCTTGGTGGCCTGCGACAGGATGCGCGCACCGGTGGCGCCAAAGGGATGGCCGATGGCCACGCTGCCGCCATTGGGGTTGAGACGATCCCAGGGGAATTTTCCCAGCGGCTGGTTGACGTTCGCTTTTTCGCGCAGGAAGGCCTCGCTTTCCAGCGCCGCGATATTGCACAGCACCTGCGCGGCAAACGCCTCGTGGATTTCCCACAGGTCGATATCGGCGAGGGCAAGGCCGTGCCGCGCCAGTAACCGCGGGATGGCGTAGGCCGGTGCCATCAGCAGGCCTTCCTTGAAGATGTCCACGCCGGCGATCTCGTAGTCGAGCAACTTCACACGCGGCGCCGCAGCCGGCAGTTTCGCCAACCCGGCCTCGCTGGCGACCCAGATCGCCGCCGCACCATCGGTCAGCGGCGAGGCGTTGCCGGCGGTGATGCTGCCGGCGCCGCCACGGTCGAAGGCCGGCTTCAGCGTCGCCAGTTTTTCCAGGGTCGAATCGGCGCGCGGGATGCCGTCTTTGCGGGTGCCGCCGACATCGATGGTGAGGTCGTCAAAAAATCCGGCGGTCATCGCCTGCACCGCGCGGCGGTGACTCTCATAGGCCAGCCGGTCCTGCGCTTCGCGCGCAATTTTCCACTGCTGCGCCATCTCCTCGCAGTGCTCGCCCATGCTCTTGCCGCTGGAGCGGTTCTTCACGCTGGGGATGTCGAGCCTGATGTCCCGGATCCGCACCGAGGTGATGGCATCGAACCGCGCGCCGATGCTGCGCGCCTGCATCACGCTGCGCAGCCAGTTGGAAAAGCCCTGCGTGAGGCCGATCTGCACCTGGCTCATCGCTTCCACGCCACCGACCATCGCCAGCGGCGCGTGATCACTCAGCATGCCAGCCGCCTCGAATACGCCGACCATCGAAGTGGAACAGGCCTGCACGGTGGAGTAGGCCGGGATGGTGGCATCAAGCCTGGCGTCCATCAGCACTTCGCGCGCGATGTTGCTCCAGCGCAGGCTGGGGATCACCGTGCCCCAGATCATCAGGTCGGGCCGGGCGACCTTCGCCATTGCCTGCGCCACCGGTACCGACATCTGGATGGCGTCAAAGCCGCGCAGGGCGCCATCGACTTTGCAGAACGGCGTGCGCAGGCCGGGAACGAGATAGGTTGATGACGGCATGGGTGTTTGCTCCAGTTGGTTTGCGGGCGCATGGCTCGGCCCCATTATCCACCCGCCGACAGGCAAAGTTGGCAGGCCGCCCGCCAGGGTTTCAGGTTCGAAGGAGGTAATCCAGCATGACGCCGCACCAGATCGCGAACCCCAGCCAGTTGTTATGCAGGAAGGCTTTGAAACACAGCTCGCGCTCGCGGTGGCGAATCAGCGTGTAGTGATAGAGCGCGATGCCGCAGGCGACGGCCAGCGCGGAAAAGTATGGCCAGCCGAGGCCGATCAGCTTGCCGATCACGGTCAGGATCGACAGCATCGCCAGGTAGCAGGCCATGACAATGGCCACATCATGGCGGCCGAACAGCAGCGCCGTGGTGCGGATGCCGATCTTGATATCGTCGTCGCGATCGACCATCGCATATTCGGTGTCGTAGGCCAGGGTCCAGAACACATTGGCCAGCAGCAGCCACCACGCCAGCGCCGGCACGTCATTGGTCTGCGCGGCAAAGGCCATCGGGATGCCGAAGCCGAAGGCTATGCCGAGGTAAGCCTGCGGCATGGCGAAGAAACGCTTGGTAAAGGGATAGCTGGCGGCCAGGAACAGGGCGGCGAACGAAAGATACAGCGTCAGGCGATTGAGAAAAAACACCACCAGCAGGAACGCCGCGAACGCGAGCACAGCGGCCACCGCCAGCGCTTCCCGGGTGGAAATTTTTCTTGCCGCCAGCGGACGCGCGGCGGTGCGCTTTACATGTGCATCAAAGTCGCGGTCGGCGTAGTCGTTGATCGCGCAACCGGCCGAGCGCATCAGCACCGTGCCGAGGACAAACACCAGCAGCACCGTGGTGTCGGGCCGGCCGTCGGACGAAATCCAGATCGCCCACAGCGTCGGCCACAACAGCAGCAGGATGCCGATCGGCTTGTTGAGCCGCGTCAGCGCAATGTAGTGGCGCAGGCGTTCAGACACGGGATTGGATACCGGCCGCGGCAAAAAAGGCGCGCAATCGCACGGCGTCGAGCTTGCCGTCCTGGCGGACGCCGCTGCAGATATCGAGCCCGAACGGCCGCACCTGATCGATCGCGTCCCGCACGTTTTCCGCCTTCAGCCCGCCGGCCAGGAACAGCGGCCTGCCGCAGGTCTCGCGAATGCGGCGGCTGATGCCCCAGTCGTGGGTGCGTCCGGTGCCGCCAAGCTCTTTCACGGCGAGCTTCTGGTTGCCGGAGTCGAGCAGGATGGCGTCAACGTGCGGCGCGGCGGCGCGCGCCTCGTCGATCGATTCCTCGCCGGCGACATGGATCACCTGCACCAGCGCAATGCCGGGCAGCGCGCGGCGCAATCGCACCAGCTCCGCTTCCGGCACGTGATCGACCAGCTGCACGGTGTTCGGCCGGCAGCGCAATTGCTGGTCGATGATGGCGTCGGCGTCCTGCCGCGCGGTGAGCAGGAAGGTGCCGATCGACGGCGGCACGGTGCGGATGATGGCGGCGATGTGATCCTCGTCAATCACGCCGGGCCCGCTGGGCATGGCCGATACCAGGCCGAGCGCGGAGGCGCCGCAGGACACCGCCAGCGCCGCTTCATCGACCGAACTGATGCAGCAGATTTTGATGCGTGGATTCATCGCGTTTGAAGGCAAAAGTCAGCCACTGGAGCGGCTTTACCGGCATTTTTGCCTGGAAAGCCGCTCCAGTGCTGGAGTTTCAAGTCAGGGTCGTCTGCAAACCTGTGAATCTGGCGCCCCGGATGGTGTCCGTGTGCCTGATTTTCGGTGCAACTCGACCGGTTACAAAAATTTGGCTACTGGCCTGCCGCGCCACAGGCGATCGTACCGCAACCCGCCCGGGTCACGGCGCGACGGCATCAATCATGCCCGGCAGGAATACCTCCGTCACCAGCAACGGCCGGCCAGCCTTCAGGAACACGCTGCGGCGCGCCCACACTGCCTGCGGGGCAAACGGCGCCACCTGCTGCGCGCGCCGGTACAGCGGATGGCGCGCGTCGATCTTGCGATATTCCATCGGCAGCCGCACCACGGCGTGATCGTGAAACAGCATTTCCGCCAGCGGCCGCGCACCCAGCCGGGACAACCCGCGCCACACGCCGCGCACGTCACGGCGCGACGCCAGGCTGTGGGCGAATACCAGCGGCGCGCCGCCGTCACGCAGCAGCACCTCGCGGACGATGGCGAACTGGCGGTCCCGCAGTCCCAGCTCGCGACGTTCGTCGGTGTTCGGCAACGCGGCGTGCTGGGTCAGTCGCACCAGGTTGAAGTGGTCGAAGCGGCTGACGATGCGCGCGGTAAGCGATCCGCGCGAGGTCAGCCAGGGATGCAGGCGGCCGAAGCGCGCATCGCCATGCGAGGGCGGCTTGCCGTGCCAGGCATCCGGCCGCAGGAGGCGAAGGGTTCTCATGCCTTCAGATAATACTGCCGCGACCCGAGCCAGCGCGCCAGGTGTTTTTCCGCCCGTGCCGGCTCGTGCCGCAGCATCCACGCCGCCGTCTCGCGCGCCGCCTCCAGCAGGCCGACGTCACGTTCGATGTCGGCAAAGCGCAGCAGCGGCGCGCCCGACTGGCGCGCACCCAGGTGCTCGCCCGGCCCGCGCAGGCGCAGGTCCTCGCGCGCGATCTCGAACCCGTCGGTGCTTTCATAAATCACCTTCAGCCGCGCCCGCGCCAGCTCGCCCAGCGGGCTCTGGTAGAGCAGGATGCAGGTGCTGTGCCGGGCGCCGCGCCCGACCCGGCCGCGCAGCTGGTGCAGCTGTGCGAGGCCCATGCGCTCGGCATGCTCGATCACCATCAGCGAGGCATTGGGCACATCGACGCCGACTTCGATCACCGTGGTCGCCACCAGCAGCTGCACCTCGTTGGCAAGGAACTTCGCCATCACCTCATTTTTCTCCACCGCCTTCATGCGGCCGTGGACCAGGCCGACCTTCACGTCCGGCAGCGCGGCCGTCAGGGCGTCGAAGGTCTCGACCGCCGTCTTCAGCTGCAGCGTCTCCGATTCCTCGATCAGCGGGCAGACCCAGTAGGCCTGCGCGCCCTCCTGGCAGGCGGCGCGGATGCGCGCCAGCACCTCGTCGCGGCGCGATTCCGCCAGCAGCTTGGTCTGGATCGGCGTGCGGCCCGGCGGCAGCTCGTCGATCACCGACACATCGAGGTCGGCAAAGTAGCTCATCGACAGCGTGCGCGGGATCGGTGTCGCGCTCATCATCAGCTGGTGCGGCTCGTGTTTGACGTCGATTCCCCGCTCGCCCTTCTCGCGCAGCGCCAGGCGCTGGCCGACGCCGAACCGGTGCTGCTCGTCGATCACCGTCAGGCCGAGCCGGGCAAAATCGACCCCCTCCTGGAACAGCGCGTGGGTGCCGATGGCAAGCTGGGTCTCGCCGCGGCCGATGGCCTCGATCGCGGCGCGCTTTTCTTTTGCCTTCAGGCTGCCGGTGAGCCAGGTCACGGTGACGCCCAGCGGCACCAGCAGCGCGGACAGCTTGCGGTAGTGTTGCTCGGCGAGGATCTCGGTTGGCGCCATGATCACCGCCTGGTAGCCGTTGTCGATCGCCTGCGCCGCCGCCAGCGCCGAGACGATGGTCTTGCCGCTGCCGACGTCGCCCTGCAGCAACCGCTGCATCGGGTGCGGCGCGGCGAGGTCGGCGGCGATTTCGCGCCAGGCGCGCTGCTGCGCCGCGGTAAGCGCGAACGGCAGCGATTTTTTCAACGCATCGGTCAGCTTGTTTTTGGTCAGCAGGCGCGGCGCCGACTTGGCGTCGCGCGCGGCGCGGGCTTTTTTCATTGCCAGCTGCTGCGCCAGCATTTCGTCGAACTTGATCCGCTGCCAGGCCGGATGGCTGCGCTCGGCCAGGCTGGCGAGCGCGGCGCTGGGCGGCGGCCGGTGCAGGGTCATCACGCTGGGCGCAAACGCGTCGAGGCGCAGCCGCTCGAGAACGGATGCCGGCAGCGCGTCGTCGGCGAGTTCGCCCTGCAGGCGCTCGAGCGCGCGGTCGATCAGGCGCCGCAACGCGACCTGCCCGACCCCGGCGGTGGTCGAATAGACCGGCGTCAGCGCCTCCGGCACCGGCTCGCCCTCGCTGACCAGGTGGTAGCGCGGATGAACCATCTCGGCGCCGAAGAAACCCTGCCGCACATCGCCAAACAATCGCAGGCGGCGGCCGACCGCCAGTTGCTTGACCTGGCTGCCGTAGAAATTGAGAAAGCGCAGGTAGATGACGTCCTCGCCATCGCGCGCCTGCACCACCAGCTGGCGGCGCGGCCGGTAGGTGATTTCGCTGTGGGTGATCTCGGCCTCGACCTGGCACGGCTCGCCGATGCGGGCATCGCGCACCCGCGTGATGCGGGTCTCATCCTCGTAGCGGATCGGCAGGTGCAGCGCGAAATCCCAGTCGGCGCGCAGGCCGATGCCGGCCAGTTTCTGCGCGATGCCGGTTGCGCCCGAAGCCGGTGCGGGCGCAGGCGCGGATGCGGCGGATTTTTTTCGTGCCGGACGCGGCAAGTGAGTGATGGCGGCGGGGTGGGATCGGGCGATCAGCCGCCGCTGTGCGCCGGTTCGTCCGGCAGCACCATCACGCCCTCGATCTCGACCTGGGCGCCGCGCGGCAGTGACGCCACGCCGACCGCGGCGCGTGCCGGATAGGGCTGGCTGATATAGCTCGCCATGATTTCGTTCACTTTGGCGAAATGGGCGAGGTCCAGCAGGTAGACGTTGACCTTGACCAGGTCGTTGAGCGAACCGCCGGCGGCTTCGCACACCGCTTTCAGGTTGTCGAACACGCGCCGGACCTGGTCATCGAAGCCCTCGACCAGCCGCATCGTCGCCGGGTCGAGCGGGATCTGGCCGGACAGGTAGACGGTGTTGCCGGCACGCACGGCCTGCGAATAGGTGCCGATGGCGGCGGGTGCGCCGGTGGTGGCGATGATCTGTTTCATTCTGGTTTTGGCCTGGATTCCCTGGACGCAGCGGATTTTACACGGGTAATCCGCACCACTTCCGGCAGCCGCCGCAGCTGCCGCATCACCTGGGCCAGGTGCATGCGGTTTTTCACCTCCAGCGTGAACTGGATGGTGGCGTACTTCTGGTCCGCCGCGCTGTTGGCGTCGCCCATGTGCACATGCGAGATGTTCGAGTCGGCGGCGGTGATCTCTGCCGCCAGCCGCGCCAGCACCCCGCGCCGGTCGCTGACGGTGATGCGGATGTCGACGTTGAACAGGCGGTCGATGGTCGGGTCCCACTGCACGTCGACCCACTTCTCCGGATCGGTGCGGAACGGGTGGATCGCCGGGCAGTCGTGGGTGTGGATGATCAGGCCCTGGCCGCCCTTGATCTGCGCCAGGATCGGATCGCCCGGTATCGGCCGGCAACAGGTGGCGAATTGCACCGCCATGTCCTCGGTGCCGCGGATGGTGATGGCGTCGCGCTGTTTGTGCGCCGGCAGCACCAGCTCCGAGACGGCAAACAGCTTGCGCGCGGCGACGATGGCGAGACGCTTGCCGAGCCCGATCTCCGACAGCACCTGTTCCTTGCTCTTGGCGTGGTCGCCCTTGAGCAGGCGGTTCCAGTGGATCTTGCCGATGTCGTTGGGCGCGAAATTGAGCGAACGCACCGCCTGGATCAGCAGCAACTCACCCAGCTCCACCGATTCGGTCTGCTGCATCGTCTTCAGGTAATGGCGGATGTGCGAGCGTGCGCGGCCGGTGACGGCGTAATTGAGCCAGGCCGGATTGGGCCGGCCGGCCTCGTCGCTGACGATTTCCACCCGGTCGCCGTTCTTCAGCCGCGTCGACAGCGGCACGCTTTCGTCGTTGATCCGGGCGCCGATGGCGCGATTGCCGATGTCGGAATGGATGGCATAGGCGAAATCGATCGGCGTGGCGCCCTTGCGCAGCGAATGGATCTTGCCTTTGGGGGAAAAAACGTAGACCTCGTCCGGGAACAGGTCGACCTTGATGTGCTCGAGGAATTCGAGCGCGTCACCGGATCCGGACTGGATCTCCAGCAACGACTGCAGCCACTGGTGGGTCTTCTGCTGCATGTCGGACAGCTGGCCGTCGTCGGCATCCAGCGTCTTGTACAGCCAGTGCGAGGCGACGCCGGCCTCGGCGATCTTGTGCATGTCGCCGGTGCGGATCTGCAGCTCCACCGGCGTGCCGTAGGGACCGAACAGGGTGGTGTGCAGCGACTGGTAGCCGTTCGCCTTGGGGATCGCGATGTAGTCCTTGAACTTGCCGGGGAACGGCTTGTACAGCGTATGCAGCGCGCCCAGCGCCAGATAGCAGGATGCGACATCGGCGACGATGATGCGAAAGCCGTAGATATCGAGCACCTCGGAAAACGAGATGTGCTTTTCCTGCATTTTCTTGTAGATCGACGACAGGTATTTTTCGCGGCCGCTGACCGTGGCCTCGACCTTGAATTCCTTCAGGCGCTGGTTGATCGCATCGAGGATCTTGCCGACCACTTCGCGGCGGTTGCCGCGCGCCGCCTTGACGGCTTTTTCCAGCACCGAGAAACGGTGCGGATGCAGGTAGCGGAAGCCCCAGTCCTCGAACTCGTAATAGAGGCCGCTCAAGCCGAGCCGGTTGGCGATCGGCGAATAGATTTCCAGCGTCTCCCGCGCCACCCGCTCGCGCTTGGCCTGCGGCACTGCATCCAGCGTACGCATGTTGTGCAGCCGATCGGCCAGCTTGATCAGGATCACCCGCACATCGCGCGCCATCGCCAGCAGCATCTTGCGGAAGTTCTCGGCCTGCGCTTCCTCGAGGGTGGCGAACTGCAGCTTGTCGAGCTTGGAGACGCCATCGACCAGTTCCGCCACCGCCTTGCCGAACTTGCGCTCGATGTCGGCCTTGGTGGTCGGCGTGTCTTCGACCACATCGTGCAGCAGGGCCGCGATCAGCGCCTGAGGGTCAAGGTGCCAGCGGGCGAGGATCTTGGCCACCGCCAGCGGGTGCGTGATGTAGGGCTCGCCGGACTGGCGCAATTGTCCTTCGTGCGCCACGCGCGCCATTTCAAGCGCTGCCTCGACCTTTTCCAGGTCGGCGGGCTTGAGGTAGACGGAAATCAGCTCGCGCAGGGCGACCGCCGCGTCATTGGCCAGGGCCGGCGCGGGCGTGATCGTGGCCTCAACCGTGGCGGGCACGGCGGGCGATACCGGCTGGGGTGACTTGCGCGTCGTCCGCTGCGGGCGGGCAGGCGGCGTTTGCGGAGAGCCGGCGGGCGGGGAGAAGTGCGTCATGACGTCCTGTCTCGTTCCAGCGCCGCCGGTCGGGGGTTACATCTCGGCGGTCGGCGGCACCGGCGGCAGCAGGATCTCGGAGCCGACGCGGCCGGCGGCGATTTCGCGCAGCGCGATCACGCACGGTTTATCCTTGCCCGGATCGACATACGGTGCCGAACCCAGCGCCAGCTGGCGCGCCCGGGCGGTCGCCACCAGGGTCAGTTCAAAGCGGTTGGGGATCAGCTTGATGCAGTCGTCAACAGTGATGCGTGCCATGTGCGGCTCCAGAAATTACGGGAAAAACGCTCTACACGGCCTGCGGCGCAGGCGGTGTGACGTTGTCCAAAACTAGGAAATAAGGTTGGCGTGCAGTTTGAGCTGTCGCACGGCGGTCACGCGAAGTGCCCGTACGACCGACTGCAAATCCAGCAAAGCCACGCTAAAGTCTTCATTAATAATAACATAATCGGCTTCGTGGACGTGTTTCAGGTCTTCCCGCGCCTCCGCCAGACGGCGTTCAATGACCTCTTTGGAGTCCTTGCCGCGCTTCACCAGCCGCTGGCGCAACACCTCGATCGACGGCGGCAGAATGTAGATGAAGGACATGTCGGGGAAGATCGATTTCACCGCGCGGGCGCCCTGCCAGTCGATTTCCAGCAGCACGTCCGAGCCGGTGGCGCGGGTTTTCTCGATCCAGTGCTTCGAGGTGCCGTACCAGTTGCCATAGACCTCGGCGTGTTCGAGGAACTCGCCGCGTGCCGCCATCGCCCTGAATTCGTCGAGGCCGACGAAAAAATACTCGCGCCCCGACACTTCGCCGGGCCGCGGCGCGCGGGTGGTGTAGGAAATCGACAGGCCGATATCCGGCTCGCGCTCCAGCAGGGCGTTGACCAGGGTCGACTTGCCGGCGCCGGACGGGGCGACAATCACATACAGGCAGCCGGGCAGGGTCAGGCTCACTGACGCATCACTCGATGTTCTGGATCTGTTCGCGCATCTGCTCGATCAGCACCTTGAGCTCGATCGAGACATTGGTGGTGTCGGTCGAGACCGATTTCGAACCCAGCGTGTTGGACTCGCGGTTCAGTTCCTGCATCAGGAAATCGAGCCGCTTGCCGACCGCGCCGCCGGACTTGAGCACGCGGCGGACCTCGGAAATATGCGCGGTGAGCCGGTTGAGTTCCTCGGCGACGTCGATGCGCGAGGCAAACAGCACCACTTCCTGCTTGATTCGCTCATCGTTGGCCGCACCGGCCATGGCGTCGGCGATTTTTTGCGCCAGTTTTTCCTGGTACGCCGCCACCAGCCCGGGAATGAACGGCGTGATTTGCTTGACCAGCACCTCGATCCGGTCGAGCCGCTCGCCGATCATGGCCGCCAGCTTTTCGCCTTCGCGCGCACGGGTCGCGTTCAGTTCCTCGATCGCCTTGCGCAGCAGCGCCAGCAGCGCCTCCTTGGCCGCATCGGTGCCCATCGCCTCGGCCGACATCACGCCGGGCGCGTGCATGATTTCCCACACCGACAGCGGCGTGGCATCGAATTTCGCCAGGATCTGGCGCTGGGTTTCGGCCAGCACCTCCATCGCTTCCGGGTTGGGCGCGAACGATTCCCGCGTGGCGACGGTGGCAAAGGTGACGCGGCAATCGACCTTGCCGCGGGTCAGCACCGCCGCCACCAGCTCGCGCATCTGCGGCTCGTGCGAGCGCAGGTCCTCGGGCATCCGGGTCTGGAATTCCAGGTATCGGTGATTGACCGACTTCAATTCGAGCGCGAAGCGTCCGCCGGGCACTTCGCCGCTGACGGCCGCAAATCCGGTCATGCTTTTGATCATAGGTCAGCGGGAGTTCTGAAACAGGTGGAGTAGGGTAAAGTGATCCGGGCGGCGGCAGAACGCCGTGCATGGCGCCGGCAAGCAGCCAGCCGAGAACTTTCTTTACAAGGCACTGGCAAGACCGGACAATTATATATGACACAGTCAGCGCACCGTCCGGCATACCCGGTCATCCGCACCGTCCTGCCCCCAACATAATGGCGTCGCAAACCAACCAACCGCTACCCGACGGGTACCAGCTCAACAATTACACCATCGAAAAGCTGCTTTCATCGGGCGGGTTTTCGATCGTCTACCTGGCGCGCGACGAAAACGGCAGGCCGGTGGCGATCAAGGAATACCTGCCGGCCGCACTGGTGATCCGTGTCGATGGCGCCGAGGTCAAAATCAATTCGGACGAAAACCTCGCCGTCTTCCGCCACGGGCTGAAGTGTTTTTTCGAGGAAGGCCGCTCGCTGGCCACCATTTCGCATCCGAACATCGTCGGCGTGGAGAATTTTTTCCGCGCCAACGAGACCGTGTACATGGTGATGCAGTACGTGCGCGGCCGCACCCTGCAATTCCACATCCAGCGCCACCGCCACGAATTCACCGAAAGCTTCATCCGCCGCATGTTCACCCACCTGTTGAACGGCCTGCGCGAAGTCCACGCCAAGAAGCTGCTGCACCTCGACATCAAGCCCGCCAACATCTACATCACCATGGAAGGCAAGCCGGTGCTGCTCGATTTCGGCGCCGCGCGGCAGGCGCTGACCTCCGATGCACCGCGGCTGCGGCCGATGTACACCGCCGGCTACGCCGCGCCGGAGCAATATCACAGCCTCGAGCAGCTGGGCCCCTGGTCCGACATCTATGCGGTCGGCGCGACCATCTACACCTGCCTCACCGGCGTCCATCCGCAGCCGGCCAACGAGCGCGTCAAGGACGACCAGATGATCCCCGCCAGGGAACTGGCGCGGCAGAATTATTCCGCCGAGCTCTACGAGATTGTCGACTGGTGCCTGAAGCTGGACCACCTCGGGCGCCCGCAGACGGCGTTCGAACTGCAGAAGGCGCTGATGCGGGAAATCAAGGAAATGCCGGGCGAGGCGGAAGCGGTCGAAGAGGTCGTGGCCGACGACAGCCTGGCCGGCCGGTTGCGCAAGACGCTGAACCGGAAGATTTTCTAGGACAGCGGCCGTGCGATTCACCATCTTCCAGGACAGCCACATCGGCGGCCGCAAGGTCAACCAGGACCGTCTCGCCTATTCCTATTCCAAGGACGTGCTGCTGATGGTGATCGCCGACGGCATGGGCGGCCACGCGCGCGGCGAGATCGCCGCCGAGGTGGCGGTCAATTCGCTGACCAACCGCTTCCAGCAGGAGGCGCGCACCACGCTGCGGCGACCGAAGGAATTCCTCGAGTCGGCGATTCACTCCGCGCACCGCGCCATCGTCGCCTTCGCCGACCAGCACGACATGCTGGAGTGCCCGCGCACCACCATCGTTGCCTGCATCGTGCAGAACGGCAAGGCCTGCTGGGCACATTCGGGCGACTCGCGCCTCTACTTCGTGCGCAACGGCAAGATCGCCGGCGCCACCAAGGATCATTCGCGGGTGCAGCAGCTGATTGAATCGGGCATCATCACGGCCGAACAGGCGGCGGTGCATCCGGATCGCAACAAGATCTACAACTGCCTCGGCGGCGTGTTGCCGCCGCTGGTGACGCACTCGGAGGAATGGAACCTCAAGGTGGGCGATACCATCCTGATGTCGACCGACGGCTTCTGGGGGCCGCTCAACGCCGATTTCATCGCCGCCAAGCTGGCGCGCGAGGACATCGTCGAACTGATGCCGAAGCTGCTCGAGGAAGCCGAGCGCAAGGCCGGGGCGGAGTCCGACAACCTGTCGGTGATCGGCCTGACCTGGGAACACCAGGACGACGAAGAGCCGCCATCGACGGTCACCGTCACCGAGCCGGTGGAAGGCTTCACCACCTCGTCGCTCAATACCACCCAGCAATACGCGGCCGCGAAGGACGATATCTCCGACGAAGATATCCAGAAGGCGATCGACGAGATCCAGAACGCGATCAAGAAGGTATCGAAATAATCCGGCCAGGGGCGAAACCCCGTCTGGCCGGCCCGGCCGACATGCATTGCCGGCAGTACCGGACAATGGATTCGGCATCACGAACAATCGGAAAAACATGCCACGTTCATTCAATCGCGCCGCGGACCAGCTGCGGCCGCTGACCATCACCCGCCACTTCACCAAGCACGCCGAGGGCTCGGTGCTGATCGCCGTCGGCGAGACCAAAGTGCTCTGTACCGCCAGCGTCGAGGAACGCGTGCCGCCGCACAAGAAAGGCAGCGGCGAAGGCTGGGTGACGGCCGAGTACGGCATGCTGCCGCGCGCCACCCACACCCGCTCCGACCGCGAGGCCGCGCGCGGCAAGCAGACCGGCCGCACCCAGGAAATCCAGCGCCTCATCGGCCGCTCGCTGCGCTGCGTGATCGACCTGAAAAAACTCGGCGAGCGCCAGATCACGCTCGATTGCGACGTGCTGCAAGCCGACGGCGGCACCCGCTGCGCGGCCATCACCGGCGCCTACGTCGCGCTATGCGATGCCATCGCCGTATTGCTGGAAAAAGGCCTGATCCAGGAAAGCCCGGTCCTCGATTCGATCGCCGCGATTTCGGTCGGCATGGGCGCCGCCGGCCCGCTGCTCGATCTCGACTACCTCGAGGATTCGTCCTGCGAGACCGACATGAATGTGGTGATGACGGGCGCCGGCAAGTTCGTCGAGATCCAGGGAACGGCGGAAGGCGTGCCGTTTTCGAAGGAAGATATGGGGAAGCTGGTGGGACTGGCGGAGAACGGGATCGCGCAGTTGATCGGGGAGCAGAAGAAGGCGTTGGCGCGGGGTTGAGATGATGGGGTTATTTGCAGCCGGCCTGTGCTTCCACGCAATGCGTTTCACATCGACGCGTGCAAGAAACACAGAGCAGAAGCCGTGGGGGATGCGGGTCTGACCCGCTTTGCCGTCGGCGACGCCGAAGTCGCCTACTCATTCGGCAAGGGCAAGCCTTGCTGCCTGAGGAAAGTCAGCTTGTCCCAGTAACCCCGCTGGAAGACGATCTTGTCGCCAACGACGTGGAAAAAGCCGCAGCCTCGAAGACCGAGCGGGTCCCTCCACTCCAGAATAGCCCACTGGCCATCTTCGAAGATATTTTCGACGATGCAGACCATGGTGGCGGTTGCAAAGCCGTCCGCAAACATCCGCCAGATTGCAGCCTTGCCGTGCACCGGCGCCTCAGCGACCTGGTGATTGACAGCGTCGTCGGCGTAGAACGATGCAAGTCCTTCCGCATCGGCTCGATTGAAGGTTTGTACCCAGAGTTGGACAAGTTCGCGTGGGGTCATTGACGGCTTGTAACTCAGTTAACAGCGAGTCCCGCGCCCGCTGAAAGACAGGCGACGGACACGCGTCCGGTTGAACGCGATTGCAGCCAAAAACAGCTTTTGCGCCAAATGCGCCGAGACTGCAATACGGTCACATGTGGTTGGCAATCGCCACTCTACCCATGCGCGACAGGCGCTGCAATCCACATGCACCCCCGATTCGATGCGCGAACGCGTGCGCCAGGTGCAGTGCAGCAGGCGATCCGACGGCGCGTACCTGGCCTATCTGGCGACGAAACGAAAGGTATCGGCGTCCACGCCAATTTCAACCTACCCTGCACCCACCGAATATTTCTCCATAAACGCCCGATCTATCCGGTCCTTCCACTTCCACACCCACTCGCCCTCCCAGGAAAATTCGCCCCACGAGCCGATGGCGTAACGATCGCCGGTGCTGATCAGGTATAGCGATTTCGCCTGCGGCACGTACTTCTTCAGCGGCTCTCCGGCCAGTGCGCGGCGCAGATTTTCCGCCAGCGGCGGCCCGGCGCGCACCGCGTACACGCCCGACTTCGGCCGCGCATGGTCCGGCATGGTCGCGCAATCGCCGGCGGCGAATACTTCCGGGTGCGACAGCGATTGCAGGCGGTCGTTGACCAGGATGAAGCCGCGCCCGTCGGTCTGCAGGCCCGATGCGCGCGGCCATGCGGCCGCCGTGGCGCCGGTGGAAAAAATGATGTGGTCGGCCTCGACCGTGGCGCCGCTTTGCAGTCGCACGCTGCCGGCGTCGATGCGCGCCGCGGACTGCCCGGACAGGATGCAGAAGCCGCGCTGGCGCATGATGCGCGCGATGCGCGGGCCCACGCTGCCGGGCAGGGTGTTGGCAGCGGAGATCAGGGTGACGGTCAGCAAGGGGTTGCGGAACGCATGCTGCATCGCCAGCGCGAGCTCGATGCCGGCAGCACCGGCGCCGACAAAGGCGATGCTGGCCGGTTTGCCGGCGGCGGCACGCGCGGCAATGTCGTCGGCGATGCGGCGAAACGATTCGATGAATGATTCGATCGGCCGCACCGCGATGGCGTGTTCGGCGGCGCCCGGCACCATCGACATGTCGGCCACCGGCCCGGTGTCGATCGAGACCACGTCATAGGCGATCTCGCTGCCGTCGGCGCAGTGCACCACGCGCGCGGCAAGATCGATGCCGGCGGCGGCGGACTCCACCAGCTTCATGCCGGCTTTCGCGCACAGCGGCATCAGCGGGATCACGCAGGCGTCGATCGGATAGTGGCCGGCGATCCAGCCCGGCAGCATGCCGGAGTAAACCTGGCGTGCATAGGGCGAGACCAGCGTCACCTCGACATCGGCCGGCGCGGTTTCGGTCAAGGTCTTCAGCACATGCACATGCGCATGGCCGCCGCCGAGCAGCAGCAGGCGCTTCATGGCTTCAACACCACGTCGCCGAACCAGGCGGTGACGGCTTCGCGGGTCTGGTCGGTATCGCTCGCCACCGCGACACCGGTGATGGCCGCGGGCTCGCCGCCGAAGGCCTGGCGGAAATCCGCCGCCACGTCGCGCGTTTCGCTGATCCACTTGCCGGCATTGGCCGCGCCGCTCTGCATCACGATCATCCGCACCCGGTCGGTGTAGGCGCTGAAGCGCGCGGTGCCGACCGGTTGCCGGTTGTCCCAGACGTAACACAGCGCCGCGGTTGGCACCTCCGCTTTGAAGAACAGCCGGGCCAGGCGAATCCTGGTGCGCGCAACGAACGGCAGCGCGTCCAGCGGCACATCGAAGAAGACGTAAACCCGCGCGGCGAAATCGTCGCCCGCTTTCTGCGTCATGTCGGCGCTGTCGATGGTGCGGCTCACTTTCCACTGCCAGGCCAGCTGGGTGCGGCTTTGCGCCGGCGCAGTCAGCGGAATACCGACACTGCTGGCGCTGGCGGCGGAGGTGATGCGCAGTACCGTGCGGCCTTCATCGGCCACCAGTTCAATCTGGTTCGGATTGACGTTTGGCAGGGTGATGACGCGAAACGGCGCCGCCACGCTGCTGCCGGCCGGCCTGGACGAAAACAGCGCCGCACCGTCCTGCGCCAGGGCCGCGCCCGACAGGGCACAGGCGGCCATCAGCCAGCGCGCCTTCATGCCGGCGGCCAGAAAAAATCCAGCGGCGGCTTGAGCGCCTTCAGGCGCGCCAGATCTCCGGGCCGGTCCACGTCCCACAGCGCCGGCATGTCGGCAACGGTCATGCCAAGCGCCGACAGGTTGCGCCGCTGCTGTTCCAGTACACGCTCGCTGCCCCAGTCGATGCCGTCGAACATGGCGGGGTCGGTGCGCGAGGCGCCGACCAGCACGTAGCCGCCGTCGTCTGCGGGGGTCAGCACCACGTCATGCCGCGCCAGGGACTCGGCGGCGGCGGCGAGGTGCCGGGCGGTAAATGCCGGGCAGTCGGCGCCGATCACCAGCGCCCGGCCATGCGCCGCGATGCCGCGCTGCAGGGCGCGCAGCATGCGCTGGCCCAGGTCGCCTTCGCCCTGCCCGGTGAGCGCGACCCCGAAGTCTTCCGCGCAGGTTTCGAAAAAACCGTGCGACGCATCCGGTGCGCAGCACAGCTCAAGGTGGGCGATGCCGCTCTGCTGCGCGACCTGCAGCGCGCGTTCGACCAGCGCCGCATGCAGCAGCGCCGCGGTCTCGGCATCAAGCGCGGGGGTCAATCGCGTCTTCACCTCGCCCGGCACCGGCGCCTTGGCGAACACGATCAGGACAGCGTTATTTTCCGTAGTACGCACGATGAATGCTTTCCGGCGAGGCGCCGCAGTAATAGTTGAAACGCAATCGCCACATCAGCCAGATAGTGCGCCACACGCCGTGCTTTTCCCAGCGCCGGCCGGCGGTGATGATTTTCGCCCGGCCCAGGCAGACCGGGGCGCAGATCTTGCGCATGCGGCGGCAAAACTCGACATCTTCCATCAGCACCTGGTCCGGAAAGCCGCCGACCCGGTCGAAGGCGGTGCGGGTGACAAATATGCCCTGGTCGCCGGTGGCAATGCCGGTCAGTCGCGAGCGGTGATTCATGAACCAGGCGATGACCGGCAGCATGAAGTGCGCGCCATCAATGGCGACATCAAAACGCCCCCACTGCCTGTCCGGCGTGGCGAGTGCGCGGCCGATTGCTTCGTCGCCGTCTTCCGGCAGGCGGCTATCCGCATGCAGGAACAGCAGCGCCTCGCCGGTTGCCACGGCAGCGCCGGCGTTCATCTGCCGGGCACGACCGCGTTCAGCCTCGATTACCTTGTCCGCCAGCGGCATCGCCAGCGCACGCGTGGTGTCAGTGCTGCCGCCGTCGACCACGATCACCTCGACCCCGCGCCCGCGCATCGCCTGCAGGGGTCTCAAGGTGGACTCGATGTGAGCGGCTTCGTTCAACGCCGGAATGATGATGGAAAGCCGCATAACAGGATTCTATCGAGCCGCGAGGGGCCGTTACCGCACGGCAAACTCAAGCACTGGTGCGGTTCCTGGAGCATTTTTGTTCGGAGAGGCGCGCCAGTGCTGGGGTTTGCGCCTTCCGCCACGACTATGGGGGAAAGGATCAGATATCTGCCGGCACTCAGTCTATGCGCTCAACGAAGAGCCGTTCCCTCGACGCGTTCCAACCAGCATAAACCCCCGACCTAATTCGCCCCGTTCAAACTCCAGTCGTAATCCAGATGCGCGATCGAAACTTTGCCGGCGGCAATCGCCTGCTGGTCCGCGGTGCTGTCGGCCAGCAGCCGGGCGTAGCGGGCGAAATATTCCTCGCGCGACTTGATCGGCGGCGTCCTGCCGTCGAAACCGGTGTAGCCGCCGGCCCAGTCTTCCTTGAACCAGTTGAAGATCATCGAGACTTCCAGCTTGCCGTTGGCGAATCGGTTACGCGAGCGATCCGAGAGGAACCGCACCGCCTGCTCTTCCAGCTGCGCGCCGAGTTTGTCGGCGGTGAACGCTTCCTCGCGCAACGACGGGCAGCCGATCGAGGCGCAATTGACGGCGTAATGCACCCGCACCTCGTTGTACGCGCCGGGCTTCCTGAGAATCTCGTGTTCGATCTTGTCGAGGAACGCCTCCTCGCCCAGCAGCTTGAAAAATTTCCGCTTCCAGCGGTTGTCGAACACGCCGCCGATATCCTTGATCGACTTGACCGGGTGGTTCTGCAGGATCAGCTCCAGCGTATAGCCGTTGTAGGCATTGATCAGGAAGGCCATCTGCTGCGGCTTGCTCCATCCATTGAACTCGGCCGCCGTCACCTTCGACAGGCCGTCGAGATAGGCCTTGAGTTGCGGCTGCTCTTTCTTCAACTCGGCGTATTTCACTTTCGAGGTCTTGCCGCCGTCGACCACTACCACATATTTTTTCAGCAGCGCGCTGAAGGCGGCATGGGAATGGTCGAACGACTGGGCGGCGGCGGCCGATGCGAACAGCATCGCAGCGAAGGCTAGAACAAGTTTTTTCATGTTGGCAGTCTCGGATAGTTCGCCGTCTCCTGCTCGCAGGGACGGCAGGGTGTCAATGGTGACCAGGCGGTTTCGGATAGGCGGGGGTATTGTCGGGCGAAACCAGCAGCGCCATGGCAGCGCCCAGCACGGTGCCCACACTGCCCTCGCCGCGGGTCCAGTCGTTCAGCGCCTTGCCCACCGCCAGCTTGCCCACCGTCGCGGTCGAACGCTTGTAGACGCCCGCCGCATACTTGTTGGCTTCGCCCATGGTTGGATAGGTGTGAATGGTACCCAGGATGCCCTCCAGCCCGAAGCCATGCTTCATCGCGGCAACGAATTCGACCAGCAGGTCGCCGGCGTGTTCGCCGACGATGGTGGCGCCGAGAATTTTGTCCGAACCCTTGGGCGTGATCACCTTGACGAAACCGTGCGGCTCGCCATCGGCGATGGCGCGATCGAGGTCGTCGATGCCGTAAACGTGCACGTCATGGGCGATGCCCTTTTCCTTCGCTTCCTGTTCGTTGATGCCGACCCGCGCCACCTCCGGGTCGGTGAAGGTCGCCCACGGCACCACCGAGTAATCGACCTTGAACTTCTTGAACTTGCCGAACAGGGCATTGACGGCGGCATACCAGGCCATGTGCGCAGCGGTGTGGGTGAACTGATAGGGACCGGCCACGTCGCCGCAGGCGAAGATGTTGGGATAAAGCGTTTCCAGGTATTCGTTGGTTTCGACCACCTTGCCGGCCGGGATGCCGAGCTCTTCCAGCCCGTAGCCCTTGGTATTGGCGATGCGGCCGACCGCGCAAAGGATCTCGTCAAAAGCGATGCGTTTCTCCTGGCCCTCGCTTTCGACGACGAGGAATTTCTCGCCGTTTTCGACCAGTACCTGCTTGGCCTTGTGGTTGACCAGCACGTTGACGCCCTCGGCGCGGAACTTGGCGGTGACCATGGCCGATACCTCGGCGTCCTCGCGGATCATGATGCGCGGCAGCATCTCCACCTGCGTCACGGCGGAGCCAAAGCGCGCGAAGCACTGCGTCAGTTCGGAGCCGATCGGCCCGCCGCCCAGCACCACCAGGCGCCTGGGCAATTTGCGCAGATTCCAGATGTTGTCCGAGGTCAGCGGCTGCACCTCGGCGAGTCCCGGGATCGGCGGCACGAACGGGCGCGCACCGGCGGCGATGACGATGTTCTTGGTCGTCAATACCTGCTTCGTGCCGTCTTCCTTCGTGATCTCGACTTCCCACGGGGTGAGGATTTTTGCCGTGCCCTTGACGCAATCCACCCCCAGGCCGGTATAGCGATCGACCGAATCATGCGGCTCGATCTCGGTGATCACGCGCTGCACCCGCTCCATCACCTCGGCGAAATCCCATTGCGCCGTGGCGGAAGCGATGCCGAATTCCTTCGCCCGCGAAATGTGGTTCAGCAGCTTCGCCGAGCGGATCAGCGCCTTCGACGGCACGCAGCCGGTGTTGAGGCAATCGCCGCCCATCTGGTGGCGCTCAACCAGCGTCACCTTGGCCTTGACCGCGGCGGCGATGTAGCTCGTCACCAGGCCGGCGGAACCGCCGCCGATCACCACCACGTTGCGGTCGTAGTGCGCGGGTTTCCGGTCCGCCCACTTTGCGTACACCTTGCGCGCCTTGGCGCCGTCGATGATCTTCTTGGCGATGATGGGAAAGATGCCGAGCAGCACGAAGGCGCCGATCAGGCCGGGCGAGAGAATGCCCTTCAGTGTCGTGATCTTGGCCAGCTCGGTGCCGGCGTTGACGTAGACGATGGTGCCCAGCAGCATGCCGACCTGCGACACCCAGTAGAAGGTCCAGGTCTTCATCGCCGTCAGGCCCATCACCAGGTTGATCAGGAAAAACGGGAACGCCGGCACCAGCCGCAACGTGAACAGATAGAAGCCACCCTCCTTGGCCACGCCGTCGTTGATCGGCTTCAGCCGGTCGCCGAACTTGGCCTGCACCCAGTCGCGCAGTGCATAGCGCGACACCAGGAACGCCAGGGTGGCGCCGATGCTGGAGGCGAACGAGACGATGATGGTGCCGGCCACCAGTCCGAACACCGCGCCCGCCACCAGCGTCAGCAGGGTGGCGCCGGGAATCGACAGCGCGATCGCGGTGACATAGACGGCCATGAACACGGCGATGGTCTGCACCGGGTTGGCGCGGTAGAACGCTTCGATCGAGGCCTGCTGCGACTTGAGGTAATCGAGCGTGAGATACCGACCCAGGTCGAAAACGAAGAACGCGGCGATCAGTGCGGCAACCACCAGGACGATGACGACTTTGCTTTTTTTCATGTGCTTCCCTGAAAATGAATCCGATACGGCAGTGCGGAAGGTCTGGATTTTGCCGCTATTTGCGGCGCGCCGGACGCGGCGGTTTGCCACCCGGAATGCGGCCCGGCCCCCGCTTGGTCGGAACAATGGGCACTTTCATTTCACTGCCGCTGTTTAAAAATTCGCTGCGCAGGTCGACGGTCTGGCGTTTGCCAACGTCGTCGTAGTTGTCGGCCAGCCATTGCGCGGCGGCGGCGCGGCCGCGATCGCGCAGGTTGAGCAGGAACGGCCAGTCGGTATTGAGCTTGGAAGCGGTCGACAGGTCCTTCAGCACCACGTCCGCGCGCAGCGAGTGGATCAGCACGTATTTCATCTGGTCGCGAAACTCCGGCTTCAGCCAGCCTTCATCCAGCAGCTTTTGCACGAATGCCACCGAGCGCAGCTCCTTGATCAGCGAGGAATTGAAGCTGAGCTCGTTGACCCGGTCCTCGATCTCGTGCTGGGTGGTGGGATTGCCCTCGCGCTTGATCGGATTGATGTGCACGATCAGCACGTCGCGCGAATCGGTGTTGTAGAACAGCGGGAACAGGGCCGGGTTGCCCATGTAGCCGCCGTCCCAGTACGGCTCGCCGTCGATGAACACCGACTGGTACATGAACGGCAGGCAGGCCGAGGCCATCACCGCATCAGCGGTCACCTCGTGGGTGTTGAACACCTTCACGTTGCCGCTCTGCACGCTGGTGGCCGACAGGAACAATTTGGTTTTCTTGCAGGTGTTGAGCCGCTTGAAATCGATCTGCTGCTCGAGGATGTCCTTGAGCGGATTGAAGTTGTTCGGATTGAGCTGGTAGGGCGAGAAGGTGTTGGTCAGGGTCTTGAAAAACTGGAACATCAGGCCATGGTCGTTGTTCCAGTGCTGGTCGCGGCTTTCCCACGGCATCGCCTTCAGCGGTGAATAGCGCTCACCGGCCTCGGACACCGCGCGCCAGAACCGCTCCAGCGCCGCGCGCGCCTCTTCGTTGCCGCCCACATGCAGGCCATACGCCAGCACCACGGCATTCATCGACCCGGCGCTGGTGCCGGAGACGCCTTCGAATTTGAGCCGGCCGTCTTCCAGCAAATAATCCAGCACCCCCCAGGCGAAGGCGCCGTGCGCGCCGCCACCCTGCAGGGCGAGGTTGATGGTCTTGGTTGCCGGCTCCACGCGGCGGGCACGGGGTTTGGCAGGGGCGGGTGTTTTGTTTCGCATGGGAGGCTTTCGATTCAAGGAGTGTAGGCGGGAGCCGGCGCCGCGATCAGGCGCAGACCGACGGCGCGCGCACCAGGCCCAGCGCATGCGGCGCAGCGTACGCGGGGCCATCCATCATGCGCCGGTAATACGAGACGTGGGCAGGCGAGCCGGCTGGCCAGTTGGCGAGAAAATTCTCGATAAAGCGCGCGGCATCGTAGTGCACCGGAACCGCGTCGATGTGCACGCCTTTGATCGCCTCGCCGTATTGCGCGATGCCGTCCACCGCCGGATGCACCGACAGGCGCGTGATCAGCCCGTACTGCGTGTGCGAGAAATTCGGCATGCCGGCCGCGCCGTTGTTGATCACGACGTGGCGCTCGCCGGTGGCCGCATCGGTGAAGCGGCGAAACACCGGCAGGCAGGTGTGGCTGGAGGCAAAGCCGCGCAGTCCGGCATCGCGGCAGATTCCATGCAGCCAGGCGATGTTGGCCCCGTCGTGCAGAAAATCATGGGCAAAGCGCCAGCCGGACAGCGATTCGGCGTCACCATGGACGATGCCGAAGCGCTGCCCGCCGACCTCTGCCACGGCGTGCATCGGCAGCGCGGCAAGGCGCGCGACGGTACCGGCGAATTCGCCCGCGGTTGCGCGCAGGCGACGCATGATGTCGTTCGAGCGCCCGACATCGGCGTCATCGACGTAATCCGGATAGGCGCAGCCGCAGCCCGCCTCGTCGGCATCGGGCGCCAGTTCGGTCTCGACGTTGCCGCGCAGCGCCACGTGCTGCAGCACCACACTGTTGACGGCATCGAAGCCGCCGGCATCGACATTGAACCAGTTGAAATCGCCGTTGAACACCAGCGTCGGCGCCACTTTCTCGGTCGCCGCCAGATCGAGGATCGCCTCCAGCGCCGGCAGGTTGCCGTACAGCCCGCCGATCACATACAGCGTTTCCGCGCGCAGGTCGGCGTCTCGGGCGAAGGCCTGCGGCGGATAGCGATAGTGCAGGGGACAGGAGCGTCCGGGCGTCATGGGGTCTGCGATCATTTCATCACCGTCGTCGCCGCGCCGGCGGGATGGCGAAACAGGGGTTGGCAAGGGTGAAACACAAGCACTGGCGCGGTTGCTGGCGTCAAAATGGCCGGGGAGCCGCGCCAGTGCTGGAGTTTGTTATTCGAAGCGCTCTTCGCCGTCCTGGCCGGGAAAGAGTAAGCCTATTCGGCGGCCGCCAGCGCCGCTTGCTGCTTGCCCTCGCTGTCCAGCGCGCCGCCGCAGCTCGAACCCTGGCCGGCGGTGCAGCCATAGCAGTGATCCTTGACCACGATCGGCTTGCCGGCGAGATCGACCGACATCAGCGCGCGCAGGTGCGTCTTCGGCTGGTCGCCATGCTGCAGCGGCAGGCCCAGCATCTGGTTGAAATCGCAATCGTATACATAGCCGAGGTAGTCGACCGACAGCAGCGACCGGCACATCACGCTGTCGAGGTTATGCGGCTGGAACGCCGACACCAGCAGGTCCATGTAACCCTCGAACTGGCCCTTCGATACCAGGGTCGAGCCGAAACGCTGGATCGGCATGTTGGTGATGGTAAACAGGTGATTGAAGACGATGCCGAAGTTTTCCTTCAGCAGGCGATGGTAATCGGTCTCCAGCGCTTCCTGCGGCGGCGGCAGTTTCGGCCCCTGCGGATTGAACACCAGGTTCAACACCAGGCCGCTGCCCGGCACGCCATAGCCGAGCGCGTTGAGCACCTTCAAGCCGTCGATCGAGCGCTCGAACACGCCTTCGCCGCGCTGCTTGTCGACGTTTTCCTGCGAGTAGCACGGCAGCGACGCCGAGATCTCGACCTGCTGCGCGGCCAGGAAGGCGGCGAGGTCCTCCTGCCCCGGCTCGGACAGGATGGTCAGGTTGCAGCGGTCGATCACCCGCACGCCCAGTTGCCGCGCGGCCGTCACCAAGCGGCGAAATTCCACGTTGAGCTCCGGCGCGCCGCCGGTCAGGTCCAGGCTGCTCACCTTGGCCGCCCGCATGAACGCGATCACGTCGTCGATGGTCTCGCCCGACATCATTTCCTTGCGGTCCGGGCTGGAATTGACATGGCAGTGAAAGCAGGCCTGGTTGCACTTGTAGCCCAGATTGACCTGCAGTGTTTCCAGCACCCGCCGGCGCAGGTGCGGAAAGCCGCGTGATTTCATCAGGTGCAGGGTTTGATTCATGGGCTGGGCGCTAAAGGTTTGGCAAATGATAGTCGGGAACGAATATTACGTCGATACGCGCCATTTGGATGGCGCCGGCGGTCAATCGTTCGGATGGGTCGTTGCAGCCCGGCAAACCTGACAGGTGTTGCGGCAACCGCGCTGCGTGCGGCTGGCGCGGCCCGCTAGAATGCAGGTCTCCCCGCTGCGAGCCCTGACGATGCGCCCACCGACTTTCCGCTGCCGTGCGTCCACCCTGATTCTGCTGGCCGTGGCCGCGCTGCTGTCCGCCGCAGCCGGCGCCGAGGCCTGGCCTGCGGAAAAACCGATCCGCTGGGTGGTCGCCTATCCGGCCGGCGGCGGCTCCGATTTTCTGGCCCGCACCGTGGCGCCGGAACTCGGCCGCCTGCTGGGCCAGGCGATCGTCATCGACAACCGGCCCGGCGCCGCCGGCATCATCGGCACCGACCTGGCGGCCAAGTCGGCTGCCGACGGCTACACCCTGCTCAGCGGCGACAACGGCGCGATGGTGTTTCACGGGACGATGATGGCGAAGCTGCCGTATTCGCCGCGCGATTTCGAGCCGGTAGGCCTGATGGCGCGCTTCCCGCTGATCCTGGCGGTCCATCCCGACGCCGGCTTCACCAGTGCGCGCCACCTGCTCGATACGCTCAAGCGGAATCCCGGTCGCTTCGCCTATGCCTCGCCCGGCGTCGGCTCGCCGCATCACCTGGCGATGGAATTGCTGAAGCAGCGCGCCGGCATCGAGGCGCTGCACGTGCCCTATCGCGGCACCGCGCTGGCGCTGCAGGACGTGATCGCCGGCCAGGTGTCGATCACGGTGCTGGACACGGCGGCCGGGTTGCCGCAGATCCGCGCCGGCAAGGTCAAGGCGCTGGCGGTGATGTCGGCGCGGCGCATCGCCGCCCTGCCGGAGGTGCCGACACTGGCGGAAGCGGGCGTGAGCGGGGTCGAGGTCACGGCCTGGCAGGCGCTGTTGGTGCCGCGCGGCACGCCGGCGGCGGTGGTGGCGCGGCTGGGTGCGGACATGCGTCGCGCGTTCGGCAATACAGCCGTCCGCCGCGCGCTGGAGAACGGCGGGCTTGAACTTGTCGCCGACGACGGGCCGGCATTGGCGATGTTCCTGCAGCAGGAAACCGCGTTCTGGCACGCGCTGATCCGCGAGCGCAAACTGGCGGCAGAGTAATCGAACCGGAGACGCAGATGGCCAGGCGCACGCTGCCGCTGTCCAAGGTGTACGGCCTGCTGGAACCGGGGCCGGTGGTGCTGCTGACCACCGCGCATCGCGGCAAGTCGAACGTGATGACGATGTCGTGGCACACCATGATGGAGTTCGAGCCGCCGCTCATCGGCTGCGTGGTCAGCAACCGCGATTTCAGCTTTGCCGCGCTGAAGGCGACGCGCCAATGCGTGATCAACATTCCCGGCGCGGAACTGGCGCAGAAAGTCGTCGCCTGCGGCAACCGCTCCGGCCGCCGCGCGGACAAATTCAAGGCGGTCGGCCTGACGCCGGTGCCGGCCGCGCTGGTCGACGCGCCGCTGGTCGACGAGTGTTTCGCCAGCCTCGAATGCCGCGTGAGCGACACGCGGCTGGTCAACCGCTACAGTTTTTTCGTGCTCGAGGTGGTCAAGGCATGGATCGATCCGGCGATCAGGGCGCCGCGCACGCTGCATCACCGCGGCCGCGGCGTGTTCATGGTGGCCGGCCGCGACATCAAGCTGCCGTCGAAAATGAAGTGACGGCACCACGCCGGAAAGCGGGCTGACGCGACATGGACACGATGGATCGGGAACACCTGCGACAGTGGATCGGCCGCCAGCATGTCGATCACGACATCGCCTCGCTGCGCCATGCGCGCCTGATGGCGGCCACCGTCGACCGCGGCGGACCGGCGCTGCAGGACGGCGATGCATTGCCGCCGCTCTGGCACTGGCTCTACTTCCTCGACGGCCTGCCACCCGCCCAGCTGGGACCGGACGGCCACCCGGCGCGCGGCGGATTCCTGCCGCCGGTACCGCTGGCAAACCGGATGTGGGCCGGCGGGCGCATCGATTTTTTGGCACCCTTGCCGGTTGGCGCGGCGATCGAAAAGCGCTCGCGGGTGCAGAGCATCGAACACAAGCACGGCCGCTCCGGCGACCTGGTGTTTGTCACCGTGCTGCACGAGGTGTTTGCCGCCGGAACCTGCTGCCTGCGTGAGGAGCACGACATCGTCTATCGCAACCCGGTGAAGCCGGGCCTGGTGCCGGCATCGGCTGCCGGTCAGCCCGCCGCAGAACACCAGCGCGCATGGCAGCCGGATTCGACCCAGCTGTTTCGTTACTCGGCGCTGACCTTCAACGGCCACCGCATCCATTACGACGCCGACTACTGCCGCCAGGTCGAGGGGTATGACAACCTGGTGATCCACGGCCCGCTGATCGCCACCATGCTGGCGGCGCTGGCAGGGGAAGTGGGTGACGGCGCGCTGACGCGATTTGCCTATCGCGCACTGAGCCCGGCACTGCTCGGTGCGCCGTTGATGCTCAACGCGCGCCGCGACGGAGGCGGCTTGGGGCTCTGGACAACGCTGGCTGATGGCCGCGTCGGCATGCAGGCCGAGGCTACCGTGGGCGGCTGAGCCCGGCTACCGCGGCAGCAGGTCTTCCGCTTGTGGCGGCAGCACTTCCGCGTCGTGCCGGTCCAGCATGGCCAGTACTTCACCGAATCCATATCGCGCCCGCCAGCCGAGTTCTGCCTCGGCCCGTGCGCTGACGTACACGCGATCGATCGATACCGGCAGCCGCCAGCCGCGCCGGTCGAATTCGGCCACCAGCGCCGGCGCGCGCGACCGCAGCACCGCCGGCGCATCGTGCCACAGCGCGCGCACGTCATCCGGCCGAAACGGCGTGGCGGCGGAAATCACCAGCGTCCGCCGGGTCCCGGCGAACTCGCCCAGCGCCAGTGCATGTGCCTCGGCAACATCGCGCGCGTCGATGCCGCGGTGCAGGCGGTAGGCAGCCATCAGCGGCGCGGGCTCGGCAAAGCAGCGCGACATGCGCAGGATGGTGACCGCCGGGCCGCCCTGCGCGGCAGCGGCATTGAGCAGCGCCTCGGCCGCGAGCTTGCTGCGGTGATAGATGGTGCGCGGCAATGGGTCGGTCTGTTCCGTCACCCAGCCCGCCGCCTTTGCCGGTGTGGACGCTTCGCCGTAGAGCGCGGTGGTGCTGGTGAACACCAGGCGCCGGATGCCGTGGCGCTGCGCGGCCTGCAGCAGCCGGTCGGTGCCCTCGACGTTGACGCGCTCGAATTCCGCGTCCGGCAACACGCCGACATGCGGCGCATGCAGCGCCGCGGCATGGACGATGGCATCTGCGCCGGCCAGCGCGCGATCAAGCAGTGCCGCATCGCACAGGTCACCGGTGCATTGCACGCCGGGTGATGCCACCCGGTCGAGCCCGACCACTTCATGCATCGCCGACAGCCGGGTACAAATCGCGCGCCCCACCCTGCCCGATGCGCCGGTGACGAGCACTCTCAAGCGTGATTCCGCATGCGGCTTCACGCTAGCCCGGCTTGCGGGCGGAACGGCGGATCGAGACGATCAGCCACACGCTGTTGGCCAGCGCGACCATGATGCCGGCGACGCCGAACAGCCAGACGCCGAACGAGCCCTTGTCGCTGGTGACCGCAAGCAGGATCGACGAACCGACGATCAGGGCCGCGGTGACGATGCCGATGGCGAGGCGGTTGACGCTGCGTTCGAGATGGCTGGTCAGGACTTCCATCTCGCGGATTTCGAGGTGGATGGCGACTCCGCCGCTGCCGACCTGGCGCGCGAACTGGCCGACCAGTTTCGGTAACTCACCCAGCGCATAGCTGGCCTCACGCATCTGCCGCGCGGCGCGCCTGGCCAGCGCGCGAGGCTCCCAGCGTTCGCGCAGCAGGCCGCGCACATACGGCGTGATGTGCTTGACCAGGCGGAACTGCGGATCGAGCTGCGCACCGAGGCCTTCCAGCGTCACCAGCGCCTTGAACAGCAGCGCCAGGTCGGCCGGCAGCACCAGGTGATGGTCGCGCATCACGCCGGCAATTTCGTTGAGCAGGGTGCCGATGCGGATTTCCTGCAGCGCCGCGCGTTCATAGAGATACAGCAGGCGGCCGAGATCGTCGGCGAAATGATCGGGTGACGACATGCGCCCGCCTTCCGCCCAGCCCAGCAGCACGTCGCGCATCGCCGCGGCATCCTTAGCCGCCACCGCCGCCAGCAGGTCCACCAGTTCGTCGCGCCGCCGGTGCGACAGCCAGCCGACCATGCCGAAATCGATCATCGCCACCCGGTCGCCTGGCAGGTAGAACACATTGCCCGGGTGCGGATCGGCATGGAAAAAACCGTCGACCAGCACCATTTTCATCACCGCATCCGCGCCGCGCGCGGCCAGCACATCCCGCTTCATGCCGGCGGCATCCACCGCGGCCAGATCGGTGCCGGGCAGGCCGTCGATCCAGTCCATCACCAGCAGGGTCTCGCGGGTGAATTCGGCGCGGATGCGCGGGATGACGATATCGTTCTGACCGGTGAAATTGTCGGCGAAGCGCTGCTGGCCGCGCGCCTCGGCGGCGAAATCCAGCTCGCGGGTGATCGATTTGCGCAGCTGGCGCGCCAGCTCCAGCGGCTGGAAGCGTTTCACCGCCGGCTCCTCTGCCTCCAGCCAGGCGGCCAGCATTTCCAGCAGCGCGAGGTCGGCCTGCACCTTGTCGACCACGCCGGGCCGGCGCAGCTTGACCGCCACCGCCGTGCCGTCCGGCAGCAACGCGTAATGCACCTGTGCGATCGAGGCCGCGGCGCGCGGCACGGTCTCAAACGACTTGAAGGCATCGAGCAGCGGCCGGCCGAGGTCGGCCAGCAGCTGCGGCTCGATCTCGGCAAACGGCACCGGCGCCGCGTTGGCGTGCAGCTGGTCGAGGCTGCGGATCCACTCCGGCGGCAGCATGTCGACGCGCGATGCCAGCACCTGGCCCAGCTTGATGAAGGTCGGCCCGAGGTCTTCCAGCGCCAGGCGCAGCCGTTCCGGCAGCGGCCGTGCCAGTATTTCCGGATCGGGCTTCCAGCCCAGCAGGTCGCGCGTCAGGTCAAGCACGCGGTGAAGGCGCACCGAGTGCACGATGTCGTGCAGCCCGAAACGCAGCATGGTGCGGGTGATATCGGTCACCCGCGGCAGCGCCTTCAGCTGTTCGAGTGAGCCGAGCACGATGCTATCTGTCGTCCGGCGTGACGGTTTCCCGAAGCACTTCCGACACCCCCAGCAAGGCGCCGCTCGCCATCAGGCCGAGAATGCGCGCCGCGCCGACGGCGGCTTCCTTGCCGTCGTGCACCGTGGCCTGAAGTTCGTGCAGGGTGTTTCGCATCGCCGGCTCCGCTTGTCGCGCGCCGGATACGGCGCGCTGCACATGCGCAACCAGATCGGCCAGCCGCTGTTTCCTGGCCGGGGCCAGCATCACATGCTCATGCTGCCAGTCCTTGCCCAGCGCCTGCTCGAGTCGCGCAATCTCGTCGATTATCTGCTGTGATTCGGCGGCGTTCAAGCGCCCGCCGGCATCGGCAAATTCGCGTGCCGCCAGCTCCAGCGCCAGCAGGCCCTTGGCCACCGCATCGCCAAGGCCCTGCATCGCGTGTCCGGCCGCCGCGCGCGCATCGGCCGCCGGCTGTTCCATCACGTTGCCGATGCCCTGGCCGACGGTTTTGGTCACGCTGGCGAGGTGCTCGGCGGTCAGCAGCCGGCTGCGCAGCGCGTGCAGCGTCAGGTCGCGCACCGCCGCGCGCACATCGGCCGCGGCACCCTTGGTTTGACTGGCCAGAGCCTGCACGTCGCGTGCAAGGCTGGCGGGATCGTGTGATCGACGCATGATGACCTCCTGTCGATGATGCCGGCCGAGCCGGCGTGGGTCGTCTCCCTCCTGTTCACTCTAGACCGCCGCGGCAAGCCCGGTTTGACGCACGTCAACCGCGGCCGCGGCACCGCGACTAGGCGGCAGGTGGCGGAAATTCGGCGCTGACCGCGAGACCGCCAAGCGCCGAGACACCGGCGTGCAAGCGGATGCGGTGCACCGCGGCGATGCGCCGGACAATCGACCAGCCCAGTCCGCTGCCGCTCTGCTCACTGCCCGGCAGGCGAAAGAAGCGCTCGCCCAGCCGCGCGCGATCGGCCTCGGCCATGCCCGGCCCGCTATCCTCCACCCGCAACAGCACGCGTCCGGCTTCGTGCCGAACGGCAACCGACACCCTGGCCGCGGCCGGACTGTAGCGCAGCGCATTGTCGACCAGGTTGCGCACCAGCACCGCCAGCAGGGTGTCGTTGCCGGTCACCGGGCACGGTTCGAGCGCGTCAAATTCCACCACCTGCCGGCGGGTCGCCGCCTTCGGTGCCAGCTCGCCGGTCACACGCCGCGCCAGCGCGGCCAGGTCCAGCGTGCCCTGGTCGAGCGCCTCGACCGCTTCCAGCCGCGACAGGGTCAGCAACTGCTCAACCAGGCGGGTGGCGCGGTCGCAACCTTCCAGCGTGGCCTGCAGCGCATGGCGGCGCTGCGCATCGTCGGCCTCGCCCATCGCCACCTGCGCCTGGGCGCGGATGGCCGCGATCGGTGTGCGCAGCTCGTGCGCGGCATCGGCGGTGAAGCGCCGTTCGGACTCAAGCAGGCTGCCGATGCGTTCGAACAATCCGTTCAGCGCCTGGATCATCGGCGTCATCTCTGCCGGCGCGTCGCCGAATTCGACCGGATGCAACGCCTGCGGTTGCCGCGCCGCCAGCGAGCGGCCGAGACTGCGCATCGGCTCCATGCCGCGGTACACCGCCCACCAGATCGCCAGCGCCAGCAACGGCAGCGCCACCGCCATCGGCCACAGCGTGCTGCGCAACACGGCCCACAGGATCGAATCGCGCGACTCGGCCTGCTCGCCGACGTACACCTGCACATCGCGCTTGGCCCCCTGGGCAGCAAACACGCGCCAGGTGGTGCCGTCGATCTGCACGCTGCGGAAGCCGGTGCTGAAGCGCTCCGCGGCGGCGATCATCGGCGCCAGCGGCGCGTTGCTCGAGCGCATCGCCAGGCGCCCGTCGTGAAACACCTGGAACGCCACCTTGGGCGCATAGCGATGCAGGCTGGGCGCGTCGACCGCCTCGTGTTCGTCCTCGATTTCACCCGCCTGTTGCACCACCAGCAGCGCCGCGGCCTGCGCCAGGTGGCTGTCGAGCAGTTCATCCAGCTCGTGCCGCACATCGAACCAGGTCATCACCGCGGTGGCCAGCCACACGCCCACCACCAGCCCCAGCACCAGCACCAGCAGCCGGCCCTGCATCGATCGCGGCAGTCGCTTCATGCGCCGGGTCCCGCGCGCAGCAGCATGTAGCCGACGCCGCGCACGGTCTGGATCAGCGGCGCGCCGAGCTTGCGGCGCAGGTTGTGGATGTGCACTTCGATCGCATTGCTCTCGACCTCGCGTCCCCAGCTGTAGAGGTGCTGCTCCAGTTGCTCGCGCGACAGCACCCGGTCGGCGTGCAGCATGAACACGTGCAGCAGGTCGAATTCGCGCGTCGACAGCGTCACCGGCTGGCCACCCTGCCGCACCGCGCGCGCGGCCGGATCCAGCACCACGTCCTGCGCCACCAGGCAATCCTGCGGCTGGCCGTGGGCGCGGCGCACCAGCGCGCGCAGGCGTGCCGCAAGTTCGTTCAGGTCGACCGGCTTGATCACGTAATCGTCCGCACCGGTATCCAGGCCGCGGATGCGGTCGGGCACCGCATCGCGCGCGGTCAGCACCAGCACCGGCATCACGATGCCGGCCTGGCGGATCGCGGCCAGTACCGCCAGGCCGTCCTTGCGAGGCAGCCCCAGGTCGAGCACCGCCGCCTCGTAGGCTTCGGCACGCAGCTCGCGCTCGGCCGCTTCGCCATCGCGCACCCAGTCGACCTGGAAGCCAAGCTGCCGCAGCCCGGCACGCAGGCCGTCGCCGAGCAGCGGGTCATCTTCAGCCAGCAGGATTCGCATGACGATGATTGTCCCATGAAGACCGGCGGTGGTCAGTCATGCCGGTCATGCCTCGCGGCCGTGGCCGATGCCACCGGCTGGTCCGCACCGGCGCCGGCGGCCGGCGCGCTCTGCCATTGCAGCCACCAGAAACTCACCACCGCCGCCAGCATCAGCAGCGCCACGCTGGTCCAGGCCCGGCGAACGCCTTCTTCCGGCCGGCCCGGTTTGCGGCCGCTGATCATCGATCCCACCATGTTCTCGCGGTGCAGCCAGCTGCTGACCAGGACGGCGACGATGTGCACGCCGATCACCGTCAGCATCACGTTGGCGGCCACTTCATGCGTCTCTTCCAGCCATTTTCCCGCGACATCGTTGTAAACCGCCCAGCCCGATGCCGTCACCGCCAGCGTCAGCAGCAGCATCGCCAGGATCGCCAGCGCGCCGGCCGGGTTGTGGCCGGTGTGGTGCTCGGGTTTGCCGCTCACCAGTGATTTGAGATAGCGCGCCACCGCCTGCGGACCGCGCAGGAAAGATGAAAAGCGCGCGTAGCGGGTGCCCACCAGGCCCCAGAAAATGCGGAACCCGACCAGGCCGGCCATGGTGTAGCCGAGCGTGACGTGCAGCAGGCGCCAGCGCTCGCTTTCGGCGGTCAGGTAGGCGCCGGCAAAACTGGCCACCATCAGCCAGTGGAATACGCGCACCGGCACATCCCAGACCAGGATCCGGTGGGTGGCCGGCGGGGCCGCTGTTGAACTAGCGCGGGATGCGGATATTGCGTTCACGGTAATCTCCTTTGTCGGCTTGGGTGTGGCAGGCGCCACAGTTGGCAGCGCTCTTCACCGCCGGCAGTTTCCAGGTGGCGGCGGCGACGTCGTCGTGCTTGCGGATAAACCAGGCCGAGCGGCTGATGCGATCTTCGGGCGGCGCGCGGTCGACCCGCTTGTAGGTGCCGGCGTTGGCCGTGAGCCAGCGGGTCAGGTCGGCGGTGACGGCCGGATCGAGCGAGGCGTCGGTGCCGAAATGGCGCGGCAGGTCTTTCATCAGACGTTGCCAGGACGCGACCGGCAGCATGCCGGGCGGGTAGGCGGTATGGCAGGACGCGCATTCCTGCTGGTATTGCGGCAGCAGCGGCACCGGCGGGCGCCTGTCGCCGCCGGCTTGCGCGCTGGTGGCGGCAGCGAACAACGCGCCAGTGAAAACCGCCAGCAAAATTCGGCGCAGGGATGGTCGGGAATGGTCACGCATGGAGTGCTCCGGAGTCAGGGGTATCGGGTGGGCATTACGGTTTGAGGGTCTGCAGCCAGCTCAGCACATCGGCTTTTTCGGCCGCCGTGCACTCACGTCCAACCACATCGTTGCAGTTGCGGCGAAACCATTTCTCGGTCTTGGCGGCATCGGTAAAGCGTTCCGCGTTGGCGGCCGGCGCCAGCGCGGCGATCGGCTTGCCGGTGGAGGCGTGCTTGCCGGCCTGGGTCGGGATCGCACCGTGGCACGACCCGCAGTTCCACTCCTTGCCGTGGGTGCGATTGAAAAACTGCTGGCCGCGCGCCGCCGAGGCCGGCGCGCCGGCCTGGCTGGTGTAGCCCGACAGCATCCCGGCCGGTGTGGCGGCATGCGCGATGGTGATCAGCGCGGCGCTGCCGAGCAAGACGGCAACGGCCATTGAGCGAAGTGAAAGCAAACGGGGGGAAAACAGGTGAGTTGGGTTCATGACGGCTCCTTTGTTGCCATCATGAACAGCGAGCCTTAGGGTTTTCTTAACCGGCCGCCGCCCGCTTCAGGCCGCCTTAAGACGCACGGCGCAGGCTTGGGGCATTGAAGACCAACCAGAAGGGAAACACCATGCATCCAGCACTGCGTCACTTCACGCGGCAATACCTCGGCTTCATCCTGATGGCGCTGCTGCCGGTCATCCTCACCGCGTTCCTGTCGATGCCGCTCAGCCTGGGCGGCCATCCCGGCGAAGCGCGCGCCGGCGCCGCGCCATTTGCATTGCATTTGACCTGAATCAGTCCGCAGCCGGCCTGCTGCCGGGCGGCGGGAGTAGACTCAAAAGCAGCGTCCGGAACAGGTTTGCAGCCGGCTCCGGCGAGCCACTCCCCAAGGGCGCCATGAATTTCACCGAACTCGACGACGACTCCGAAGACCCGCAGCACACGCCGGCCGAGCGCTCGGCGGCGGCCTCACGCAGCACCTGGGTCAGCGTGGGCGTCAACATCCTGTTGTCCACCACCCAGATCTGGGTCGGTGTGGTCGCCAAGTCACAGGGCCTGATCGCCGACGGCATTCACTCGCTGTCCGACCTGGTGGCCGATTTTGTGGTGCTGATCGCCAACCATCACAGCAAGAAAGACGCCGACGAAGACCATCCCTACGGCCATCACCGCTACGAAACCGCAGCCTCGCTGGTGCTCGGCGTGCTGCTGCTGGCCGTCGGAGTGGGCATGCTCTGGTCAGCGTTCCTGAAGCTGGAAAATCCGGAGACGGTGCAGACCGTGCACATCATCGCGCTGTGGGTGGCCGCCGGCGCACTGGTGGCGAAGGAGCTACTGTTCCGCTACATGCTGAAGGTGGCCAAGCGGGTCAAGTCGAGCATGCTGGTGGCCAATGCCTGGCACGCGCGCTCGGACGCCGCGTCATCGCTGGTGGTCGGCATCGGCATCGTCGGCAACCTGGCCGGCTACCCGATCCTCGACCCGATCGCCGCCCTGATCGTCGGCTTCATGGTGGCCAAAATGGGCTGGGAGTTCGGCTGGGACGCGATGCATGACCTGATGGACCGCGGCCTCGACGAAAGCGAAGTCGAGGCGATCCGCCGCACCCTGGTGGAGACCCCGGGGGTGGCCGGCGTGCACGACATCCGCACCCGCAAGATGGGTGACATGGTGATCGTCGATGCGCACCTCGAAGTCGATGCGCTGCTCACGGTCGAGGCCGGTCACGACATCGCGGTGGAAGCGAGGCAGCGGGTGCTGCAGCGCCACCGGGTGCTGAACCTGATGACCCACGTCGACCCGTGGCGCCGGCCGGACCTCGACCACCCTTTGCCGCCGGCAGCGGTGCCATAGACGGGATCGCACCGTGGCCGGCCAGCCGTTCGCAATCACCGATGGCCTGAACGAAGCCGAGGCGGCGCGGCAACTGCGTCACGAAGGGCCGAACGAGTTGCCCGTGTCCCGTCCGCGCAGCGTGCTGCGCCTGCTACGCGAGGTGATCAGCGAACCGATGTTCCTGCTGCTGGTCGCCTGCGGCGCGATTTACCTGTCGCTGGGTGACCGGCACGAAGCACTGATGCTCATCGGCTTCGTCGCGGTGATCATGGCCATCACTTTTTTCCAGCAGCGGCGGACTGAGCGGGCACTGGACGCGCTGCGCGATTTTTCCAGCCCGCGTGCGCTGGTGGTGCGCGAGGGCCGGCAACGCCGCATCGCCGGCCGCGAACTGGTGACGGGCGACATCGTGCTTCTGGCCGAAGGCGACCGGGTCCCGGCCGACATGCAGCTGGTCGAGGCCGCCAATCTTGCCGTCGATGAGTCGCTGCTGACCGGTGAGTCGGCCCCGGTCGCAAAGCGGGCGGTCGGGCCGGTGTGCGCGGACAACGGTGACGCGTGTCGCGCCTTCTCCGGCACCCTGGTCACACGCGGCACCGCGCGCGGGCGGGTCACCGCCACCGGCTTGCGCAGCGCACTGGGCCGCATTGGCCAGTCGCTGGCCGGCCTGGGCGGCGAACTGACCCCGATCCAACAGGAGACGCGGCGAGTCGTGAAGCGCATCGCACTGATCGGCCTGCTCCTGTCTGCTTGCCTGGCAGTGGCCTATTCGCTTGAAACCGGCGACTGGCTGCGCGGCCTGTTGGCCGGGCTGACGCTGGCAATGGGCATCCTGCCCGAGGAACTGCCGGTGGTGCTGACGCTGTTTCTGGGCCTCGGCGCATGGCGCCTCGCCGGCGAGAATGTGATGGCGCGCAGCATCCCGGCCATCGAACTGCTGGGTGCCACCACCGTGCTGTGTGTCGACAAGACCGGCACACTGACGGCCAATCGCATGACGGTGAGACGGCTCTGGTCGCCCGCCGCCAGCCACGACGCGGCCGATGCGGCGGCAACACCCCTGCCGGATGACTTGCACGATGCGCTTGAGTTTGCCGTGCTGGCCAGCCACCGCCGCACCTTTGACCCGATGGAAGCGGCCATCCTCACGGCGGGCAGCCGCTGGCTGGCGGGTACCGGGCACCTGCATGACGACTGGACCCTGGTCGAAGACTATCCGCTGTCGGATGGCATGCTGGCCATGTCGCGGGTCTGGCAGTCGCCGGACCGGAGCGAACGGATTATCGCCGCCAAGGGTGCGCCCGAGGTCATCGCCGATCTTTGTCACCTTGACGCCGCGCGCAGCCACGCCGTCGCGCGCCAGGTCGCGGCGATGGCAGACGACGGCCTGCGCGTGCTCGGCATTGCCCGAGCCCGGTTTGCCGCCGGCGTCCTGCCCGGCGTGCAGCATGATTTCGCTTTCGAATTCCTCGGCCTGGTGGGACTGCAGGACCCGGTCCGCGCCGACGTGCCCCAGGCGATCGCCGAATGCCACGCCGCCGGCATCCGCGTGGTGATGAGCACGGGCGACCATCCCGCCACCGCAGCCTCGGTGGCGCGACAGGCGGGACTGCCGGCCGGCAGGTCGCTGCTGACCGGCGCGGAACTGTCCGGGCTTGATGACGAACAGCTGCGCGCGCGGCTGGCCGACACGACTGTCTTCTGCCGCATCCAGCCCGAGCAGAAGCTGCGGCTGGTGCAGGCCTATCGCGCACGCGGCGATATCGTCGCGATGACCGGCGACGGGGTCAACGATGCACCGGCACTGAAGGCGGCGCACATCGGCGTGGCAATGGGCGCGCGCGGCACCGACGTGGCGCGCGAGGCAGCCGCGCTGGTGCTGCTCAACGACGATTTCGCCTCGATCGTCAGCGCGGTGCGCCACGGCCGGCGGATTTTCGCCAATCTGCGCAAGGCGATCGTATTCGTCATTGCGGCGCATGTACCGATCGTCGGCTTGTCGATCCTGCCGGTGCTGATGGACTGGCCGCTGCTGTTGATGCCGGTTCACATCCTGTTCCTGCAGCTGATCATCGATCCGGCCTGCGCGGTGGTGTTCGAAGCCGAGCCGCTGGAGGCAGGAGCGATGCGCGCACCACCGCGCCTGCCGGGCCACGGTTTGTTCGATGCGGAGGTGATTTCGCGCGGCCTCGGCCAGGGCCTCGGCCTGCTTTGCATGCTGACGGCAATCCATGCCGCCACCCGCCACCTGGCGGCCTCGGACGACGTTGCCCGCACCCTGACCTTTGTCGTGCTGGTGCTTTCCAACCTGGGCCTGATTCATGCCAATCGCTCGTGGCACGCGGCGTTCCGGCTTGCGCCCGCCGGCGCCAATCGTTACGTCGCGTGGATCAGCGTGGGTGCGCTGCTGCTGCTGGCGGCGGTGCTCGGCATCGCGCAGATTCGTGCCCTGTTCTCGTTCGTGCAGCCCACCCCGCTGCTGCTGCTGGCCGGCGTGGCGGCGGCCCTGCTGGGCGCGCTTTTTTTCGAGGCCGTCAAGTGGCAGGTGAAGGGACGCGGCGCGGTCAAAGACTGAGCCGCGCCGGCGGTCGTATCATATTCAACCGGAACATCGAACCACAGCCTGGCCACCACCACCATGAAATACAAAGACTATTACCAAATTCTCGGCGTGCCCCGCGACGCCGGCACCGAGGAGATCAAGAAGGCCTATCGCAAGCTGGCGCGGAAATTCCATCCCGACGTGTCCAAGGACCCGCAGGGCGAAGCCAAGTTCAAGGAAGTTGCCGAAGCCTACGAGACTTTGCGGGACGATGAGCGGCGCGCCGCCTACGACCAGCTCGGCCGCCACCAGGCCAACCAGGATTTCTCGCCGCCGCCGGACTGGGCACAGCGCTTCGGCGATGGTGCGTCGTTCGGCGACAACATCGACCTGTCCGATTTGTTCGCCGGTTTGCGCGGGCAGCGGCGCGGCCGCGGCCATGGCACCGGGTACGCGATGGCGGGCGAGGACTTCGAGGTGGCGGCGGCGATCTCGCTTGAGGACGCCTACCGCGGCGCGCTGCTTGACCTCAACCTGTCGATGCCGGAACGCGACGCGCACGGTCGCCTGCACCATGTGCCGCGCACGTTTCAGGTGCGGGTGCCGAAGGGCGCAACCGACGGCCAGCGGCTGCGGCTGGCAGGCAAGGGCGGCAAGGGGACCAACGGCGGCGCGGATGGCGACCTTTATCTCAACATCACCCTCAAGCCGCACCCGCTCTACCGCGTCAGCGGCCACGACCTGTACATCGATCTGCCGGTGACGCCTTGGGAGGCCGGGCTGGGCGCGACGGTGAAGGTGCCGACGCTGGGCGGGGCGGTCTCGCTCAAGCTGCCGGCCGGCACCGCCAGCGGACAGAAGCTGCGGCTGGGCAAGCGCGGTCTGCCGCAGCCGCGCGGCGGGGAAGGTGACCTGTACGCGGTGGTGACCATCGTCATGCCGCCCACGCTGAGCGACAGCGAACAGGCGCTGCTGAAGCAGTGGGCCGGGTCGTCGACGTTCGACCCGCGCGCCCATTTTTGACCGGAGGTGAGGAAATGAATGCCGATACCCTTGAAGCCGTCTGGCTGGATCAGCACATCACGGTCACGCTGGACGAATTCGCCCGGCTGTGCGGCCTGACCGCAGTCGAGCTGGGCGAACTGGTCGATGAAGGTGTGGTCGAGCCGGACCGGTCGCTACCGGCCGGTCCGCTGTTCCGTGCCGACAGCGTTGCCACCATCCGCAGCATCGCCCGCATGCGGCACGATTTCGAACTCGACCTGCCGGCGGTGGCGCTGATCAAGACTTTTCTCGACCGCATCAACCAGCTCGAGTCCGAGATCAATGCGTTGCACGCCGAACTGCCGCAGTGGCGCCGGCTTTCCTGAACCCCTCATCCACACCAAAGTGGCCAAAGATTACGCTTCAACCTACCCAATGCCGCCTAACCAGCGGCCTAATGATTGCCGGTTATATTTGCGGTACTGGAGACTTCCATGAATGAAATCGCCGCTACGGTCATCCTGCTTGCAATCGGTGCAGGCGCTATCTGGCTCGCGTATTGGGCGATCACACATCGCGGGGGCGATGCGCGTGCGGGGAATGCCAACGCTGACCCCCATTCTCTCAGCGCGGATTCCGCGGAAGTCATAGCGTCCCGTGCCAAGTAGCATCAAGTGGTAATCCGCCGGACTCCCCGTAACTTGTCGTCCGGGGATACATGCCCTAAATGCCGCCACCAGCCGCGCCAGTGCTGGAGTCTGTCACCTGAGTCGCGGAGTCATCCCGCGCCCGCCATGCGCGTGTAGAAGAACTTCTTCGCCCCCTCCGCCGCCAGCACATACGCCAGCGTGAGCCCGATCATGGTGAGCATCAGCGGTGCCGGCAGCGGCACGAAACCGAACAGCGTGCTCGCCGGCAGGTACGGCAGCACCAGGGTGAAACCGATCACCAGCGCGGTGGAGAGCAGCAGCCAGTTGCCCGGCCGGCTGCGGTAGAACGGCCGCCGGGTGCGCACCACCAGCGCGATCACCAGTTCGGTCAGCAGCGATTCGATGAACCAGCCGGTGCGGAACTCCTCGGCCGTGGCCTGGAACAGCCACAACAGCGCGCCGAAGGTGAGGAAGTCGAACAGCGAGCTGACGAGGCCGAACAGGACCATGTAGTTGCGGATGAACACGGTGTCCCAACGTTGCGGCCGCGCCACCCACTCCTCGTCGACCGTGTCGCCGGCGATGGCGGCGGCGGGAATGTCGGACAGAAAATTGTTGAGCAGGATCTGCGAGGCCAGCAGCGGCAGGAACGGCAGAAACACCGAGGCCACCGCCATGCTAAACATGTTGCCGAAATTGGCGCTGATGGTGGTGAGGATGTACTTGAGCGTGTTGGCGAAGGTGATGCGGCCTTCGTCGATGCCCTCGCGCAGGATGCGCAGGTCGGTGCGCAGCAGGACGAAGTCGGCTGCATCCTTGGCCACGTCGACCGCGTTCTCGACCGAAATGCCGACATCGGCCGTGTGCAGCGCCGGCGCATCGTTGATGCCGTCGCCCATGTAACCGACCACATGGCCGGTCTTCTGCAGCGCGAGGATGATGCGCTCCTTCTGGTTCGGGTCGACCTCGGCGAACACCGTGGTGCGCGGCGCGGCGTGCATCAGCGCCTCGTCGCTCAGCTCGTTGAGCTCACGGCTGGTGATCAGTCCCTGCACCGGCAGATCCACCGCGCCGGCGACGAAGCGCGCCACGTTGCGGTTGTCGCCGGTGATGAGTTTCAGCGTCACGCCACGTTGCGCGAGATCGATGATGGTCTGCCGCACGTCAGGCCGCGGCGGGTCAAGGAACTGGAGGAAACCCTCGAAACAGAGCTCGCGCTCATCGGCGCGCGAGTACGGCCCGCTGCGCCGGTCGACCTGGCGCGTGGCGAGGCCGAGCACGCGATAGCCGCTGCCGCTCCAGCCGGCGTACTGCGCGACCACCTGTTCGCGCCGCGCGGCGTCCAGCGGCAGCGCCAAACCACCCGCACGCACCGTTGTGCACTGGCCGAGCAGGTTGTCGAGCGCGCCCTTGCAGATCAGCGTGCACACACCGTCGCTGCCGTCCACCACCACCGACAGGCATTTGCGCACGAAGTCGTACGGAATTTCGTCCACTTTCTGCGCATCGGGCTCGACGCCCCCCTGGCGGGCACAGGCAATGATCGCCTCGTCCAGCGGATTGGCGAGGCCGGTCTGGAATTGCGCATTCAGCAACGCCAGTCGCAGCACCGCCGCCGACTGCTGGCCGGCGGCATCGCGCGCACCCACCAGCTGCACCACGCCGGCGGTCAGGGTGCCGGTCTTGTCGGTGCACAGCACATCCATGCTGCCGAGATTCTCGATCGCGTTGAGACGCCGCACGATCACGCCGCGCCGCGCCATGCGCCGGGCGCCGTGCGACAGGGTGATGCTGATGATCGCCGGCAGCAGCTCCGGCGCCAGTCCCACCGCCAGCGCGAGGGCGAACAGCAGCGAGGCAATCGGCGGCTTGGCCATGAAGATGTTGATCGCCAGCACCAGCACCACCATCACCAGCATCAGGCGCGTCAACAGGTAGCCGAAACGCTGGATGCCGCGCTCGAACTCGGTCAGCGCCGGCCGCAGCGACAGTTTGCCGGCGATGCCGCCGAATACCGTCGCGCGACCGGTGGCGGCGATCAGGACTTTCGCCGTGCCGCTGCGAACGCTGGTGCCCATGAACACGGTGTTGCCGCGCTCCGCCAGGCCGGCGCCGGCCGCCAGCACGCCGGGCTTCTTCTCCACCGGGAACGTCTCGCCGGTCAGCACCGCCTGGCTGACGAAAAAATCGCGCGCCTCCAGCACTACGCCGTCGGCCGGAATCAGGCTGCCGGCGGACAGCAGCACCACGTCGCCCGGCACCACCCTGGCCGAGGGCACGCTGACCGCCGTGCCGCCGCGCAGCACACGGGCATGGATGGTGATGCGCGCGCGCAGCTTCTCGATCGCGGTGCCGGCAGAGTATTCCTGGAAAAATCCCAGCAGCGTGCTGCCCAGCACCACCACCAGCACCACGCCGGCATCAACCCATTCGGCGGCGACCAGCGAGACCATCGAGGCAAACACCAGGATCAGCACCAGCGGGCTCTTGAACTGGCTGGCGATCAGGCTGGTCACGCTGGCGCGCGGGCTGGTGTCGAGCGTATTGGCGCCGACGCGCTTCAGCCGCGCGCGGGCCTCGGCCACCGACAGGCCGTCTGCGCCGGTGCGCAATGCCGCCATCAGGTCGGCAGGCGACAGGCTCCAGTAGGCGCCGGGATCCTGCATGGCACCAGGCCGGGGCACCGGCCGGCGCGAGACGAGCCTCGCGAAGCGGTTCACATCCTGTCCCTGGAATCAAATTTCACCCCTGCCGCGGCCCGAACGTCCGGCAGGCGGGCGTTGCAGGTGCGACCCGACCACCACCTCACCGCGTCATGTAACCCATCCACGGCCAATAGGTCAGCGCGAACACGGCCAGCAGCGCCACCGCCACCAGCGTCAGCACCAGGCCGCTGCGAATGAAGTCCCTGGCCTCGAACGTGTCAGTGCTGTAGGCGATCATGTTCTGCGGCGCATTGACCGGCAGGATGAAGCCGAAGCTCACCACGAACTGCAGCAGCATGGTCATGCCCTCGATGTTGATGCCGGGCGTCTTGACCGCCATCAGCACGCCGATGACGATCGGGATCATGGTCGAGGCCAGCGCGGTGGCGCTTGCGAAACCCAGGTGAATGACGATCAGGAATGCCGACAGCATCATCAGGATGACGAACGCGGAGGCCTGCTCGAGGCCCAGGTTCATCACGATCAGGTTGGCCAGCCAGCCGGCGGCCTTGGTCTGCAGCAATGCGGTGCCGACACTGATGCCGACGGCGAACAGCACCACCGTGCCCCAGGGAAAGTTTTTCTGCGAGGCTTTCCAGTCCATCACACCAATGCGCGGCAGCAGCATCAGGCCGATGGCAGCGACGGTGGTGGACGAGGTGTCGAAGCTGTGGAGGATTTTTTCGGTTGACCAGAAACCCAGCAGGGCCAGCACGATCGCCAGCAGCTTCCACTCGTTCACGCTGGTCTTGCCGAGCGCGTCGAGCTGCTTGCGGATGGTTTCGCGGCCGCCGGCAATCTCCTCCATTTCCGGTTTCATCATGCGGATCATGATGAAATAAAGCGCGATCGTCAGCAGCGCGGCGAACGGTGCCGCCGCGATGAACCACTCGCCCCAGCTGATGTTGGTCTTGAGCTGCTTCTGGATGAAGCCGATCGCCACCATGTTCTGCGCCGCGGCGGTCTTGATTCCGACATTCCAGATGCTGGCCGTCTGCGCGGCGGCGATGATCAGCATGCCGGCAAAGCGGCTCTTCTTGTCGACGTTGAAGGCGAGGATGAAGCCCATCATGATCGGCACCAGGCAGGCAACACGGGCGGTGGTGCTGGGGACGATGAAAGCCAGCAGGAAGCCGACGCCCATCGCGCCCATCAGGATGTGATTGGTCTTGGCATCGACCTTCGACAGCACCACCAGTGCGATGCGCTTGTCGAGGCCAGTGGCGGTCATGGCCGCGGCAATGAAGCAGGCCGCTGCCACCAGCGCCACGGCGCTATTGGAAAATCCGGACAGCGCCAGCGTCAGCGCCGCCGGCGTACCCATGTCGGTGGTGCCGGATTTGGCGACGTCCGGTGCGTAGGCCAGCAGGAAGGTCATCAGGCCGGCAATCACCACCGCGCTCACCGAGTAATCGAGCGCCTCGGTCATCCACACGATCACCGCGAACGCCAGGATGCCCAGCATGATCTGGCCGGCTTCTGGCAGGCCGGCGCTGGCAGGCATCGCGACAACGGCCGCCAGCGCCAGTAATGCGACGCCCAGGCTGATCATCTTGCCGATCTGCCGCGGCGCGGGCGGGGGAGAAACGCTACTGTTGAGCGCAACCATGACAACCTCCGCGTGGGATTGCTGTTGAGTTTTCAGTCTGCGCGGATGGCGCAACGGCAAGTTGAGGCGGATCAAATGGTTAACAGTTTGATGCCGCACCGATCGCGCGGCGCGCCTGCGCCGGCCGTCACGGACCGTGTATTTGGTGCCGCCAACTCAGGGTTTGCCTGAACGCCACGGTTCAGGGCCGGCCTACAATCAATCACGTGGATCGTTGCCGTGCCGCAACCAGGTCGCAGGCCTGCTGTCGAATCGGTTGAAAACGTTCACGGCTGCTTAAAGAGGTTCAATCATGATCAGAAACCAGGAAGGTATCGTCAGAAACATGGTCGCGGAAATCGAGGCGGTGATCCGCGACGACTCGCACGTGCCCGACCTGCCGCCGGCGGACGGCGAGCTGGGCAAACTGTCGCTCGCCATCGTCGAGCTGACCCACCTGCTCGAGGCGCGCTTCGCCCAGCTGCATCGCCTGATGGAGCTGACCGGTCAGGTCAACACCGGCATGGTGATCGACGAGGTTCTGGAGCAGGTGTTCGTTTCATTCCGCGACGTGATTCCCTACGACCGCATCGGCGTGGCGCTGATTGACGCCGACGGCGAGCATGTGCGCGCCCGCTGGGCACGATCACTGGCGAGCCAGGTGATGCTGCCGGTCGGCTTTTCGGCGCCGCTGGAAGGCAGCAGCCTGCAACAGGTGATGGCGACCGGCCGGCCGCGCATCCTGAACGACCTTGAGGCGTACCTGGCCGACCACCCCGATTCGCACTCCACCCGGCTGGTGGTGGCCGAAGGTGTGCGATCCAGCCTCACCTGCCCGCTGACGGCGATGGGCAAGCGCGTCGGCTTCATCTTCTTTTCCAGCTTCCGTCGCGACACCTACCGCGCCGTCCATGCCGACCTGTTTGTCGCCATCGCCGGCCAGCTGTCGACCATCATCGAGAAGGGCCGCGTCTATGAGCTGGTGCTGCAGACGCAGAAAGAGTCCGATCGCCTGCTGGCGAAACTGACGCGCATGAACGCCGGCAAGGACCGGCTGTTCGCCATGGTGGCGCATGATCTCAAGTCGCCGTTCAGCGGCGTGCAGGGGATGCTGGAACTGCTGGTGGCGGATCTGCCCAACATGACGAAGGAAGAGATCCATCGCGACCTGAAGATGCTGTCGGCCTCGGCCAGCGA
>CAYQKN010000010.1:0-51427 GCA_964417885.1 uncultured Burkholderiales bacterium | reverse complement strand
TTGCAAAGGGCAGCCGGCTGCGTTGTTTGGCGCTGAGTGCCGGGGGTTGCCCGGCGGCAACTTACCTTTCTTGCTTCGCCAAGAAAGGTAAGCCAAAGAAGGCGACCCCAGGTTCGTCGCCCTTCGGGTTCCTTGCGCTACTCGTCACGACCGGCCGCTGCGCAACTCGGGCGTGACAGGTAGGTACGCAAGGTTGAGTGCGCTAGACGCCCTCAGACAGTGCTCGCGGACTGCCCCGGTCGTGCCTGCGTTGCTCAGCGACTCGCATGGGGCCCCGGTCGATAAGTCACCCGTGTCGCGACGGCGCAGGCAGCGGCCTGATTTGACGTTGGCCATGATGACGCTGCGACAGGTGTTGCATTATTTCGGTCGTTGCTTTGCGACAAACTCCCATGAGAGTCGCCGAGTAACGGAGAAATGACAGGGGTAGTCCGCGAGGACTGTTTGAGGCTGGCGGACAATGCCGCCGAAGACTGCAGCGCTGATTCGCCAGCCGAGTTCCGCAGCGGCCTGTCGTTTCGAGTAACGCAGGGAACCCCGACAGCTTTATCGTCGGGGCGACGAACCTGGGGCTGCTTTCTTTGCCTACTTTTTTTGCAGAAGCAAAGAAAGTAGGTTGCCGCCGGGCTACCCCCGGCTTCCCGACTAAACCGAAAGACACATCGTCGCCATCTGCGCGAAAGACCGCTCGTACCGGTCAGATCAATGTTCTCAGCCAGCTCACTGAATACCCTCGGCTCGCGTTACCAATTTCACGTAACTCAGGTCGACAACAAAGCTCTGCCCCGAATAAACCGAATCATCCCCGGCGTCTTGCGTGTTGCCGAACCCAACCCACGCCTGGCCCCATTCGTCGATTTCGGCAATCACCATTTCCTCGCCGACACAAGCCAATATTCCTGCTTGCTCATTTGGAAGCAAATCTTTGAGCAGCCAGTCTGGCGCCTCAAGAATCAGGACCGTGTCTCCGACCGCCAGACTCGACTTTGCCGCATTCATATGGAGCATTCGCCCAGTGCGCGCAAGACAAACGTACTTTCAAATGTCCGCTCCACCCCCGTCACCGGATCCCGGAACGCGATCCCCTTGGCCAGCAACTGCAACGGCTTCGAATAGTCCCCATCCAATTCATCGCTGGTGACGTGATCGGGATAGATCTGGTCATACAGGATCGGCAGCCCCAGCGCGGCCATTTGCACCCGCAGTTGATGCCGCTTGCCGGTGACCGGTGACAACGCATAGCGCGCCAGCGCGCCATTGCGTTCGATCAGCGCAATCTCCGTCTCCGCGTTCGCCTCTCCCGGCGCCTCCCGCATGCGCATGAAGTGGTCGCTGGCGACGAGGCGGCTGCGATAGGTCAGCGGCAGTGACAGGTCTTCGCGCCACGGTGCGATGGCTTGGTAATGTTTGCTGAGTGTTTTCTGGCTGAACAGTGCCTGATAGGTGCCGCGCGTGTGCGGCTGCTTGGTGAACAACACCAGCCCGGCGGTTTCGCGGTCGATGCGGTGCATCGGCGCCAGCGTGTCCAGCCCCAGCTTTCGTTTCAGCCGCACCAGCAGCGTTTGCTGCAGGTAGCGCCCGCCCGGCGTCACCGGCAAGAAATGCGGCTTGTCGGCGACCACGATCAGTTCGTCTTCGAACAGGATCCGCTCATCGAACGGGATGCGCGGCTCGTCGTCGATGCGGCGGTAATAGTAAAGCTTGCGGTGGGCGCGATAGACGGCGTCCGGCAGCACGAATTGGCCGCAATCGTCGCGCACGTCGCCACGCTGCATGCGGCTGGCGATTTCCTCGCGCGCGATGGTGGGAAAGCGGCTGGCCAGGTAATCGAGCACCAGCGGCCAGCTTCCGGGTGGCAGCGCGATGACGCTGGGGCCGACGCCGTCCCGGGTGGGCAGCAGCGCCGCCAGTTCCGGTGTCACGACCTATTCCGCCTGGTCCAGCCTCTTTGCCCGCTGGATTCGCCACTCGCCATCGGGTTCGTCGCCGTAAACATCCTCCAGCGTGGTGTCGGTCTCGTGCAGATGGGTGTCGAGCGCGATGCGGTTGTCGAACACGAAGCACTCGCCGTCCCAGTCCTTGTGGGCGTCGGGCATCTGGATGAAGTAATTGAGGATGCCGCCTTCCAGCTGGTACACCTCCATGCCGAGATCCTTCATCCAGGCACTGGTCTTTTCGCAGCGGATGCCGCCGGTGCAGTACATCGCCACGCGCTTGCCTTCGGCTTTCCACTCCTCCAGATGCGCTTCGACGTACTGCGGGAAATCGCGGAAATTGGTGACCTGCGGATCGATTGCGTTGTGAAAGCGGCCGAGCCGGTACTCAAAGCTGTTGCGGTTATCCAGCAGCACCACGTCGTCCTCGGCAATCAGCTTGCGCCAATCCGCCGGGCTGACATTGATGCCGGTGTTGCGGCCGTCGACGCCGGAAATGCCCAGCGGCACGATCTCGGCCTTGCGCCGCACCTTCATCTTGCGAAACGGTATCGTCTTGCATTCGCTGCGCTTGAACACGATGCCGGCAAACTTGCCGGCCAGTTCGGCGTCGCTTGTCAGCGCCTGTTCAAACGCATCGAGCAGCGCGGCGCTACCGGCCACCATGCCGTTTATTCCTTCCGCCGCGACCAGGATGCTGCCGGTCAGCAGCCGGGTCAGTTCATGCAGGCGCGCGACCACCGCGTCGGGATCGTCGAGCGCGACGAATTTGTAGAACGCCGAATGCCAGATGGCGTCGGGCGAGGTGCTGCCGGGAGGGGTGTGCTGGACGTTCACTTCAAAGACTTTCCGCTGCGGCAAGGAGATTGCCAAAAATGGGGCGCGGCGGCAGGTACCGCGCGCCGGCAGGCTGTCACTCTACCCCGGCACCCGGGGTACATCAAGCCACCGCCTGCGGGCGACGGTGCGTGGCGGCAACAAAGCCGACGGCCGCTACGCGTTCAGTCCGCCGTCAATCACCAGGTGGTGGCCAACCACGTACGAGGCCTCGTCGGCACACAACCACAGAATGCCCGCCGCCACTTCCTCGGCGCGGGCCACGCGTCCGGCCGGGATGCGTTCCGCCAGGTCGGCGTAATGCGCGGTTACCTGCTCCGCCGTGAAACCGGTCAGCCGGCGCTGGCGGCGCGGGGTTTCGATCGCGCCCGGGCAGACGGTGTTGATACGAATGCCCTGGCCGATATATTCGCGCGCCGCGGCGGCGGTGAGTCCATTGACGCCGTGCTTGGTGGCGCTGTAGATGGCCGCCTTGGGCGAGGCGGCCAGGGCATTGACCGAGGTCACGTTGACGATGGCGCCGCCGCCCGCGGCCAGCATCGCCCCGATCTCGTGCTTCATGCACAGCCAGGTGCCGCGCAAATCGGTGTCGATGCTGCGATCGACGTCCTCGAGCGGAATGTCGGCGGTCAGTACCAGCGGAAACTCGGCAGCCGCGTTGTTCACCGCGAAATCGAGCCGGCCAAATTTCGTGAGGCAGGCGGCGACCATACCCTCGACCTGCGCCGGCATGCTGACATCGACCGATCGAAATGCCACCTCGTCAGCGAATTCCGCCAGCGAGGCGATGGCGCGCTGGCCGCGGGCCGCGTCACGGCCGACGATCAGCACCCGTGCGCCCGCCTGCAGAAAGCCGCGCGCGGCGGCCAGGCCGATGCCGTCGGTGCCGCCCGTGACCAGCGCGACCTTGCCGGCAAAATCATAGCGAACGTTCACGGCGCCAGCTTCAGCGGGATCGCCTTGACGGCGCCCAGCGGCTGCGGCTGTGCCGTCTCTGCATCCGCGCTGGCAACCGAACGTACCGGGAACGGCACAAATTTTGGTGCGTCGCCGGGCGGGAAGCCGGCGGTGTAATGCTTGAGCCCGGCCACGCGCTTGGCGCATTGCGGGTCGGCCGACTTGGCGCAGTAGTCGATGGCGATGCGTTCGAACAGGTGGGTACGTTCCGCCTCACGGCCCGTGTAATGCGAGACCTTGGCGGCAAATACCAGCGCACTCCATGCCTCCATCTTGTCCTCGCAAGGCACGGCGAAACCCTTCGCCGCTACCGACTTGAGACAGGCGATTGACTTGCGGTAAAGCGGCCGGTTCAGCTGCCAGCTCAGGTCCTGGTCAGTCTTGAACCCGCCGTCCTCGACCCGGCGCGCGATTCGCACCGGTGGAGAATCGATGCGCCCGGTAACCGGATTGGTTTGCAGACCGTCATAGACATCGCTGAATACCCCGGTGGCCGGATCGTAGCCGCAACCCGGCGCCGACGGCGCGGCAACGCAGGCCCGGCTTTCCACCGCGCCCAGGTGAACCAGGTTGCCCTGTTGCCGCGTGAATACCTGGTCGACCGTACACCGCCACTCCACCGGCGAGCCGCACTGCTGCCGGACGAACAGGAAATCCCCTTTCCAGACACCGGCCTGCGCCTTGACCGCGTCGCCGGCAGCCTGGAAATCCGGCAACAGTGTGGCGAAACGGTACATCTGGCGGCCCGATTCGACCGTCACGCGGAATTCGGCGCCGGTGTTCTGCGTCAGCTTGACGACCACCGCCTGCTTCTCACTTTCGGTCAGGGTCGCACCGGCGACGGCGGGGATCAGCAATGAAATGACAGACAGGCAGCGTGCAAAGGCAGTGGTCATGAGTCGGCAGGGTCCAGGTAAATTGGGCGAAACGGGCATTGTCCGATGATCAAAACCGGCGTTGGGTGTCAGATTGTCACCGGCCGCACCGGCGCGGCCGGATCGTGGCCGGTCCGGCAGCGGATTCGCAGCTGCCCGCGCTGGCGATGATAAGCGGATTGCCTGGTTCCGCGGCGATTTTCCCGCCGGCGGCTGCTACTGGCGCGCGAGCCGGGTCTCGAATTTTTCCAGCAGCGCGGTGTTGCGCTCCTGCCAGCGGCCGAGCGCACCGCTGTCGCCGGCGAACAGGCTGTTGAGGAACGACAGGGCGAGATCGCGCGTCGCGGCCTTGACCTTGGGGTTGAGTTCCAGCCCGCCGGTACCGAGACGGTCGGTAAAGATGCTGTGCGAACCGCCCTTGAAAATCGCCAGTGCCTTGGTCGCACCGCGCGTGGTGCCGATCGATTCATAGACTTCGATCCGGTCCGACACGCCCGAGCGATAACCGGGGATCTGGATATCGTCTTCGGTCGCCGTGATGTGCAGGGTCGGCACGTCGATGTCGCGCAGGATGCGGCGCATGTCGCTCATGCCGTAGAACGGCGGCGCCGACAGCAGGATGGCCGCCTTCACGCGCGGGTCGCGCAGTGACAGCACCTTGCCGTCGAGCTCGACCTGCGCGCCGGCCGCCAGCATGGTGGTGTTGGCGCCATAGGAGTGGCCGGCGGCGATGATGCGCTCGCGGTCGAGCCGCGCACCGGTTTCGCTGGCCAGCAGCTGGTCCAGGGCAAAGCTCAGGTCGCGCACGCGCGCAATCGCCTCCGCTTCCTGCGCCGCATCACTCAGCCGACCCAGCAGGCCCAGCGGGTTGCCGAACCAGACCTGCCGGTCACTGCCGACGTGCTGCACATGCAGGCTGGCATAGCCGTTGGCGGCGAAATAGCGGCCGAGGTACTTGTAGCCCTCGCGCGAGCCGCCGATGCCGTGGGAAAACACCACCAGCGGCAGCGGTTTGCCCGCCGTGGTCGTGCTGGCCGGCAGGTAAAGACGCGCCGGCACGGCGCGGTTGCGGCCGGCATCCTGCCAGTCGAATGTTTGCGAGGTGTAGAGCGACGCGTCAGGCACCAGTTCGGCTGCCGCCATTGCCGCCTCGCGCTCGATACCCTGGCGTTCCCGGTTGCCGCCGTCGTTGGTGGACACCGAGACGGCGCAGCCGGACACGGCCAGGATGCCGGCGATGATCACGGTCAGGGAGCGGAGGGGGCGGCGGTTCATGCGCAAGTCCAGTATTCGAAGTGTTGATGAGCAGGCGGGAGGCCGGCCGGTAATGAACGCGTCCGCGTCGAAATTGGTGGACCTCAGGCGGCAGAAAAGTTCCCGCCGGCGGCACACTCGCTATCAGCTTGCGCCGCCGGCCGGAAATTCAAGGTGCGGCCGGGCCGCCTCAGGACGATTCGTGCACCGCCGGTGCCGGGGTCACCGTCTGCAGCGGCAGGAAAATCCACAGCAGCAGGTACAGCACGATACCGAGGCCATTGAGCAGCACGGTCAGGACGAAGAAAATGCGCCACGCCCACGACGGCACGCCGCTGAGTTCAGCGATTCCGCCGCAGACGCCGCCAATCCACTTGTCGCGCCACGAGCGCTTGAGCTGGTGCAGACCCGAGCCCACGGCCGGTGCCTCGCGCCGCGGCGCGTCGCTGCCAATCGCCTCGATCAGGCGTTTCTTGGCGAGGGTGAATTCGTCTTCGGTCAATGCCCCCTGCTCGCGCAGGGCCTGTAATTTTTGCAGCTGGTCGGCCAGGTCCATTTGCTTCTCCTTTGCGGTTGATTCAATCTTGTTCACGGCAGAATCCTGTCGTCGATGGAATCAGCATAACCGAACCGGTGCCAGCCAAGAGCGGCATGCGACGAAACGCAGAATCCGCCCCACAGGGGGCTGGCAGGCGGGACATTTTTCACCCGTGGCCGTTCGAACAGCGACAAGTTCTGCTTAAATGCCGCATGCAAACAAACCCGACCGAATCCGCATCGCAGCATGGGGCCATTGACTGGCCCGCCCTGCCCAAAATCCTCCTGCACGAGCATCTCGACGGCGGCCTGCGCGCCGCCACCCTGCTCGAGCTTTGCCAGGCCCGCCAAGTAGCGACGCCGGCCGCGACCGCCACCGGCCTGGCCGCCTGGCTGCTCGCCAATTCCCACTCCGGCAGCCTTGAGCGCTATCTGACCGGCTTCGGCCTGACGGTTGCCGCGATGGCCTCGGAGGACGCGTGCGAGCGGGTCGCCTTTGAAGCCGCCGAGGACGCGCGGCTGGACGGCTGCGTGCTGGCCGAATTTCGCATGGCACCGCTGCTGCTCGAGCAACACGGCATGAACGGTGAACAGGTGGTCGAAGCCCTGCTGCGCGGCCTGCAACGCAGCAGCCTCGCCAGCGGCCTGATCGTCTGCGCGATGCGGACCGATCCACCCGCGCGCACACTGCAAAGCGCGCAGCTTGCCGCGCGCTACGCGGGACGGGGCGTGGTCGGCTTTGACCTGGCCGGCGCGGAACGCGGCTTCCCGCCGACGCCGCACGCCGGCGCGATCAACACCGCGCGCGACGCGGGGCTCGGCATCAGCCTGCACGCGGGCGAAGCGGACGACGGTTCGCGGGTGCTGGAGGCGGCCGCATTGGGCGCGACCCGCATCGGCCATGGCGTCAATATCATGAAGTCGGCGGATGCCGGGCAGCGGCAGCGCTGGATCGACGAGACGCGGCGGCTCGGGTTGCACTTCGAGGTTTGCCCGACCAGCAATGTTCACACCGGCACCGCCGGCTCGATCGCGACCCACCCGCTGCGCGCGATGGTCGATGCCGGCCTGTCGGTTTCCGTGTCGACCGACAACCGGCTCATGTCGTCGGTATCGCTAAGCGGCGAACTGCGCGATGTGCACCAGCAAAACCGCGTCACCCTGCCGCAACTCGGGCGTATGATGCGGGAAGCCGCGCAGGCATCGTTCCTGCCGGACGCCGCCCGCCGCCGCGCGCTGCAGGCATTGGCACCGTGGGGCGCTGGCTGAATGCGGCCGCCGGACTGATGCCTCGCAGCGAACGTTGCCACCCGGCGGCAGAGTCCCGTCACCCCATCGAGAAAGGGAAACGCCATGAACCTGCCTGACCTGAAGCACGGACTCGCCGCACTGGCGGCTGCGGCCGCGATGCTGGCCTTGCCCGGCCACGCGGCCGGCCTCGGCGGCATCGTCATCAAGTCCGCGCTCGGCCAGCCGTTTTCGGCCGAAGTCGAAGTCACCGGGCTGCAGCCCGACGACCTGCTGACCGCACAGACCCGCCTCGGCGGCCCGGACGACTACCAGGCGGCCAGGCTGGCGTATATCCCGGTGGTCCGACAGGTCCGCGTGGCGATGGAGACGGCCGGCGGCAAGACCATCCTCAAGCTCAGCAGCAACGCACCGATCACCGAGCCTGCGATCAACCTGCTGGTCGAATTTTCCTGGCGCGGCGGTCGCGTGGTGCAAAAATATTCGATCCTGCTGGATCCGCCCAAATAGACGGGGCTGAACGCGGAAACCTGGCCGCTTGCCGATGACCGGCAAACTTGCCGCCAGCCTGTTCTGCCTGTTGTTCGCGATCCCGTTCGGGCTCGGCGGCGGATTCGCCATCCACAGCATGACCGCCCATTTGGGCGGATGGATCACAACCCGCTCCTGGCAGCCGGTGATGGCCGAGGTGCTGGACGTCCGCCTGAACGAATCGCGCAGTCGCAAGAGCACCACCTACCGGGTCGAGGCGCGCTACCGCTACGACGCAAACGGTGTCAGCTACACCGGTTCGCGCGTTGGCTATACCGATATGGGCGATAACGTCGGCAGCTGGCAGGAGGATATCTACCGCGAACTGGACGACGCGCGCGGCAGCGGCCGCAAAGTGCTGGCCTGGGCCGATCCGGACCAACCGGCGGCGGCGATGATCGATCGCCGCCTGCGCTGGGGAATACTGCTGCTGTTGCTGCCGTTCGCCACCCTGTTCCCGCTGGTTTCGGCCGGCGCGCTCTGGCTGCTGGTGAAAACCTGGCGGGAGACGTGAAGTCACGGGTCCGGCAACGCGATGTTACAGGCCGGCGCACAATCGGTTTACAATAATCCAAAGACTTGCACCGCGGTCCGAAACGGCACGCGGCATGCAGGCGACAGCAGCAATCGTACGCGCGCCCCATTCCTGGACCCCGCTAGCAGATGAACAGCAAACCGCCCGTTCGCCCGCCCTCGCGCGGCAAATTGACTGTGTTCGGCACCCCGTGGCCGCTGGAGCCGCCGTTGCTGCGCATCCGCCTGCGTTATGTCACGGCGCGCTTCCTGCAAATGCCGGAGCCGCGCATGTCGTTGCGCAATACCGAGGAAATTGTCAGCTGGGCGCAGCAGATGGTCGATGACGGCCTGCCGCGTTCGGCCAACGAATTGCTGCGGCTGGCGATTGAGGAGGACCCTGCCCAGCGCGCACTGTGGCTGTTCCTGATCGAGTGCACTTTCCGCGACGAGAACCCCACCGAGCTGGCCGAACTGGTGCAGGCATTCAGGCTGCAGTTTCCGGGCGATGCCGCGACCGCCGATGTGGAGTGGATGGAACAGGCGCTGGCGCACGCCGCCACCCAGCCACGCGGCGCCGACGGCGCAAGCTCCGGCGCCTGGCGCCGGCCGGCCTTTGCGGCGCGCGACGACCAGACACAGCGGGCGATGCACACCGCCTTGCTGCAGGCCGTGCAGGGCCGCTGACATGACAGCCTGCCGCATCCGCCCGCCGCAATGAATACCCCGCTTCGCCCCCCGGCATCCGGCCTGGTTACGCGTGATGAAATCACCGGCAAGCACCGCACGCTGGAACACAACCTCGCCGGCTACAAGCCGGCCGAGGCGGTCAACGCCCTCACCCAGGCGCTGCGCTATTTCGAAGACCAGTCACGGCCTGACCGGGAACAGCTGATCAAGTCCAACCAGGCCCGCACGCGCGAGGAGCAGGCCACCTGTAACTGGATCGCCGAACGTTACGGCCACCTGTTGCGGCTGGCACGCGAAACCGTGTCGCGCAATTTTTCCGACGCGACCGCGGCGGCCGCCACCCAGCCCGCACGCGCGCCGGCGGCCGCGCTGGCCATCCTGCTGTCGGGGCACGCGATCAAGTGGTGCCGCTACGCGGGTACCCGCACCGACCCCGCCAGCCGCGAATGGCTGCACCAGATCTTTCGCACCGCACTTTCGTTCAGCGTCGATGCCACGGTAATCACGGTGCGGATCGAGGACCGCATGTTCGACGCCACCGTGGAGACGCTCTATGTGCGGGCGCTGCTGCTCGACCGGTTTTCCAGCGGCAACCTGTCGCCGCGCCGGCTGGAGATTCTCGACAACTGGCTGGTCGCCTGGATGGGCGCGCTGTGGCTGACACGCGAACCGGCCCTGCGCGAACCAACCCTGGGCATCAATACCACGGCGCCGCAGCGCGGACTGACGCCGCATTTGCCCGGCGATGGCGCGCAGCTGTTCCTCGGCCTGCGGCCGCTGCAGCGGCAGCTGGACCGGACCATCCGCGAGTTCCATCACGGAAATATTTTTCCCGGCTGGGGCATCAGCATCAGCGTGCCGATCGAGGAACACGTGGCCGTGATCGATTTCCTCGAGCGCGAGTTCACCCTGATCGACATTGCCAACACCCAGCGCGCCGCCCGCGGCAAGCGGCTCGCGATCGCCGCCAATTCCATCGTTGGCGTGTTCTTCGGCTTCGACGAAATATGCAACATGGCGTTTTCCGCCGACCGCCTGCACTCGCTGGCCGGTGGCGGCGCCGAGCTCGGCATTCGCAATGCCATACACCTGATCGACATCAGCGAAGGCGGACTCGGCCTGGAGATGGTGACGGAAGATGCACGCCGGGTGAACGTCAATGACCTGATTGCGGTCCGGCTGGAAAAGGGGCGCCCCTGCGTGATCGGCGTGGTGGTGCGCAAATCGCCCCTGTACAGCCCGACCGCGTCACTGGTCGGCGTGCGCGTGCTGTCGCGCAACCCCCTGCATGCCGGCATGGAACGGGTTGACGAATCGAACACCTGGCAGCCGGCAACGGGTCTTCTGCTTGCCGGCGCGGCCAACAACGGCTTTGCCGACTCGGTGCTGGTCAGCGACAAGACTTACGTTGCCAATGCGTTGATGGCCGTCACCCTGGGCAGGCAGACATTCGAATTTCGCCTGCGCCGCGTGCGCCAGCAGGGCAGCGGCTGGCGCATGGCGGCATACGATGCCGTCGCCGCCAGCTGATCCGCGTCACCGCCCGTCACACTGACCGGCCGGCGCCAGACAGACCGACATGCGCAGGCCCGACGCAAAGCATCTCGACCAGGTATGTGAAGCGCTGTTCGACCCGGCCGAGCCCGGCGCCGCCGTCGGCGTGCTGGCCGCCGGCGGATTCCGCTACGCCAGGGGCTTCGGTCTCGCCAACCTGGCAGAGCAGATTCCGTTCACCGCGCACAGCCGTTTTCGCGCCTGCTCGATCAGCAAGCAGTTTGTCTGCCTGCTGGTGCGGCAATTCGAGCAGGAAGGCCTGATCGACCTCGACGCGCATCCGGGCCGCTACCTTGACGCGCTGTCTTCCTTCGCGCCCAGCCTCACCGTGCGTCATCTGTGCCAGAACCGTTCCGGACTGCTCGATTACTGGTGCGTGGCGATGCTGACCGGTGCCCGGGCCGAGAGCCGCTTCACCCTGCAACAGGGTGAAGAATTGATCCGGTCCCTGGGCGAGCCGATGTTCAGCCCCGGCGCGCAATACAGCTACAGCAACGGCAACTGGCGCATCCTGGAGTGGATCATCGAAGCGGTCAGCGGCAGCACGCTGCCGGCGTTGCTGCAGGCGCGCATCTTCGCGCCGCTGGGAATGCAGGACAGCAGCTGGGGCAGTGACACCAGCCTGCCGCTGGCGGATGGCACCACGGGCTACTGGCAATGCGGCGGCTGGCAGGAGGAAATCACCCGCATCTGCTGGTCAGGTGATGCGGCGCTCGTCACTACCCTGGATGACCTGCTGAAATGGGAATCCGCCATGCTGCAGCCGGACCTGCGGCGCCTGCCGATGGCGGATCGCCTCGACCAGGCACTGCCGCACCCGGACGGCTCGCCCGGCTCGTACGCCTTCGGCATCAATGTCTGGCGTCAGGGCACCCGCTGGATGCACTGGCACGGCGGTGCGTTGCGCGGCTGGCGGATGAGCCAGTTTCGCTTTCCACAGGATCAGGTGGCGATCGTGGTGATGATGAACCGGACGGAAAATCCGACCCCGCATGCACTGCGCATTGCGCGCGAAATCGGCATCCAGCCGACCTGGGATGACAACCATGCAACGATGCCGGCGAAGCCGCCTAAGTTGGGCGGCATCTATCGCTGCGCGGTTTTGGGACTGGTGGCGGAAATCGCCGCCAATTCGCGTGGCATCACGCTCGACCTGGGCGGCGAGGCGTTGGTGATGGTGTGGACCGGGCCGGCCACACTGGCCTCGACCAACGGATTTTTTCAGCTCAGCGTCACGGCGGGCGGCGTACATCTGCACGCGCGCCATTTCGGCTGGCAGGGTGAGTTCGCCGCGCTGCCGTTGCGTGATGACCGCCCGCGGCTGGCCGCCGCAAGATTCCGTCATGACGGCCTCGGCTCGACGCTGCGTTTTTCCGCCGACGGCCGCTCGCTGACCATCGAAGGTGCCGCCGGAATATCGGATGTTTATCCGCTGCGCACGCTGGCCGCCGGGGTCTTTGCCTATCACTGCAACCGGGCGCTGGATGAAGTGCCGCCGGGACGATTCACACTGTGCCTCAGCGACGACCTGCAGCAGCTCGAGGTCAGTTGTCTCATCGCCCGCGGCCTGCGTTACCGCCGCATTGGCTAGGGCACCGCATTCAACGCGTATGCCGCGAAGGTTGGGAGCCAGTGCTCGCCGAGAAAGTCCCCGCTGTCGACGTGGCGCAGGCCGGCATCGAGGTGGGCGGCGGCGGACTGCCGCAACGCTGCGGCCCGCGCCGGCTGATCGTCCAGCGCGGACGCCACGCCGTACAGGCACCAGGCGCGGCTGAGGTTGAGCCCGTCGAGGTGGCCGCCCTGCGGGTCGCCGCGGTCGCTGACGTCGACCGGACGCAGCAGGTTGCCGCCATCGAGCGTCGGCAGCCATTGCGCAAGCCAGGGACGGAATGCGGCCGGTGCCAGCACACGGCGCATCAGGTCGGCCTCGACCAGTGAGGGGGACAGGAATTCGTTGCCGGACGGCTCCCATGTCGCCGGCGCCATCCGGTCGGCGGCGTAGAAGCGCAGCGCCGCATCACTCACCGCCCGCTCCAGCGGCGCGTGCCCCGTTGTACGCGCGCAATCGAGGGCGAATGCCAACATGAAGGCGGTATTGGCATGGACACCGGTGCGAACCGGGAATTGCTGCCGCGGCAGCCAGTCCAGCAGGCGGCTGGTGAACAGCGCGGCCAGCGGCGCGACCGCGTCGCGCCAGCCCGCGGCCGGCAGCGCCGTCGCAGGGTGCAGTTCCTGCGCCAGCTTGAACAGCCACGCCCATCCGTACGGCCGCTCGAAGGCGATACGCTGCGCATCGGCGGCATACGCAACTTCAGCCGCCAGCCGTGCCGGCTGCAGGTGCAAATCGAGCTGCTGTTCAATCTGCCGACGCTGCGGCAGAGCGGGAAACGCGCGCCAGAGCCGCACCAGCAGCCAATGGGTATGCACCGCCGAATGCCAGTCGTAGCAACCGTAGAAAGACGGGTGCAGCTGGCGCGGCGCGCGCACATCTGCGCCGGATGTGAGGACATGCGCAAGCTGGTGCGGATACTCGCGCGTGACGCCGGCCAACGCAATGCGCGCAAACACTGCGGCGGTTGTCGCATCAAGCGTCGGGCGGGTGGTTTCAGGCATCGGGTCGCACCCGGTCCAAGGCACGGTCAGGCGAATTTCGATCAGGAATATGCAGTGTCCTGTCACGCGGCCCAAGTCGGCTCAAGCGACGCGTTCTGTCTGCACGGCCGCGGTGCGCGGGCCGCCACCGCAGGCTGGAGGCCGCCAGGCCGCAATGCCGACGGACAAACTCAAGCATTGGCGCGCCTCGCCGGGCAAAAATGGCCTGGGAGCCGCGCCAGTGCTTGGTTTTCACTACCGGCTGGCAATTTATTTCGCATCGGCAATTGCCGGCACCTTCTACGAACGGCATTCATCAGCGACTCGGCAGGCTCCACAGCCACGCGGCCACCACAGCGCACCAGGCGGCGGGAATCCAGCACAGGTGCACCGGCAGCATCCAGCCTGCCCATACCGAGCCGAGCGTCATCATCACCGTTGCCAGTTGTTTGGCGCGCAACGGTACCGCCCGGTGATCGCGCCAGTTCCGCACCATCGGCCCGAAACGCGGGTGGTTGACCAGCCACCGCTCCCAGCGTTCGCTGCCGCGCGAGAAACAGAACGCCGCCAGCAGCACGAACGGCGTGGTCGGCAACAGCGGAACGAAAATGCCGATGATTCCCACCAGCAGCAGCACCGTGCCGGCGGCGAGCCACAATGCGCGCCGCGTGTGCACGGTCCAGTGAAGCGAGGCGCTGGCGGCAGCGGGCCGCGCCGGTGCCCGGTTTTCGATCGTCATCGGTGCCGTCACCTGCGCGCCGCAACGGCCAGTCGCGGCCACCGTCTCATTTCGGTGCCACCGCACCGGCGGCCGGCCAAGGGCTGTCGCCCAATCGCGTCAAGGTCATCTCAAAAAAGCGCACCGGCTCCTTGCCCGGCATCAGCCGGTCGCCGACCTCGCGCAGCACACCGTCCTTGATGGACGCGGTGTAGCGGATCGTCATCGGCCCGGCCGGGATTTCCCAGGTGTAGCCGTCATCGGTCGGCTTCAGCACATATTCGCCATAACGGCCCATGGCGTGCGATCGCAAGCTGTAGCTGCGCGTCAGCGGATTGAAGGCGATGACGGCAAAGGCGTTGAAGCCGGTGCGGCCGTCGGGCTCGTAGCCGCGGCCCTCGACCAGTTTGATGGTGCCGTCAAGCAGCGAACCGATGCGCTCGGTCTGGATCAGGCTGTGCTTCTCACCATTGGGCAGGATCGTCCACGCCGGTCCGCGCCACTGGCCATCCATCCTGGCCAGGACTGCCATGGCGTCGCGCTGGGCATTCATCAGCGCCGCCGGATCGGGCTGCCCCTGGGCCATCACGGCTGCCGGCAAGGCCAGTGAGAAAAATGCAATCAGGGCCAACAGCTTGCGGGTCCGGCGAATCATGGTCCTCTCCTCGACATGTCAAACAGGATGAAGCGCATATCGTAGCCGTTCCCGGGGGTTTCCGGTCGCGGCAGGCTTCATTTTGTCCTCTGTCTGCTGCATTTCGTCGGGCGGCCGTTGCCGCGCCGGGCTGCGGTTTCTACAGTGGCACTGCTGATCCTGCCGCCTGGCAGGACCCGACCCGGCTGTCATCCTGCAGAAAGGACCTCCCATGTATCCTGCCGCTCCTTCCCGTTCTTCCCCGACCGACCGCAGCCGCCATCGACCGCATCGCGGCGCAATCGGCGTGCTGGGCGTCGCCCTGCTGCTGTTGCCGCTGATCGCGCCGCTGCCGGCGCACGCCGAGATCCGCATCTCGCTGCCGTCGTTTTTCCGCATCGGTCCGTCAACCAGCATTGAACTCAACACCGCCAACCGCCAGTTCCGCGTCAGGATCAACGGATCCATCCTGTTCAACGACGCCGAGGACGACGTGCAAACGCTCAGCGGCAAGGCGTCGATCCAGGAACGCCGCGACGGCCGCACCCGGCGGATGGTGTTCGAGTCCGCATCCGGCGGCACCATCAAACGCACTTACAGTGTTGACGGCACGGTGCAGGCGCTCGATGCCGACGGGCGTCGCTGGTTGGCCGAGATGCTGCCGGTGGTATTGCGCGAAACCGCGATGGACAGCGAGCGCCGCATCAAGCGCCTCCATGCCGCCGGTGGCGTCGAGGCGGTGGTGGCGGAAATCGAGCGGATTGAATCGGGCCACGCCCGCCGCCGCTACGTGGAAGGGATCGCGAAGCTGGCGCCGCTGGATGACCGGCAGCAGCAGCGTCTGCTGGCCGTGATCGCGCCGGTGGATTCGGATTTCGACAAGCGCACGGCACTGAGCGCACTGGCCGCGGGCCAGTCGCTGTCGACCGCCAGCCAGGTTGATGCCCTGCGGATCGTCGCCTCAATGGACTCCTCATTCGAGCAGCGCACAGTGCTGACGACGATGGCGCCAAAACTGTCCGCCGATGCCGGCGTTGGCCAGGCCTGGCTCAGCGCGGCCTCGAAGATCGACTCCGATTTTGAGTTGCGCAGCGCGATCGACGCGCTGGTGCGGCGCGACCCGCTGCCGACAACGCATCTCGACGCGGCGATTCAGGCCAGCATGAAACTCGACTCCGATTTCGAACACGCCAGCGCGCTGGTGGCCATCGGTCGCCAGATGGCGGCGGCGACGCCGGCACAGATCAGCGGTTACCTGCGCTCGGCACAGAAAATTGATTCCGATTTTGAGCGGCGCAAGGTGCTGACCAGCTATGTCAGCCGCAATCCGCTCGACAAAGACGGCTTCCTCGCCGTCCTGCAGGCAATCGACGGGATGGACTCCGATTTCGAAATCCGCACCGTGCTGGCGGCCATCGCCAAACGCATGCCTGCCGACAGCGAACTGATCAACCGCTACCGCCGCACCGCACGCAGCCTCGGCGACCACGAGCGCGGACAGGCAGAGAAGGCGCTAGACCGGTTCACCATGTAACGCGGGACAAGATTCAATCTGCGCGCCGGTAAACCCGCAGGAAGCGTGCGTGTTCGACCACGCCGAAGTCGCCAGGCGCATATTGCAGCAACCAGTCGCCGGCATCACCGCGCAGCAGGTCGCCGCCGCTGCGCCGGGCGACGGTGAATGCGTGCGAAATCTGCCGCGCCATCACCGGCGCCGGCAACGCGCGATAGCGGCCGGCGGCGCCGTGCGCCACCGCTTCGACCGCCTGGTATCGGGCGTCGAACCGGTCGCGCGCCACGCTCCACCGGTCGCCGGTTGAACCCGTCACCAGCGCATCACCCTGCCGGTAACGGTTGATGCCCTCGCGGCTCAGCAATTCGCCATCGGCGTCGGCGAACACCACCTCCACCACTTCGTCCTTGATGTAGCGTGCGGCACCGCGGTCGCCGGAGAAGTCGGGATGGTCGATGTGCAACATGATCAATCCCCCAGGGTCTGCGACAGGCTCACGTCAAAGGCCTCGCCGATGGCGAGAAACGAGCCGCCGGCAATGTAATGGATGGTGCGAAGAGCCGGCTCGTCATCGGGAAAATGCCAGCGGCCGCCGGAAAACACCCGCGAATCGGCCCACGCGGCAACCACTTCGCCAATGAACAGGTCATGCGCCTGCTGGTTGTGCGGCTCTGGCAGCAGCCGGCATTCCAGCCAGGCCACACAGCCGGCCAGCAACGGTGCCGCGATGCGCGCGGCCGGAAACGTCTCCAGCCGGAAGCGCGAGAATTTGTCGCCTTCACCCATATCGCGCCCGCTGACCGACCCGACCTCGAGCGTGGTCCGGGCCTGCGCGCGGCACGGCACGTTCAGGGCAAATTCCCCCGAGGCCTCGACCAGTTCACGCGTCCAGGTGTTGCGGTCGATCACCACCATCACCTTGGCCGGGTTGAAATCGAGTCCGCTGTTCCACGCCGCCGCCATGATGTTGCGCCGGCCACCGTGGGCGCTGCTGACCAGCACCGTCGGACCGTGATTCAGCAGGCGATAGGCTTTGGGCAGTTCGACAGGCAGGCGCATGGCTGAATTATGCCGTCAATGCGCCGGTTGCCGCGGAGCAGTTACGCGGCGCTGGTGCCAGGCGGGCCACGATATATGATGGCGTTCCTGCCCTGTCCCGCGACGCCGATGCTCGACACGCCACGCCTTTTCATCCGCCCGTTCATCGAGGATGATGCCGCCTTCATCGTCGACCTGCTCAATGATCCGGACTGGCTGCGCTTCATCGGCGATCGCAAGGTGCGCACGCTTGATGACGCCCGCGTCTACCTGCGCAACGGGCCGATCGCCGCCGTGGCGCGCAACGGCCACGGCCTGATGCAGGTGCTGCTGCGTGCCGATGACGGATGCGGGGTACCGATCGGCATGTGCGGCCTGATCAGGCGCGAGGGGCTCGCCGATGTGGACCTCGGCTTCGCCTTCCTGCCGGCGTGGCGCAAGCGCGGCTATGCGCGCGAGGCCGCCGAGGCGGTATTGCGGCACGGCCGCGAAGTACTCGGCGTTGGCCGCGTGGTCGCCATCACCCTGCCCGACAACCTCGCGTCGACCCGCCTGCTGACCGCGCTCGGCATGCGCTTCGATTCAATGCTGCAACTGCCGTCGGACCCGCAACCGCTGGCGCTCTATATTCTTGACTGATCCGCTTGTTACAACCAGCGGTCGCCGCGGTTCGCGCGGACCGCTTACCGGCGCGTCTGCCAGAACGTGACGCAGGCACGCGCCAGCGCCGCGGTCGAATCGACACACCGGTCACGCAGCGGCGATTCGACCGCATCCAGTGCCAGCGGGGTCTCGGTGCAGGCGAGAATCACCGCCCGCGCGCCGTCCTCCAGCAGGCGGCTGACCACCGGTTCCAGCAGGCGGCCGGCCGGCATCACCTGGCCCCGCTTCACCAGTTCAATTGCCGGCAGGACTACCCGGGTCATGGCGGCGTCATCCGGCACCGTTGCCAGGTAGCCGAGCGCGTCAAGCCGCGATTGATACAGCTTCGTCGCCAGCGTGGCGCGGGTTGCGATCAGCCCGATCTTTGCGCCCGGACTGGCCAGACCGGCGATCTCGCCACAACTCGCCTCGACGATGCTGAGGAACGGCACCGGACAGCCGTCGGCAAGATCGCGGTACCAGTAGTGCGCGGTGTTGCAGGGCATTGCGATGGCGCAAGCACCGCTTGCCAGCAATTTGTCGCGCGCGGCGCGCAAGGCCGGCAATGGCGACGGGCCTTCGCCGGCAATCGCCGCCGGACGCGGCGGGATGCGCGGGTCCGACAGGATCAGCACCGGGATATGCGCGGCATCGCTGTCGGCCGGCGTGGCGGTGACCAGCTTGCGAAAAAAATCGGCGGTGGCCAGCGGGCCCATCCCGCCCAGAACGCCAAGCACGTGCTGCATGTTGAGTTCCCCGTTTGACATCCGCCGCCCCCCGCTTGCGTCCGCTGGCGCGTCATGCCGCGCGCCAACCGGTCACGGCACATCAGGGGACTGTGAATGATTGTGAATTGCCGGTCGATACCGGCAATTGGTGAATAATCTCACACTGCACATTCATGCGGATCGTGCATCATGCACGCGTGCCTGATCCATTGCACTGCATCAACCCGGCCACCCGTTGTCATCCGGCAATCCGACTCATCAACCGAATCGTGGCCATCCAGAAAACCAGCATGCAAACGCCTCTTTCCTGTTTGATCCGCGCGGCAGCGCCGCGCGCCCGCGTTGCGCCTGCAAGTCGGCGCGGCCTCCGGCTCAGCCGCATGGCGTTGCTGGTGGCGCTGGCGCTAACCGGCCATCCGCTGCTGGCGCAGACCGCGCATTCGCGGCTGGGTACGCCGGAGGTGCAATCGTCGCTCGGCAGCCCGCTCCGGGTGAAAATACCGATCGAAGCCACCGCACCCGGAGAAGACGTGAGCACGTCACGCTTCATGCTCGGCGCGCGCCCGCTGAACGCCTCGATGCCGTTTCTTGAATCGGCCGAGGTCGGCTTCGAACGCGTCGGCGACAACTATTTCCTGGTCATCCGCTCGCGGCAATCAATCGACGAGCCCGCCATCGGACTGGTCATCCGCGAACAGATTCCCAACGGCGTGCGCAGCCGCGAGTTCATGCTGCTGCTCGACCCGCCGCCCCTGGCCGCGCCGGCGCGGACGGACGCCCGGCCGGTGGTGACCGCCGAGACACCCAGCGCCGCCGCGCGACCGATCGATTCCTTTTCCCTGCCGCGAGCCAGTGTGGTCGCGGCCACCGCACCACCGCCCCCGTTGGCGTCATCACCTACCGTCACCACCGATGCGCCGATGTCCCGCGCACCGGCCAGGCAGGCGCGCGCGGCCACACCGCCGGCACCGGCCGCGCTGCCCGCCAATCCGTCGGCCGACCTGCCGCGCAGTCGCCGGGCCGGCAGCCGCACGCGGCCCGCACCCGGCGTCGACAACGGGCCGCGCCTGACCCTGTCGCTCGGCGAGGGCCTCAATGAACGCGCCAATGCCACCGAAGCCGAGCGCGCTGACCTGCGACTGCGGCGAGCGTTGCTCGACATGGATGACCTGACGGCCGCGCTGCTCGAACGGCAGAACAGGATTTCGCACCTGGAACGGGAATTGGGCGAGTTGACGGTTCGCATGGCAACCGCCGAGCGCGCCATCGCCGGCGGTACCGTCGCGACCGGCCAGACGGTGCTGGCAATATCGCCCGCCATCGGCAAGCCCGGCGCGACGGCCATCACGGCGCCGGTCACGACCGCCACCCGGCCGGTGCTGTCGGGCTGGACGTTGTTGCTGAGCGGATTCGCCGCATTGGCCGCGCTGATTGGCGCCGCCTGGCTGACGCGGCGCATGATGCACCGTCGTGACGAAAATTATCTGCTGGTACCGCAGGCAGCGGAGGACTATGTCGCGGAGGTGTTGGCCAGTTCGCCCGCCCGCCGACCCCATGCGCCACCAGCGGTAGTTGCGATGGCGCCGCTGGCGGCGGTTGCGCCACCGCCGCCCGTGATCGAGAGCCCGGCCGCACCGGCCACCTGGACACCGCCGGAGATACAGTTCGAACTGCCCGAAACGCCGCCGTCAATGGATGAGCTTTCGCCGCCCCTGGATGCCGGCAGCATCGATTTTTCGCTTCCTGCCAGCGCCGAAAGCCCACCCGCCGGAGAAGACCTGCGCGCGCGTCGCATGCGCTACCTGCAGAGCCGCTATCAGGACATCGCCATCCTGATGCCGCCGCTGGACGCGCCGCATCGCCTGCTGCGCCAGGCTGGCACGGTATACGCGGAAGGCGCGGCCGATTTCGCCAAGCGGCTGCTCAAATTCGCCGCCTACAGCCGGCCTTATGTGGAAGAGTACTGGCTGGCGCTGCTCGAATTGCTGTTTCGCGAGAATTTCGCCAGTGACTACACCGTCAACGCCAAGTGGTTTCATCATCACCTGGCCGATTCCGCGCAGTGGGCCGAAGTGGTCCGCATCGGCTATTTGCTCGATCCGGCCGAACCGCTGTTTGCCGATGCCACCCACTGGTCGCACGAGGATCCGGTGGCCGGAACCTGGCTGCCGTCGGACCCGGGCGACCCGAAGGCGGCATCACCGCTGCCGCACCTTGAGCTGCAACTGGCGAGCTAGCCCATGAGCGCCTACACCATCGCGACCGGCGACTCGCCGGCAGCCGTCGATTTTGCGCTGGAGACCGCCGAAGACCGCGTCGACGCGCTGCTGCGCATCGAAACCCTGCTGGGACCGCACGCACTGGAACGGTTTCGCAAGGCCTGCTTCGACTTTGCCGATGAGCAGATGGCGCTGTCGGTCGGCCGCCTGCGCATGATCCTGCAGATCGAGGATCACCTCGACTGGCTGTTGCGCAACGACCAGCCACGCCTGCAACTGTGGCGGCTGGATGCGCGCCGTTCCAATGCACTGTCACTCAGCATCCAGATCGCCGACATGTGGCAAGCGCTGGGCGTTTGCCTGGGTCGATACGTGCTGGACGAGTCGCAGTGGGCCAAGGGCGGCGACCAGCAGTCCGGCCTGCTGCCGCTGACGATTGCGGTCGCACTCGACTGCCACGTCAATGAAATCCGCTGGCGGGCGCGCGGTGAACAGCGTTGCGAGGTGCCGCTGCGCGCGCTGCACCACCTCTACCAGATTGCCGAACAGCACCGCATCGCCGACCAGCAGGTGCATCCGTACGAGTCGGACGTCGATTTTTTCGTCACGCCAAAAGGGCAGTACGTGCTGATGCTGCTGATGGCCGACCTGGCCGAGCGCGACCTGCCGCCGGTGCAGCGGCTGGTCGCGCAGAACTGGCTCAGCAGCTGGGCGCATGACGTGAAGCTCGACAGCACCTATGTACCGGGCATGCACAGCATGCTGGCCAACCTCGACTCGAACGAAGGAATCCAGCGGGTTGCGGAAACTGCCCTGCCGGCTTACCGCTATCTCGATATCCGGGCGATTGCCCGGCATATCGAGGAGACCGACGCCTTTCTGGCCAACAGCCACATTGACGACGAGACCACGCGCGACCTGGCCGAAGCCACCGAGGCCGACTTTGCCGCCACCCTGGCCTGGCTGGAAAAGCTCTACCACGACCGCTCGGCGGCGTTCCAGACCACCCGCGAACGGCAGCAGGCGCCGGCCGACCGTTATGCGCGGGTGGTGATCGGCTGGAACCAGATCCACGAATTCATCGAGGCCTCGCGCTGGGAAGCCAAGGCTGCGCGCGGCATATTTCCCGCCAGGCAGCCGGCGTTCGGCCTGCTCGGCGCGGTCGGTGAACAGATGGCCAGATCAGCCACCAACCTGCCGATCTTCGACGCCAACCAGGAGCCGCACCGCCAACAACGCGATGCCGACAACTTCGCGCTCTGGCGGGTGCGAGACCTCAGCATCGGCGGACTGGGATTGTCGTCGGATCACGCGCCGGATGCGGACCTGGCGGTCGGCACCTTGCTGCTGGTCGGCATCGCCGGCGAGACCCGCTGGAGCCTGGGCCGCATCATGCGCAAGTTCAAGGGTCTGGAAAGCAACGATGTCCGGTTTGGCATCCAGCTGATGGGCGTCGAGGCGGTGCCGGTGCGACTCACGCCACGGCCGGCCGAAGACCAGGTCAAGAGCACGCTGATCAGCACCGTGGCCGGGCTGTTTCTGGCCGCGCATGACAATCCCGGACGGCAGGACATGCTGCTGGTATCGAGCAGCGTGCTGGCCTACACCCGGCGCTTCGAGATGAAGGTCGGCAGCGCGCGGATACCGGTGCGCACCACGCTGCCGGTGCAGAACGCCGGCGCCTGGGTGCTGATCCGTTTCGAAGAAGAGGCTTGAGCCTGGCCGGCGGCGATTGCCGGCAAAATCCGCATAGAATCAGGGCACGCCGGACCGCCGGCCGCAACCTGCGCGTGCGGTCAGACCGGTGGCCGGCCCACTCACTCCAGAAAGGAAACACCATGTCCGTTTTCCACCATCGCAAGGCCCCTTCACGAACCGTGCCGGCGCTTCCCGGCAGGGCGTGCCTGCTCGGACTGGCAATCGCACTGCTGGCGCAGGGTGCCGCGGCGCAGCGGTTCGGCGACTGGCAGGTAGACCGCAATCGCGAACTGGTGGTGGCGGTTACCCAGAACAGCTCCGATTCGGTGCTGGGTTACGCCTGCAACCGCAGCAACAACCAGTGCCTGTTTTTCTTCATGCCCGACCGGCTCAAATGCAATGAGGGCGGCCGCTATGCGCTGCTGATCAACGGCGGCCGCGAGAGTTCCTCCCGCGCCACCACCTGCAGGCGGCTGGACTGGCAGGACGGCCAGCAATTCGCCAATGTGCTCGACAGTTCGGATGCGCTGCGCAACCAGCTGGTCAATGCCGACGGCTCAACCCTGGGCATCGCGCGCGGCACCGGTGCGGACGGTTTTTCGGTTTCCAAGTTCAGCATGCGCGGTTTCCGCGAGGCCTTCGACAAGGTCAATCGCTACCGCGACCGCGATGATCGCGACTCGCGCGGCCCGCTGCGCGATTACAACACCGACCAGACGCGCGGCGGTGCCGATATCCAGTTGTTCGAGCATGGCGATTTCCAGGGACGGCGCCTCGACGGCCGGACCGACATCAGCAACATGCAGGACGTGCAGTTCAACGACGTCGTTTCGTCGATCGTCGTGCTGCGCGGGCGCTGGCAGATCTGCACCGACGCCTATTTCGCCGGCCGCTGCTCGGTGTATGGCCCTGGACGCTATGCCTCGGTCGGACCGGACAACGACCTGTACTCGTCATTCCGCCGCGTCAACTGAGCCTCGTTGCCCGACCTGCCGCCGGCCTGCGCCGGCGCCAGGCCGACAGCCGCTGCGGGTGCCCACCACTTCCGCATCCGGCCCGTCTCATCCATACTGTCGCAGGAGAAAAACCTTCATGGCAACCGTACTGGTAGTCGACGACAATCCGCTGAACCTGACCCTGGCATCGGAACTGCTCACCCGCGCCGGCCACGAGGTTCATGTGGTGGATGGCGCCGAATTTGCCCTCGACCTTCTCGCCGGCTTCAAGGTCGACGTGGTGCTGACCGACATCAACATGCCCGGCATGAGCGGCAAGGAGTTGGCGCGCCTGCTGCACGAGCGGCTGGGCAAGAATTGTCCGCGCCTGATCGCCTACACCGCGTACTCACTGCCTCACCAGAAACAATCAATCGTCGATGCCGGCTTCGATGGCATTGTGGTCAAGCCGGCACGTCCCGAGGATTTGCTTGCCGCCGTTGCCGGCGACCAGCCGGACGCCGATCACTGAGCGGCCTATCGCCCTTCTGCCACCCCGTCGCGGCGCGGATCGGCCGCGCCCAGCCAGCCGCCGTCGCGTCGCATCAGGAACCCCAGGCCGCTGACCATCGGGATCACCTCCACCGTATGTCCCAGTACCGTCAGGGCGGCCGCCTGCGAAGCGGCGCTGGTGCCCCGCTCCAGTTGCACCCTGCCGCGCACGGCTGTCGACACGTGCCCGCGCGCCAGCGCCTCGGCGGGTGATCGCTGATTGGCCAGCATCTCGACCAGGCTGGCGCTGATGTAATCGACGATCTGGCCACCACCGGCCGACCCGCCGACGACCACCGGCTTGCCGGCGCGATCGAACACGATCAGCGGCGCCATTGATGTTACCGGCCGCTTGCCGCCCTGCATCCGGTTTGGCGCCGCCTGGCCGGCGCGTGGCGCGGCAGAGAAATTGGTCAGCGCATTGTTGAGCACGACACCGTTGAACAGTAGCCGCGATCCAAAATTCAGATTGTTTGTGGTGGTCATGCTAAGCGCGTTTCCCAGCCGATCCGTGACCGCAAGCTGGCTGGTGGCGTCGGCCGCGACCGATTCCAGTGGTGCATACGGCATGCTGCTGGCCGCCTTGCGCAACGGGGTGCCCGCCCCCACCTCGGGCGACATGCGCGATCCGTCGATCAGCCCCGCCCGCTCACGCACGTAGGCGGCCGCCACCAGTGCGTCGGCCGGCACCGGCACAAAACCGGGATCTCCGACGTAGCTGAGCCGATCCGCCTGCGCCAGGCGCCCGGCCTCGGCGTAGTAATGCACAAACGCCGGGTCGTCAAAATCAAAGCGCCGGGGCGCGCCTTCCGGCCATGGTCGCGCCTCCAGCATCTGCAGCAGTTGCAGCACCACCACGCCGCCGAAAGACGGCGGCGCCATCACGCAAACCGAATACACCAGGAACGGCGCGCACAGCGGATCGCGCGTCTCGGCGCGATAGCCACGCACATCGGCCTCGGTGATCAGCGTTGGACGAGCACCGCGCTGCCCCGCGGCCACCAGTTCACGGGCAGCACCGTCCCGCCACCATTGCGCCGGTCCGCGTGCCGCAATTTGCCGCATGCTGGCGGCGTAAGCCAAATTGATCACGCGCGTGCCAACTGGCAGCACCTTGCCGTCACGGCCAAAATACAGCGGCAGCAGATCGGCATGGTCGGCTGCAGCGGTCGGGGACGACAGGATCGTGTGCATGTAGGGCGGAAGCGGGAAGCCCGATTCGGCAAGTTCGATGGCCGGCAAGAACAGTTTGTCCCAGTCCAGGCGGCCGTGGCGCTCGTGCGCAAGCTTCAGCGCCGCCAACGTGCCGGGCACGCCAATCGACCGCCCGCCGCGCTGCACGTCATCACTTTTTAGCGCACTGCCATCGACATCGATGGTCAGCGCGGCCGTTACCCGCGCCGGCGCAGCGGACAAGCCGTCATAGCTGGCGAGTTTTCCGCTGCCGGCATCCCAATGCATGATCAGGGAGCCTCCACCGACGCCGGAGGATTGCGGTTCGACCAGGCCCAGCACCATCTGTGCGGCAATCGCGGCGTCCACCGCCGCGCCGCCGCGATCGAGCATGGTCAGCGCGGCAGCGGTCGCCAGCGGGTGAGCGGTGACGGCCGCCTGCAGCAACGCCGGCCGCGCGGCGATCACGTGCGCCGGCGCAGAGTCGTTGCAGACCGGTGGCTGCAGCGCACAGGCTGACAGCAGCAGCGCCGGCAGCAGGACAAGGATCGATCGGTAGCGGCTGGCAAACATGGCATCTCTCTTTGTGGCGTGCAGTTTCGGATCCGGCAAATCTTGGTCCGCGGTTTCTGACAGGGCTTTGTTCGAGACCGCAGGCACCGGCGCCGCGTCCAGGTTCATTTCGCCCGGATGCACGATGGTGACGTCACGGTCAAAGGGTGAATACAACTTGCTTCAGGTCGATGTCGTCGGGGTCACTCTGCTCGACAAATCCGAGGCGGCTCATCAGCGACAGCATGTCGTTGTTGCGCGCCAGCACCAATCCGATCAGCGACACAAGGTTGCGTTCGCGGGCAATGTCGCAGATGCGTTGCATCAGCGCCGAGCCGATGCCCTGTCCCTGGAAATCATCCGCCACCACCAGCGCAAACTCCGCCGTATCGCCATCGGGATTGAGCAGATAGCGTGCGACACCGACGATGCGTTCTGCCGGCCCGCCGGCATCGACCGTGGCGACCATGGCCATTTCGCGGTCGTAGTCGATCTGCGTGAATCGCGCCAGCATCGCCGGCGACAACTCCGCCAGGGTCGACAGGAAGCGGAAATAGCGCGCCTCTTCCGACAGCGTGCGGACGAACTGCTGCAGTGCGTCGGCGTCCTCCGGCCGGATCGCCCGCAGGCGGCAAGCGAGGCCGCTGCGCACGGTGATGTCGCGCGTGAGCCCGTCGGGATACGGCAGGATCGCCATGTGCGCGTAGCGCGTTTCGGCACTGACGGCTACCTGTCGCACCACTGCCCGCGCATCAACCACCGCTGCGCCGTTCTCGTCGAGGATGACCGGGTTGATGTCAAGTTCCTGCAGCTCGGGCAGCTTGCAGATCATCTCCGAAACCCGCAGCAGCAAGTATTCCAGCGATTCGATCCGCGCTGCCGGCATGCCGCGCCATTCGCCAAGCACGCTGGCGGAGCGGGCGTGCTCGATCACCCGGCGCGCGAGGAACTGGTTCAGCGGCGGCAGCGCCACCGAACGGTCGTCGATCACCTCGATCATGGTGCCGCCGGCACCGAAGGTGATGACCGGGCCGAACAATTCGTCGGTGGTCATGCCGACATAGAATTCGCGGCCATGGCGCTTGCTGATCATCGGCTGGATCGCCACGCCGTCGACCACCGCCTCCGGCGCGCGATGGGCGACTTCCTCGGTCATGTCGGCAAACACCGTGCGCACCTGCTTGGCGGTGCGCACATTCAGCATCACGCCGCCCACGTCGGACTTGTGGGCGATGTCGGGGGAATTGATCTTGATCACCACCGGAAACCCGAGCCGCTCGGCAATCGCCACCGCCGCCTCGGCGGTATGGGCGACTTCGGTCGGCACCACCGGGATGTGAAACGCCGACAGCAGGTCCTTTGATTCGGTTTCGGTCAGCACATGACGGCCCGACCCGAGCACCCCGCCGATCAATGCCCGTGCATGCGCCACATCGGGTGCATCGTCCAAAATGTCGATGTTCAGCGGCGGCGGCGACTGCATCAGCATTTTCTGGTTGCGGTAGAACGACGCAATGTTGGCAAACGCATCCACCGCGGCTTCCGGCAGGCGGAATACCGGCAGGCCGGCGGCATTGACCATGCGGCGGGTTTCGTACACCCGTGTCTCGCCCATCCAGCAGCCGATCACCGGCTTGTACACGCCGGGCAGGCTGGCGGTTGCCGCGCGCGCAATGGCATCGGTATCGATCCCCGGCTTCGGCGTCACCACCACCAGCACCCCATCGACATCGGCCGACGCCGCCAGCACTTCAGCGGCGGCAATGAACTCGGCCGCACCGGCCTGTTCGCCGATGTCGACCGGGTTGTCGATCGACGGTGCCGACGGCAGACGCGCTTTCAGCGCCGCCGTGGTGCTGGCCGAAAACGGCGGCACCTCGACCCCGCGCAGATAGGCATAATCGGCGGCCAGCACGCCGGGGCCGCCGCCGTTGCCGATCACGCCGAGCCGGTTGCCGACCGGCTTGTAGCGCGAGGCGAGGCACTTGGCGGCTGAAAACAGCTGCACGAAACTGTCGACCCGCACCGCGCCGGCGCGCTGCAGCGCGGCATCGAACACATCATCGCCGCCGATCATGGTGCCGGAGTGGGTCAGCGCGGCCTGCTTGCCGCGCTCGCGCCGGCCCGCCTTCAGCACGATCACCGGTTTCGACCGCGCGGCCGCGCGCAGCGCGCTCATGAAGCGGCGGCCGCTGCGTATGCCTTCCATGTAAACGACGATGCTGTGGGTGTGGCCGTCCTGGGCCAGAAAATCCAGTACGTCGGCCAGATCGAGGGCCGCCGAGCGGCCGGTCGCCACCACGGCCGAGAACTTGACCGAATTGGATTCCGCCCAGTCCAGCATCGCCGCCGTCAGCGCGCCGGACTGCGAGACCAGCGCCAGGTTGCCAGCAGCCTGCAGGGTACCGGCAGTGCAGGCATTGAGCGCAAGGTGCGGCCGCTGCATGCCGGACGAACCCGGTCCGAGCAGGTGGATGCGGTGGCGCGCCGCCAATTCGGTGAGGGTGGCGATATGTGCCGCGGCGACATCGAACAGGATCGCGGCACGTACCCGCGCCTGCGCCGCATGGGCCAGCGCGGCCACCGCGTAGTCGTCACCGGCGGCAATCAGCGCCAGGTCGACGCGTGCCGGCAGGTCGACCTCGGCGAATCCAGCCGCTGTCGGCTCGACGCGGGTGATGCGGCCGCTGAAGCCGCCTTCCGCCAGCGCGGCAAACAGCAGGGCGGCCGGCGAGGACGCGCCATCTTCGCGAACGTAGACGAGAATCGACTTCGGGTCGAACAGCGGCGCCAGGTAATGGGGTTTCACCGGTGCATTTCCTTATCGGTTGGCCAACTCAGGCGTCCACCGCGCCAAGCAACACGCCAACGTGCGCGCCCACGCTGCGCGCCAGCGCGGGCAGCGCGTAGCCGCCCTCGAGCATCGAGATGATGCGTCCCTGCGCATGCCGGTTGGCGACCTCCAGCAGGCGCGCGGTGACCCAGGCGTAATCGTTTTCGACCCAGCCCAGGTTGGCCATGTCATCGTCGCGATGCGCATCAAAACCGGCCGAGACATAGATCAGTTCCGGACGAAACGTGTTCAGTGCCGGCAGCCAGCGGTCCTCGACGACCGCGCGCAACGCGTCGCCACGGGTGCGCGGCGGCAGCGGCACGTTGACCATGTTGGCGCCCTTGGGAATTTCGCCCAGGTACGGGTACAGCGGGTGCTGGAACGTCGACACCATCAATACCTGTTCGTCGCCGGCGAGGATATCCTCGCTGCCGTTACCGTGGTGCACGTCGAAATCGACCAGCGCCACCCGCGCCACGCCGTGATGGCGCTGGGCGTGACGTATGCCGACGGCAACGTTGTTGAAAAAACAGAAGCCCATCGCCGCATCGCGCTCGGCGTGGTGACCCGGTGGTCGCACGGCGCAGAACGCGCTGGTCACTTCGCCGGCCAGCACCAGGTCCGTTGCCATCACCGCGGCGCCCGCCGCATGGCGCGCGGCGGCCAGGGAAAACGGGTTCATCCGCGTATCCGGATCGACCTGCACGAAGCCCTCGGCCGGCGCCATCGACTCGATCTCGGCCAGGTAATGCGATGTATGGGCGCGCATCAGCTGTTCTTGGGTAACCTCGGGCGCCAGGTAGGCCGGCATCAGGTCGAGGTACCCGTGGGACAGCAGGTAATCGTTGATCGCATCCAGCCGCGCCGGGCACTCGGGGTGGTCCTCGCCCATGTCGTGCTTGAGAAACAGCGGGTGGCTGATATAGGCGGTGGTGGACATGAATGGCGGCATGCTGACGGGACAGCCTGATGCTATCACGCGTGTTTTTGTCCCCGGCCGGCGTTGCGTGGGCGAATGCGCCGCTTTTGAGGCAGATCAATCGTTTTTTGCGCGGTGGCGGCAAACCGCCTGTTCAGCGCCGGCGCCAGCAGGGCCGCTCGGCCGCCAGCGCGGCCATCGCCTGAGCGGCAGCCGGCAGCAGTTCTGCCCGGCGCGCAGTCAGCCAGCCGATGGCGAACCATGCCCGCGGATCGCGGCCGACAAGTTCACGAAACAGTGCTTCGGCGACCGTCACATCGTGCAGCAGGCCGATCGCGTCCTGTGCCCGGCGCACCACATCCAGGTAACGGCTCGTTGCCTTGGGCGCGAACAGCGGCGCGACAAATTCGATCGTGTAGCGCAGCCGCTTCAATCGCTTGCGCGCGCGGTGGCGAGCGGCGGCGTCAAGCAGGACAAACTGCTTTGCGTCTTTTACCAGCCGGCGGCGCATGCGCTTCAACAGCGGCGTGACCCGTTGCGCCAGTTCCGCGCGCGGTCGCGCCGGTGCGGCAGCACCATTGGCAAAAGCAACCAGTTCCAGCAGCAGCCCGTTCCAGGCGCGGCTGCGAATGGCATCACCGGGTCGGTCCATGGCGGCCGATGGCGGCAATGCAGCCAGCGGCGCGCCCGCAGCCTGCAGCGCCGGCAACAGGTTTTCCGCCAGCACATCGCGATCACGCGCCGCGCCGAGTTCGTTGAAGGCCGCGGCCAGCGACGATTGCCAGCGCGGATCGACCGCGGCCGACCAGTCACCGAACACGCGCAAGCCGGTGCGCAGGCGGCGCATGGCGACGCGAAGCTGGTGCAAGTGCTCGATTTGCGCGCTGCCGGCGCCGACTTCCGCGGCATTCGGCAGCAGGTGCCGCAGGCAGTCGGCAACAATGCCGCGCAATGCCGCATCGGGCGACTGCGCCGCCGACAGGCCGGATGCCGACGCCCCCACCACCGCCCCGGCAGCAACGCCGCGGGCCAGCTGATCGCCGCGCTGTGCCTTGCTGCGGATGTCCAGCCACAGGTCAAACCGCTCCACCCAGCGCGCGGCGAGCGCGGTGGCATCGTTCAGCTTGCCTTGCAACAGTTCGAACTCCAGCTCACAGATCGGCGTCTGCGCATCGCCCGCACGCAGGGTGCCGACGTCGAGCGCGAGTTCGATCGTCGATTTGCCCGCGCGCACCACCCGTTGCGTCCGTCGCACGTCGGTTTCGAACAGGATCCGCAGCGTTTCGCCACCGTCGCCCAGTGCCGCGTGCAGCGCATCGCCGGCGGCGGTGCCGTCGTGCAGCGCGGGATCGATGACCGGCGCCTGCCCGGCGGCCGGCCCGCCAACCGCCACCTCGTGCTCGAGGCGTGAAAACATGCCGTCACCGCGTCCCTTGACGGTCTGCACCCAGCGCCTGCCCTCGAGGCGCAGGCGCAGCGCCAGGCCGGCCGCGGCGAGCCGCCGGTCGGGCGTATCGACATAGAACGCCCGCATCGCCAGCGTGCGCGCGGTCGACGTGCCGACGGCGCGCCTGACGGCCGCCCGGCGCCCGGCAGGAATCTGGAACTTGAGTTCGGTTTCAACCACGACAATTCACCCTGTCACACCGGTCCGGCCGCGCGCGTCCGGCGGGAACCGCCGATCGCCGCTGCGGATCAGTCGATGATACCGGAGACGGGTGTGCGTGATGCCGCCGCGGGAAGCGGCATCGGGATTCGACAAGCGCCGTGGTGCCCGCGCAACGCTGCCGCTTCTACAGCTGGCAGCTGCTGCCGGCCGGCTGCTGGCGTACGTCGTCACGTAGCGCAGGCGGCAAACGCGCAAGCCAGGCGCGCAGTGCCTGCGAAACTTCCTCGGGCCGGCCCATGCTCGACAGGTGTGCACACTCTTCCATCACCACCAGCTCGGCAGCGGGAATAGCGGCCGCCATTTCCTCATGTAACTCCACCGGTGTCAGCACATCGTCGCGGCCGCACAGCACCAGGGTGGGGCAGGCGATGGCCGACAGGCAGGGGCGACTGTCGACCCGGCCCATGATGGCGCGCTGCTGAAGCACGAACGCATTCTTGCCGACCCGATGACCCATCGAGTAGATGGTGTCGACAATCGAGTTGTAGCGCATGCGCGACGGATGCACCAGTTTTGGCATCAGCTGGTCGAGCACAATCTGGAAATTGCTTTCCGCCTGTGTGATCGCCTTGAGCCGGTTGGCCGTCGCCTCCGGCGTGTCCGGGCGCGCACTGGTGCTGAGCAATGCCAGCCCCAGCACTCGCTCGGGGGCGACGCGCATGATTTCCAGCGCCACATAGCCGCCCATCGACAGACCCGCCAGCGCGAACTGCGGCGGGGACTGCGCCAGCACGCCGGCGGCCATCTCGGCAATGGTGTCGGCAGTCGTCAGGTCGGCGACCGTGCTGCGGGCGACGTCGGAAAGATCGTCGATCTGGTCGCGGAACAACCTTTCATCGGTGATGAGGCCGGGCAGGAAGACGAGATTGAGTTTTTCGGTGAGTGTCATGTTTGGCGGGCAGATTTCTTGGCAAAACCCAGTTTCCGCCGCCGCAGGCCAATTGTCTGTTCGAAAACGCACATTTTTCAAACCAGTTGGCGCCTCGCCCTGTCGCCGGCTGCCGACAACATCCAGCCACCCGGCCGGCGCCCGCGGCAGCCTTGTCATGCGCGCGGCCATAAAAAAGGCCCGGTCACAGCGTGGCTGTCACCGGGCCCGTCACTTCAGGCACCCATCAGGGAGGGAGAATGAGCACCCGCAATCATCTTGGCCCGGACAGCGCCGGTTTTCTGTTCGCCGTCACACATAGCCGCAACAAAATATCGGCGCAACGCAACCGGCCGCCATACTGATTTGATCACCCGCACCGCCGGCCGGCCGGCCGTGATTCGCCGCAGCCAATACAAGATCGATTTCTGTGCGTTGCAGCACATACGAATTGCGCACCGTCTTGCAGACTGCGTCAGCGTCAACCACACGGCGGGGATGCGATAGATCGGGCGGCGCAATGCGACCGACACAGGCGCGGCGGCATCCGAATCCTGTCCTCGTCGACCGCGAACCACCAGCCGCGGCGGGAATCGTCCCGCCGGCAAGGCACATCAGGAAAGCAAGCACAATGGAACAGAAAGAAATCATCGACACGCTGAACCAGCTGATCGAGACCTCGCGTGACGGCGACAAGGGATTCTCGGCCTGCGCCGAGGAATCGGAGAGTGTGTCGCTGAAGTCATTCTTCACCATCAGCGCCATTCGCTGCCGCGACAGCGTGCGTGCGCTGAACGATCAGGTCGCGATCCGCGGCGGCACGCCGGAAGCGACCGGCAGCGCGGCGGGCGTCGCGCACCGGGTATGGCTGGACCTGCGCACGGCCATGTCCAGCCACAACGATCTCACGGTACTTGAGGAATGCGAACGGGCCGAGGATGTCGCACGCGGCATTTACGGCGACGCGCTGAAGCAGGACCTTCCTGCGGACTTGCGTGAGTTGGTCCAGCGCCAGTTCGACGGGGTCAAGGCAAACCATGACCGGGTGCGGATGATGCGCGATGAACTGCTGCGATCTGCCACCCGACCCACAACCTGAAAGATGTATCGTGCCGTCCGGCGAAGACGTACATTGTCGCCCGTCAATCGCTGCCATCATCACGTTACGAAGGAGCCACCATGTCCCGCAGGAACATCGATAGCGGCGTCGGCCGCAAGCTGGTGACGGCGCCACCGGTCGTTGCCCCACTACCGCCCGGCGAGGCGAAAGATTCCGTAGCCGCGGCCGCCGACATCGAGCGGGCTGATGACGATCACGGGTCTCCACACGAACCGGCCAGCGGGATGAACTATCTCGACGCGGCCGACGTGGACAGCGACACCCGTGACGCTGCACCGGCCGATGCGGACCAGGCCGTCGCGCTGGCCGCCGCCGAACAGGCGGGACGCGAACACGGCGCGGTGACGCGCAAGAAAACGTCCGACGGCGCGTAGGCGGCCACGCCGGAGCCGTGTCAACACGTCGCTCCGGTCGACGGCGCAAACAAAGCACCGGTGTGTGCGTCGACGCACCGACGGCGCTGCGCCGCGCCCGCAGTATCCATGTTCCAGCCGCACCCGGGTGTGCCCGCCGTCGGGTTTCATCGCGAATGCCGAAACCGTTGGAGGATCGTACCGTTGTCCGGTCCCACTTCAAGGAGACACTTCATCATGAAATTCCGCAAAACACTGCTGGCGGTAATGATCGCCGCCTCGCTCGGTGGCATTACCCAGGCGCCGCAGGCGCTTGCCGACGTGGAAATCTTCTTCGGCTCGGCGCCACCGGCACTGCGCTATGAAGCGGTTCCCGCGCCGCGGCGCGGCTATGTCTGGGCGCCCGGCTACTGGGACGGCAATCGCGGCAAGCATGTCTGGAAGCGCGGCCAATGGCAGCGCGAGCGGCGTGGCTACCACTTTGTCGAACCGCGCTGGGTCGAGCGCAATAACGGCTGGGCACTGGAACGCGGACGCTGGAATCGTGGCGACCGGGACGGTGACGGCGTACCGAACAATCGCGACCGCCAGCCCGACAACCCGAATCGCCGCTAGTCACCGCAGGGCGGGCGTCGCGCTGGCGTCCGCTGCGGAAAAGCATTGTACGGAAGGGTCAGCGGCCGGCTAGCTGTATTGCCAGACGGCTGCGTCGGCGGAATGGTGGTCGCCAAGATGCATCAGGCGGTCGCTTTCGCGTTTCACCACGGCATAGCATTCGCAGGCACGTTGTTCCAGTCCGGCGCGGTTCAACACCAGAACGTGGCCGCGCCGGTAGGCAACCACGCCTGCGTTCTGCAGATGGTGCGCCGCTTCCGTCACGCCTTCGCGTCGCACACCGAGCATGTTGCCAATTTGCTCGTGCGTCAGGCTAACCTCGGTTGACGCCGACCGGTCCAGGTACAGCAGCAGCAGGCGGCACAACTGCTGCTCGATGCGATGGTGCCGGTTGCACACGGCCGTCTGCGCAATCTGGGTAAGCAGCCCCTGGGTACTGCGCAGCAGGAGTTGCCGGAACGCCGGGCACTGGTCGAATTCGCGCTGCAGCACATCGGCCTTGAGGCGGCAGGCGAAACCTGGCTGCAGCACCACGCCGCGCCGCGGCGGCGAGGCTTCACCGCCCAGGAACAGGTAGATGCCGAGCACGCCCTCGTTGCCGACCAGCGCAATCTCGGTCGACGTACCGTCCTGCAGCACGTGCAGCAGGGATACGATGCCTTGCAGCGGGAACGTGGCGTGGTACAGATGGCAACCGGCATCGAACACCGCCTCGCCGGCATCGAGGCGAATGATTTCCAGGTGCGGCAGCAGGCGCAGGTAATCGTCGGCCGGCAGCGCGGCAAGCAGCGCATTCTGCTTCGGCGACACGTTTGGCGGTGGACGCAGCCTGGGTTCGGTTGCGTGTGGTGGTGGCCGCGGCGACTGGCTGATAAAGCCAGGCGCACCGCTGCGCCCGTTCAAGCTGCTCATTGCATTCATGGTTGCCTCCCCGCCAATAGCGACAGGCCTGTCGCGCTCCAGTCAAATTATCGGCGCGCCAATATTTCAACTGTTGACATGGAATAAATGCTATTCGGTTAATTGTGCGCTTTCTGTACGCTTGCGTACATACCGGCCCGCTCTTCACCGGTTAACCTTCGACGGTGGCGGCCAGACGAAAGTCTGCCAATGCCCCCGCGCCGGTGGTGCTCAGCGGACAGGTTTGCAAAGTCCGCGCGACCGATCCGGGCCACAGCGTGCAAACCCAACCAACCTGGAGACGGAAATGACGAACAGAACGACTGAAATGGCCAAGGATCAACTCGCCGCCGACATCGGCGCAGTGATCGCCGACGCCGAAGAATTGCTGCACGCCACCGCCAGCCAGGCCGGCGACAAAGCGGTCGCCGCGCGCACCCGCATCCAGGCCAGCCTGAAGGCGGCGCGGCAACAGATGTCCGACCTCCAATTGGCGGCAGTGGATAACGCCAAGGCGGCCGCCCGCGCCACCGACGACTACGTGCACGATCACCCGTGGGCCGCGATCGGCATCGCTGCCGCCGCCGGTGCCATTGTCGGCATCCTGATCAGCAGGCGCTAGGCCGCCGGGGCCGTGCGAGTGCAGGCAAAGTCCAGCACTGGCGCGGCCTTCCAGCCATTTTCGGCCGGGAAAGCGCGTCAAATGGCGATCCGCGCGCGGTGTTGCCAACTGCCTTGTGCCGGAGAACCTACGAACTGCAGGAAAGCGCCGAACAGCCGGCGCGATTGCGCGCCCATTCCGGCCGTCGCGCGGCAAGTTCCGCATCCGCGGGCTGCTCATCGTACGGACGTCGCAATACCGTCAGCAAGCGCCTGAGCACCGTCGCGTCGCCGGTCTCAAGCGCGTCGATCGCCTGCTGGGCGAGATAGTTGCGCAATACATATCTGGGGTTGGCCCGGTTCATGCCGGCGATGCGCGCCGCACTCGCCTCGCCGTCGCGCCGCACCCGCGCGGCATACTGCCTCAGCCATGCCACCAGACGGTCGCGCAGCGCCGTCGCCAGCACCGACTGGTCATAGAATGCCGCCGCCAGCGGTGCAACCAGATCCGCCTCACCGGCCGACGGGTCGACCGGCACCTGCGCAAGACCGCGAAAAAACAACGTCATGTCGGTTTCGGTTTGCTGCAGCAATGCGAACAACTCAGCCAGCAGCGGCTCATCGCCGGCCGCATCGTCACCCGTCGAAAGCTCCAGCTCGCGCCAGCCGAGTTTGTCGGCCAGCATGCGCCGCGCGGTCAGGTTGAAAGTCTGTCCGAACTGGTCCAGTCCATCGTGCAGCAAGGATTCATCGCCAATCAGCGGGTGCAGCGCCCCGGCCAGGCGGCCGAGGTTCCAGTGCGCGATCTGCGGCTGCGCGCCATAGGCATAGCGGCGGCCGGCGGCATCGGTGGTATTCGGCGTCCAGCCGGGCTCGAAGCCTTCCAGCCAGCCATAGGGCCCGTAGTCGATGGTCAGGCCGAGGATCGACATGTTGTCGGTGTTCATCACGCCGTGGACGAAGCCCACCCGCATCCAGTGCGCCACCATCACCGCGGTGCGCCGGCAGACCTCGGCAAACCACTGTGCATAGCCGTCGGGAGTGGACGCGAACTGCGGGTAGTGATGGCGCAGGACATAATCGGCAAGCTGCCTGAGCAGGTCGTGTTCCTGCTGGGCGGCGAGAATTTCAAAATTGCCGAAACGGACAAACGACGGCGCCACCCTGCACACCACCGCACCCGGTTCAGCCTGCGGATTGCCGTCGTAGAACATGTCGCGAATCACCGCCTCGCCGGTTCCCGCCAGGCTGAGCGCGCGCGTGGTCGGCACACCGAGCCCGTGCATCGCCTCGCTGCAGAGAAACTCGCGCACCGACGAGCGCAGCACGGCGCGGCCGTCAGCGGTGCGCGAGTACGGGGTCCGGCCCGCGCCCTTGAGCTGCAGTTCCTGGCGCCGGCCGTCGGCACCGATCACTTCACCCAGCGTGATGGCGCGGCCGTCGCCTAGCTGGCCGGCCCAATTGCCGAACTGGTGCCCGCCGTAGCGCGCGGCATACGGCGCCATGCCTTCCAGCACCCTGCTGCCGGCGAGAATTTCTGCCAGCACGTTGTCGGCCGGACCAGGCCCGGCCAGGCCAAGTATTGAAGCGACGTCGTCCGACCACGCCAGCAGCTGCGGGCCGCGCACCGGCGTCGGCAGCACCGCGCTATACAGTGCGCGCCGCACCGGGCGCGGGACATTGTCGACGACCGGATCGGCCGGCAGTTCGCGCACAAAGGTGTTGTCGAAGGCCAGCTCGGTGAAATGGACTGCGTTGCCGGGGGCCTTTTCGGCGTGCATTGGCGGGTTGTGCATGGACTCTACTTTTCTACTTTGAATGGTTGCGGTTGGGCAAAACGGGCCGGCGGCAACGCCGTAGCAGGCATCGGGCGCCATTGAACGGCACGGATGGAGCGGTGGGCTCACCGGTGCAGACAACCGTCACGGCTGCCCATTCCCGCGTCCATCCGGCGCCGCGATTTCCCGCAGGTAAAGCGCCTCGACCCGTTCCCGCGCCCACGGCGTGCGGCGCAGGAACTTGAGACTCGATTTGACACTCGGCTCGTGGCTGAAACAGCGGACCGGCACGGCCGCCGCCATCGCCTCCCAGCCGATCTGCACCGACAATTGGCTGACGATGGCTTCCAGCGTCAGCCCGTCCGGCAGGCCGCGATTTGTTTTTGCTGTCATAGGCGGCATCTTAACGTGCGCGCTTACAATGGTCCCACCGTGAACGTCCACCACCAAGCCAGAATGTCATGACCGAACCCGTCCGTCTCGCCAAGCGCCTTGCCGAAATGGTGCCCTGCTCGCGGCGCGAGGCAGAGCTCTACATTGAAGGTGGCTGGGTGACGGTTGACGGAACGGTCATCGAGGAACCGCAGTTTCGGGTCGCCGCGCAAGTTATCGTGCTCGACCCGAAAGCGACACTGACCGAAGCTGAACCGGTCACGATCCTGTTCCACCAGCCGGCCGCGGAAGCCGGCAGCGCGGCATTGCCGGCGATCAGCGCGGCCAATCATGACGCCGGCGACGATGCCGGCATCAAGCCGCTCAAACGCCATTACGCCAGGCTGACGTCGGTGCTGCCGCTGCAGGCCCATGCCGGCGGCCTGCTGGTGCTGACGCAGGACTGGCGCGTCACACGCAAGCTGATCGACAACGCCGCGACGGTGGAGCAGGAGTATGTGGCGGAAGTCGCGGCCGCGGTTTCGCCCGCCAGCCTGAAACAGCTCAACCAGCGCGCCATGCTCCACGGCCGCGCGCTGCCGCCGGCCAAGGTCAGCCTGCAGAGCGAGCAGCGGCTGCGGTTCGCGCTCAAGGGCGCGCAGCCCGGCCAGATTGCGCAACTGTGCCTCAACGCCGGGGTGCAGATCCTGTCGCTGAAGCGCATCCGCATCGGCCGCGTGTCGATGGCGAAACTGCCACCCGGACAGTGGCGCTATCTGCACGCTGACCAGCGGTTCTAGTCACGCGGACCTAGCCGGCGTATTTCTTCGCCACCATTTGCACGAAGGCATTGCACGCCTCGTCACCCGGCGAGCCGCCATTGACGGCAAACGCGGCAACCATGTCGCGGCCCGGCCACAGCGCGTAGCAGGCGCTGAGCGCCGGCGTGCCGCCGGCAGTCACGATCGGCTCGCTGCCGCCGCGCCCCATGGCGTGCCACAGCCGCGATGTCGCCGGCTTGAGCAACGGGTCCCGGCCGCGCAGTGCCGCCAGTTCGTACTGCGCGAACGTCGCCAGATCGCCCACCGACATGTGGGCATTGCCGGCGGCCTGGAAAATCTGCTCGGGCGGACGCAAGCGGTCCGGCTCCGCCACATAGCCGTCCGGACCGGCCAGGTGCAGCCACGGCTCGGCCGGACGCGCCGGCATCCAGGGCCGGCCCCAGCCGGCGCGCTTGAGTCCCAGCGGGCGAAACACCTTCTCGTCCATCAGGGTTTCGTAGTCCTTCGCCGCCGCCCTTTCTGCCAGGTGTGCCGCCAGTGTGTAGCTGGCGTTGGAGTAGACCGCCTTGCCGCCGGCCGGGCCGGCCGGTGTTTCCATCAGCAGATGGCGGATGAATTTCGCCTGCCGCTCGGCCAGCGTGCCCTCGAGGTCAAACAACTGCGGCGTGAACTTCGGGCCGATGCGCTCGTAGGCCGGGATGCCACCGGTGAAGTTCAGCAATTGCTGCAGCGTGACGTTCCGGTACGCGTCGCGCATCGGCACATCCGGCAGCAGCTTGCCGAGCGTGCCGTCCAGCGCCAGCTTGCCGTCGTCGGCCAGTCGGCCGATCATCAGCCCGGTCATGCGCTTGGTACACGAACCGATGGCAAACCGGTCGTCGATCGCGATCCGGTCGTCCGTGCCGAGACGGCGCACGCCGGTTACCCCCTGTGCCACCACGTTGCCGTCGCGCATGACCACGCCGGCCGCACCGGGCAGCTTCAGCTGCTGGCGAATGGCGTCAAGCGCATCGTTGAGGCTGTCAGCGCCGGCGGCAACCGGTGCAGCCGGCAGCAGCGTGCACAGCAGAAACAAAAACCGCCGCAGGTCCGGCAGCCATACCGTGTAAGACATCATTGCCTCTCCCATTTGAACAAGGCGCATGGCTGCATTGCCGCGGGCAGCGCAAATGGTTCCCACGCCCCCTGTGATGCGGTGTAACGCTGCGAAACGATCGGTGGCAAGAGTCCGCTTCCGCGCGCCGATGGTGTCCGGCCCTGCCGCAACAACAGCGCTGCGGCCACAGTTAACAGATGGTCATATCGACAGTGTTTCACCAAATCGTCTTGTTCCGGCTGGCGATGAAGGTGTAAAACTGCTTTGTACCAAAGCGCACCTATGTCCGCACAAAACAACTTCAACCAGCGGGAGCCGGGCCACCAGCACGACGTACAGCGGGTTCGCATGCTGTTTCGCATGTGGCCGCGTTCGATCGTCATCACGCTGGGGGTCAGCAGCCTGGCGGCCGGCGTGCTCCACGGCACGGTTGAGCCGTTGCTGCTGTGGGCCTGGTACGGCGCCGCGGTCCTGGTCGCCATCGGGCGCTTCGGCCTCTACTGGTCGTACCGCCAGTCGAACACGGTGGAGACCAATCCGCTGGCCTGGGAATATGCGGTGGCGGTCGGCGCCGGCATGATGGGCCTGGTCTGGGCGGGATTGGCACTGATCGGCCCGCTGACCGTCGAACTGCAGCTGTTTGTGGTGCTGGTGATGGGCGGAATTTCGCTCGGCAGCGCCGGGGTGCTGGGCGCCAGCCGGCATGCCTTCATCGCCTTCAACGCGCCGCTGCTGGTGGCGGTAATCGGCAAGTTGTTCTACCTCGGCGGCACCCTGTACAACACGATGGGCGCGATGGCCGCGATGTTTGCCGCCGGGCTGGTGCTGGCATTCATCGAGTTCCGCCGTGCCCTGGTGGCTTCGATCGACGCGCAGACCGAGGTCGAACGCGCCAATCGCCAGCAGCGACTGATTTTCGAATCGGTCACCGCCGGCGTCGCCTACATCCGTGAACGCCGCATCATCGACTACAACCCGCAGTTTGCCCGCATGCTCGGCTACGAGCGTCATGAGCTGATCGGCAGCCCGACCAAGATCTACTATTCGGACGAGGCCAAGTGGCGCGAGATCGGCGAGCAGGGGTATGCCGCGCTGGCAAGGGGCGAGGCCTACCACCAGGAGTACGACTTTCGCACCAAGTCCGGCGGCACCATCACCTGCGATGCCACCATGCAGAGCGTGGTGCCGGGCCAGCCCGAGCATGGCGTGGTGGCGATACTGAACGACATCACGGTGCTGAAGCAACGCGAGACCGCGCTGCGCACCGCCCTGCTGCAGCAGCTGGCGATTTTCAGCAATGCACCGGCGGGCATCATCATGACCCGCAGGCGACTGGTGGAGGACTGCAACGGACACATGGCGAGAATGCTCGGCGCGCCGCTTGAGTCGATCATCGGCAAGACCACCGAGGGCTGGTTCGGCTCGCGCGAACGCTGGGAAATCCGCGGCAGCGAGATCTATTCGGCGTTCGCCCGCGGCGAATCCTGCGACTACACCGAGGAATTTGTCCGCCTCGACGGCAGCCGGTTCTGGTGCAAGGTGCGCGGCGGCGCCATCGATCCGGACGATCCGGTCAATGGCGCGGCGGTGTTCGTGCTGGTCGACGTCACCGAGCAGCGGCTGGCCGAGGCGGCGCTGCGCGAGAGCCGCGAACAGATGATGCTGGTGGTGCGCGCGGCGCAGAGCGGCATTGTCGATCACCACATGACCACGCAGGAAACGACGTTTTCCGATCGCTTCTGCGAGATCCTCGGCTTTGCGCCCTCCGCCCGCACCGCCGAGCTGATGCCGATCATGGATCGCGTGCATCGCGAGGACCGCCTGCGCGTCAAGGCTGCCTACATCGGCCATCTCAAGCGGCACACGCCGATCAACGAGACCTTTCGCCTGCTGCGTGCCGACGGCAGCTGGGTCTGGGTGCGGGGGCATGGCCAGGCGCAGTGGGACGCGTCAGGCAGACCGACCCGCTTTGTCGGCTCGATCACCGACATCACCGAGATTCGCCAGCAGGAGGAAGAAATCCACCGCCTGGCGCTGGAAGATCCGCTGACCGGCCTGCCCAACCGGCGCCTGCTCGAGGACCGGCTGGAACGCGCCCTGTCCGCCGCCGCGCGCAACCAGGAACAGGTTGCGGTGCTGATGATCGATCTGGACGGCTTCAAGGATGTCAATGACGAGTTCGGCCATGCCGCCGGCGACGCGGTGCTGAAGACGCTGGCAGTTCGCCTCAAGCAGAGCGTGCGTGATTCCGACACCGTGGCGCGCACCGGCGGCGATGAGTTCGTGGTGCTGGTGCGCGCGATCCAGCAGCCGTCCGACGCGGCCGCCCTGGCCGAAAACCTGCTGGCCGCCATCGGCGAGCCGATATGCGACGGCATCGCCATGTACCCGGCGGACACCCTGCATCCGGCGCAACTGGTGCGGATGGCGGACAAGGCGATGTACGACGTCAAGCAATCCGGCCGGAACAGTTTCCGCCTGGCCGCGCAGATCAACGGCGCGCCGTCCGGCAACGTGCCGGTTTGATGCGGCGCCACGCCGCGCCTGGCGACGGCAGCGGAGCCGGGGCAGAACGAAAGTCCCCCACTGGAGCCATTCTCCAGCCATTTTTGCCCTGCGAGCCGCACCAGTGCTGGAGTTTGGCTCTGTACGCACACCCCTGCCAGCCGCCGGTGCCACCGTGGCGTGCAGGGCGCCGACAGCGCCCCGCGCGTTGTGCCGCCGCCAGCCGAAAACATTTGATCCAGGTCTAAAAATTGCAAATGAAAGGCAAATGACGGGCGTTTTACCTTCTCACCACTGGCGGAAAGCAATAAACTGGCGGCGTGGGCTCTAGCTCTCGCATGCCACTTGGGGCAGAACAGCGTTTCCGGCCGGTATTCCCCGGAATAACCTGCTCTCCACTTCCCCGCGGCCTGCCCGGTCACTTCGGTCACCGGGCTGCCGTACACGGCGCGACGCAGCCACCGAAGGAAACGGTCATGACAGATTCACCGGCCAAACCATTTGATCTCAGTCCGCTGTCGACGCTCGCGCCGATGCTGGCGGACATGCTGGTTCTGGTGGCCAACGATGTTGCACTGGTACTCGACGCCAATGGCGTGATTGAAAACGTGGTCCCCGGCGGCAGCGACCCCGAGGCGGTGCGTGCCCTGTCGGCCGACTGGCTGGGACGGTCGCTGCAGGACACGGTGACCGCCGAGACCCGGGTCAAGATCGAGGAACTGGTGCGCGATGTTTCCGCCAACGGCGTCTCCAAGCAGCGCCAGGTCACCCACACCAGTGAAATCGGCCCCGATGTTCCTTACGCCTATACCGCGGTTCGCCTCGGCCAGCGCGGGCCGTTGCTGGCCGTCGGCCGCGACCTGCGCACGGTGCAGGCGATGCAGCAGCGATTCGTCAACACCCAGCAGGAAATGGAACGCCACTACTGGAAAATGCGCCAGGCCGAGTCGCGCTACCAGCTGCTGTTCCAGCTTGCCACCGATGCCGTGATGGTGATCGATACCGCGACGCTCAAGATCACCGACGCCAACCAGGCCGCCGCGCGGCTGTTCGCCATGCCGGCTGAGCAGCTGGCGGGCAAGTCGCCGCGCATCGGCGTCGAACCCGAATTCGGACCGGTGCTGGATGGACTGCTGACCAGCGCGCTGGCCGCCGGCCGCAGCACCGAAGCGCGGGTGCGGCTGGCCAACGGCGGACATCCGCTGCGGGTTTCGGCCGCGCCGCACAATGCGCCCGGCAGCAGCGTGCTGCTGCTGCGCGCCAGCCTGGTGGTCGACCAGATGGCCAACCCGGCTGCCGAATCGACCCTGGCCGCACTGGCGGAGCGAACCCAGGATGCGATCGTCATCACCGACCAGCACGGACTGGTGACGATGGCCAACCCCGCCTTCGCCGCGCTGCTGGAACTGGACGATGTCAACCAGGCGGTCGGCCGTCCGCTCAGCGGCTGGCTCAATTCCACCGATCACAGCGTTGCCCAGACCATCGGCGCCCTGCTGCAAAACGGCGTGGTGCCGCTGTTCGCCAGCGGCCTGCGCGGCGAAAACGGCCGCGGCATGCAGGTCGAGGTCTCGGCCACGCTGCTGCCGTCGAACGACGGCGCATGCGTCGGCTTCATCATGCGCACCAGGACGGTGGTTGGCACCGAGATCGTCACCAACCTCGCGTCGCGCCGCGTCCACTGACCCGCGCGGCGCGCCCGCGCCGCATGCCCTGATACCGCCGGCCGGCGGTGCCTGTCACAGCAGCCGGCGCGCGCTTTCAAACCCTCACGCTCTCGCGTAGACTGCGTTACGATCCGCCGCGGCCAGCAGGCAGGCGGAAACAAGAGAACAAAATCGGCGCCAGGCCGGTCCACTTTCGGCGGGATGAGGAGATGCTCAAAAACACGCTTGAGAGCCCGGCGTTTGGCCAGGCCGACCTGACCAACTGCGAGCGCGAGCTGATTCATTTTGCCGGCTCGATCCAGCCGCACGGCGCGTTGCTGGTGTTGCGCGAGTCCGACCTGATGGTGCTGCAGGCCAGCGCCAATACCGGACAGGTTCTGGGCGTGGCGCACGAGGCATTGCTCAACCGGCCGGCAAGCGTGCTGGGCGGCAATCTCGACGGCCAGGTGCGCGCGGTGCAAGCCGAACTGGCCGTGGAAGAACGCCGGCCGGTGCGATGCCATGCCGCCGGCGGCCGCGAACTCGAAGGCATCATGCACTTGCACCCGGATGGCGGGCTGGTGCTTGAAATCGAACTGCTGGCGGCATTCGACCCGCGCGCGATCAGCGCCTCCAACCAGCAGCTGCAACAGAAAATCGCCCACGCCGTACAACAATTCAGCAATGCGCTCAGCATCGCCTCGCTGGCTGACGACGTGGTCCGCTGCTTCCGCGAAATCATTCCCTACGACCGGGTCATGGTGTACAAATTCGACCCGGACGGACACGGCGAAATCATCGCCGAGGCGCGCGACGACAAGCTCGATTCCCTGCTCGGCCATCGTTACCCCGCCACCGACATTCCACAACGCGCGCGCGAACTCTACATCCGCAATCGCGCGCGGGTGCTGGTCGATGCCGGCTATGAACCGGTGCCGGTGCTGCCGCGCCTGCGGCCCGGCAGCGGCGACGAGCTCGACATGTCGCTGTCCTACCTGCGCAGCATGTCGCCGCTGCATATCCAGTACCTGAAGAACATGGGCGTCACCGCCACGCTGGTGGTGTCGCTGGTGCGCGAAGGCCGCCTGTGGGGTCTGGTGGCGTGCCACCATTACGCGCCGCTGCCGGTGCGCTACGCCGTCCGCGCCGCCTCCGAACTGCTCGGCGAGGTCATCGCCACCCGTATTGCCGCGCTGGAAAATTACGTCCAGGGCCAGGTCGACGTATTGCTGCGCCGGCTCGAGTTGCGGCTGATCGATGCCACGTCGTCGGATGGCGACTGGCGCAACGCCCTGTTCCAGCAGCCGCGCGCGCTGCTGCAGCCGCTGGAGGCGACCGGGGTGGCGCTGGTGTACGACGGCGAGATCACCACCGCGGGCGAGGTGCCGTCGACACCGGAATTGCGCACGCTCGCGCGCTGGATCGCGGGCGAGGAAAAAGACGGTCTCTACACCTGTGCCTCGATCGAGCGCGCCAATCCGGCGCTGGCGTCACTGACGCCGACCGCCAGCGGCGTGCTGGCGGTGCGGCTGTCCCCCTCGCAGCCGGATTTCCTGATCTGGCTGCGCGGCGAGCAGGTATCCGAGGTGACCTGGGCGGGCGATCCGGCCAAACCGGTGTTGAGCAACGACCCGCTGACGCTGTCGCCGCGGCGTTCATTTGCCGCCTGGTCGGAAATCGTTCGCGGCACCGCCGTCCGCTGGAGCCGCGCCGACATCGTGCTGGCGCGGTCGATCGGCCACTCGATCACCGATTTCATGCTGCAGGTGCAGGTGGTGCGGCTACTGATTGCCCAGCACCAGCTGTCGCAGGTGCGCCATGAGGTGGCCGGCGCGCCGGAGCCGGTGATCATTGCCGGTCCGGAAGGCAATGTGCTGTTCGTCAACGAGGCATTTTCGCGCCTGCTGCCGGCGGCAGCGGCACAGGGCCCGCTGGCGGGCCTGGCCGGTCATTTCACCGAGCCGCAATCCGCCGCGGCCGTGTTTCGCACGCTGGTGACGGAGCGCCGGTCATGGCGGGGCGAACTGGCGGTGGCGGCTGCCGGGCGCGCGCCGCTGCCGGTGCGGATGCTGGCCGACATTGTGCCGGGACCGAGCGGCGAGGCGATCGGCTTCATCATCATCCTCACCGACCTGACCCACAGCCGCAACGCCGCCGCCGCGCGCCAGCATTTTGAAAACGCGATCGCGGAGACCCAGCGCGCGGAGCAGCTGCTGGAGCCGGGTTCGCGCCTGCTGCGCGAGCCGGACGAGGTGCTGACGGCGATTCTCGCCAATGCCAACCTGGCGGCGATGGAGATCACCGATGCGGCGGCGGGCGCCGCGGCGGTGCCGCTGCTGGAGGAACTGGAGGCATCGACCAAACGCGCCGCGGCGCTGTACCGGCAACTGCGCGATTACACCAGCCGCTCACCGTAGCGCCGGTCCGCCTGCAGGGTTCACGTCGGCCAGTTGCTCGAACAGCTCGCCGTGCAGACGGAACGCCGCCTGCGCCTCGGCCACGATGCGTGATGCCGCGTCGCCGTCAACGACGATTGCGCCCAGGCCGGCACGGAACTGCTGCGCCAGTTCGACCGCGCCAGGCGCCGGGAACAGGTAGAAGCGCGCCCCGGCCGCACTGTCCGGTGCCGCCGGATTGAGTGCGCCGGCAACGATTCTGCGCAGGATCTGGCCGCCGCTGAGGTCTCCCAGATAGCGCACGTAGGCATGTGCCACCAGCAGCAGCGGATCGCGCTGATCGAGCTCTGCCAGCCGCCGGACATAACGCTCGCCCGCCTCGGCCACCGGCAGTTCCTGCAACCACCATTCACCGTGCAGGTCCAGCAGGTCGCGCTCCAGCGCGGCGGTGCGCGCCAGTCCGGCAAACCAGACCGCGGCGACCGGCACGAGGCCACAATGCCGATCCAGTGCCGACTCTAGCGCCTGGTAGATGGCGTGAAAATTTCGCAGCAGGTGGCAATAGGTCAGCCGGTCGAGGCGCCCGCTCAGCATCTGCGGCATCATGCCGGCGCGTTCGACATCGCTGTGCAGCGACCTGGTCTCGCTGCGCAGGCGCGCAGCCAGCGACCCGGCGGCGGACCGGCCTTGGTGCGCCATCGCGGCCGGGGTCGTCATGCCGCAGCCCGCCACTCAGGTTTCATGCATTGCCCGCGCAAACGACTCGGCACCGAGGCTGAATGCCTGGGCAAAACCGCCCACCACGCGCGCCGACACCGGCACGATCCTGAACAGCGAAAAATCACCGAGTTCAAACATTCCCGCCGCATCGGGGAATGCCGCCAGATAGCTCGCCTTCGCCGCCGCGTACTCGGCGGAGCCGGTGGGAATCTGCCGCGCATCACCCTGCACCGTGACGCGCGCGCGGCTTTGCGCGCTGTCGGCGTGCAGCGCCATGATCATCAGGCTGACCCGCGGGCTCGCCAGCATGTCGCCGGTATGCGTCGCCAGCGCGCTGACGTGAATGAAAAATTCGGCGCCGCCGGGATGGCGCGCATACGGCACCATGGAGACAAACGGCGCGCCGGCGTGCAGCGTGCCGAGCGAGGCGACATTCTGTTCGCGCACCAGGTTTCGCAGCAGGCGGGCTTGTTCGTCGTTCATGCCGCCAGTCTAGCAAGAGTTGCGCACGCGCCGCAGCCGGCCGCGGCAAACCGCTGCAATCGCAAAAGAGGCCGTTCCGGCCGCACTTCACGGCGCATTTTCGCCATTTCATCACCTGTTGATTTATTTCGCCGCCGCCATCGCCCAGAATGCGTCCGATCGAAAACCCGCCTTGACCCGCCTATGCATTGCCGCCCGCTGACCGATTTTTCCGGCGCCTGAAACTCGCGCTGTCCCCCACGCCGCCGACGCCCGCGTCGCGCGCCGCACCCCCTCCCGGACCATGCAGGACTTGTCGTTTTTTTTCCGACAGGCGGGAGCGCTTTTTTCCGGTGCCGGATGAACCCTCAGCCCTTGCCAGCCGGCGATGACTTTTTTGCCAGACCAACATGAACCGCACCCGCCGATACCTTCGTCAACTTCCGCCGCGCGTCACCGCCGCATGCGTCTTCGCGCTGACGGCCGCCATGGTGGCCGGTGCCGGCACGCCGCCAACCGTGCCGGCACCGGGCGCGCGTGCCAGCGCCGATCCGCCGCTTCACCTGCATGAAACCGGCCTGTTCGCGCCTGGATCACCGGCCGGAACCGGTGCTGGCGTGATGCCGTTCACGCCGCAATACGCGCTGTGGTCGGATGGTGCCGCCAAGCGCCGCTGGCTGTATCTGCCGCCGGGGACACAGATCGACGCCGCCAACCCCGACGCCTGGGAGTTCCCGCGCGGCACCCGGCTGTGGAAGGAGTTCGCGCACGACCGGGCGGTCGAAACCCGCTACATCGAACGCCGCGCCGATGGCAGCTGGCAATACGCCACCTACCTGTGGAATGCCGACGGCAGCGACGCGCGGCTGGCGCCGGTACGCGGCGTGCGCGCGATGCCGGTGAGCGGCGCGCCGGACGGCCGCTACGACATCCCGGCCCAAGCCGATTGCACCGTTTGCCACGAAGGTGCGGCGGTGCCGGTGCTGGGCGTCGGCGCGCTGCAATTGTCACCGGATCGCGATCCGGGCGCCGTGCCCGCCAGCCTGCCGGGCGCGGACGACCTCGACCTGCCGTCACTGGTGGCACGCGGACTGATCCGCAACCTGCCGCCCGCCCTGCTGGCGCGCCCGCCGCGCATCGCCGCGGACACGCCCACCGAACGCGCCGCGCTGGGCTACCTGCACGCCAACTGCGGCCACTGCCACAACGACAACGGCTCGCCCGCGCCTGTCGGCCTGATCCTGGCGCAAACGGTGACTGACGCCGCCGCCAGCCGTGAACAGGTCCGCCGCTCGGCGATCGACGCGCCGAGCCGCTTCCGCCCGCAGGGCGCGGCGGCACCCCACCCCATCATCAAGCCGGCCCGGCCGGACGAGAGCGTGCTTGGCATTCGCATGCGCTCGCGCAATCCCGCAGTACAAATGCCGCCACTGGGCACCCATGCCGCCGATCCGGCCGGCACCGCCCTCATCGAAGGTTGGATTTCCCAACTCAAACCGCACAAGGAGCCGTAGTCATGAAACAACCGCGCATCGCCACCCTGATCCGCACCCTCATCGCCGCGCCGCTGCTGGTCATCGCCAGCCAGCCCGCATCCGCCGCCAGCGCCGACCTCGTCGCCCGCGGCAAGTACCTGGTCTCCACCTCGGGCTGCCACGATTGCCACACGCCGTTCAAGCTCGGCGCCAACGGTCCGGAGCCCGACATGAGCCGCGCACTCTCCGGGCATCCGGAAGGCCTGGTGATGCCACCGCCCCCCACCCTGCCGGCCGGCCCGTGGCTGGTCACCTCGGCTGCGACCAACACCGCCTGGGCCGGCCCGTGGGGAGTAAGTTTCACCGCCAACCTCACACCCGATGCGGAAACCGGCATGGGCAAATGGACGGCGAAGAACTTCCGCGACACCATCCGCACCGGCCGTCACATGGGCCGCGGCCGTGCCGTGCTGCCGCCGATGCCGGTCCCGGCCTACAACAACTTCACCGACGGCGACCTGGACGCCATCTACCACTACCTGCAGTCGATCCCGGCGATCAAGAACCGGGTGCCGGAACCGTGGGCACCGGCAAAGGCAGTGAATACCGCGAGCCGCTAATCGGCAACGGGGCGGCTGCCTGTTGCGCCGGCCCCTGTTCCGGTCGTCTTCACGGCGCACGACTGCTACGGCAGCGTGCGCCGTTTTTGTCCACGGTGTGCTGACGCACAGATGGAAAAGTGTGCCCGGCCTAATGTGCAGGCATGGGCCCGTCGTCCGCGCATCCCGGCGCGCCGAGCGAGCCTTGCACCGCCGGCAATCCGTGCCGCGGCGGACACTACAGGTCGTCGACAGGCGGCAGAGGAGCAACACCATGACAGAAATCATCACCACCAAAGTCGTCAGCAACGAACAGGACCTGAACCGCGACCCGATCACCGGCACCCCCGGTGCGCATCCGCTGGGCACCGGTACCGGTGCGGCATCCGGCGGCGTGGCGGGCGCGGCGGTAGGGATGGCAGTCGGCGGCCCGATCGGCAGCGTGATCGGCGCGGCAGTCGGTGCGATCGCCGGCGGATTGACCGGCAAGGGTGTGGCGGAAGCCATCAGCCCGACCGCGGAAGAAATTTACTGGAAGGAAAGCTATCTGCTTGAGCCATATTACGTGCAGGGCAAATCCTTCGAATATTACGCACCGGCGTTTCGCGCCGGCTGGGAAGGCCGCGTGCGCTATGACGGCCGCAACTTCGCCGATGCCGAGGCGGAACTCGCCGCCGCCTACAACCTGAGCCGCAGCGAGCTCGACCCGACCTGGCAGGAAGTGAGCCCCGCCGCCCATGCGGCATGGAATCGCGTCGATCGCAACTGGACCTCGGTGATCTGACGCGACGCGCAAGCTCTCCGAGTCGCTGCACTGCCAGCCTGGCTGATGGTGCAGCGACGGTGAACGGGAATTCGTGAGCGAAAACCGGTCCTACCAGGAACTCTGGACTTTGGTCCAGCGGGCCGCCGTGGCGTGGCTGGACGACTACGCCCCCAGCATGGGGGCCGCGCTGTCGTACTACACCCTGTTCTCGCTGGCACCGCTGCTGCTGATCGTGATGTCGGTCGCCGGCCTGGTGTTCGGCGCCGAGGCCGTGCGTGGCGAGATATTCGGCCAGCTGCAGGGACTGATGGGACATGAGACGGCCAGTGCCGTGGAAGGGGTGCTGGCAAGCGTCAGCAAGCCCGCCGAAGGCATCACCGCGACTGTGATCGGTGTCATCATCGTGCTGATCGGCGCCACCGCCGTGTTCGGCGAATTGCAGGACGCGCTGGATCGCATCTGGCGCGCGCCGGCGCGCGACAAGACCAGCGGCCTGATGGGCCTGTGGTGGCTGCTGCGCACCCGCCTGCTGTCATTCGGCATGATCCTCGGCATCGCCTTCCTGCTGATGGTCTCGCTGGTGATGGGCGCGCTGATGGCAGCACTGGGCAAATGGTGGGGCGGCATGTTCAGCGGCTGGGCGATGGTGGCCGAGACCGTCAACCTGCTGATCACCTTTGCCCTCACCACCACCGTGTTCGCCATGATCTACAAAATGATGCCGCGCGCCAGGGTGCAGTGGCAGGATGTGTGGCTGGGCGCGCTGGTGACCTCGCTGCTGTTCACCATCGGCAAGTTCCTGATCGGCATCTACATCGGCAAGAGCGGCATCGCATCGGGATTCGGCGCGGCCGGCTCGCTGATCATCATCCTGGTCTGGGTCTATTACTCGGCGCAGATTTTCCTGATCGGCGCCGAGTTCACCTGGGTCTACGCCCACACTTTCGGCTCGGCCCGCGACCAGCCGGTGGTCACCGGTACCGCCGCGGTCGCACCGGGTGGCGCGATTATTTCGCGCAAGACGGCGCC